>JBBJMF010000150.1:0-4686 GCA_037719575.1 Nocardioidaceae bacterium
GTGCGGTCTTGCCCACCCTCCTGCGTCCCCAGACCATCGCCATCCGCGCCTCAGTACCGGACCACCACCGCTCAAGAGCGGCGAGCTCAGCCGTGCGGTTGACGAACATGAAGACGAGCTTAACCGACGTGAACTGTTACCGACGTCTCGTGTCGCCGTCGTCTCGCGTCGGTAACCGACCCTCGTCCGCCGCGGGGTGATCGCCAGCAGCATCGGGGTCCCGGGCGAGGTCCTCGGCCGAGCCCAACCAGCGTCACCTTGGATCTTGACGCTGGCCGAAAATCACGAACTGCAGCACGTCGAGCACCTCGGCGTACGCGGCGAGGGCCTCGGTGGGTAACGCGGCGACCTGCTCGAAGACCGCTTGATCGGGAACGATGCGGTAGGACACCTACCGGCCAGCCGCTCCCGGATGAGGGCCTGCATGTCCTCGAAAGAGCCGGCGGTCGGGTTCTCGCCGGTGCGCAGCCCAGCCCGACTCAACGTGGGTCAGCTCAGCCACAGCACGTCGAGCACGTCGACGCGGCGTCGGCGCTCCACGATCAGATAGGTGACCAGGCCCTGATGGGTCGAGCCGAAGGCGAGCGAACGAACCGGCGCGTCGGGGTTGTCGTCGTTGAGTGAGTCGCCGCCCCACGGGGCGACCTCCAGCACGGCGCGGGCCTCGGCGAACGAGGCCAACGCGTCTGGAGGGAGCGCGTCGATCTGGGGCTGAGACTGCTCGTCGGTCGTGACCCGGTACACCGGCTACAGGCCGGCGCGGCGACGAGTCTGCGCCAAGGGCTCGTCAGCGCGCACTGGCATGCCGGTCAGGCGCTCGGCGGCGCGGCGGGCGATCGAGGCGAACCGGTTGGGGTCGCGTTGGAGCAGCGCGACCCGCCGCCAGTGCTCCAGGCACTGAAACAGGTCGGTGAGGTCCATGTCGTCGCGGGCGGCGGCGAGCGCGCGCTGGTACGCGGCGTCGAACTCCGTCTTGTACTCGTGCAGCAGCGCATCCCGGATCGCCGCCGGCGTCGCTCCCGGCAGCAGCGGGTCGCCGGTGCGGGGCTGGTCATTGAGGGACCACAGCGCTGTCACCCCCTCACCGTAGCGCGACCACAGAGCGCTACAGCGATACCTTCGCGAACATGTCCAAACCACCCTCGGCGGACTCGCCGTTCTGGAAGATCGTCCACGCTGCGACACGGCTGAATGTCGCCCTGTTCCGCGCCTCTGGCGGGCGCGCCGGAGGCCGCATCGGCGGGGCGCCGGTACTGCTGCTGCACCACATCGGCCGCCGGTCCGGCAAGGCCCGGACCACGCCGTTGCTCTACCTCGACGACGAGCCGAACATCATGATCGTGGCATCCAAGGGCGGCACGGACACCCATCCGGCCTGGTTCCACAACCTGATGGACATGGACTCGACCGAGATCGAGCTCCCCGGCCGCGGGCGGCGACGGATCCGCCCGCGAGTCGCCGAGTCCGCCGAGCGGGACGCACTGTGGCCCCGGCTCGTCGAGCTCTACAAGCCCTACGCCGACTACGCCACGTACACCAACCGTCGGATCCCTGTCGTGATCCTGACACCGGTCTAGCGATGTGCGAGCGACATTCGGCGGGCAACTGCAGGGGTGGCGCTCACCCAGCGGCCCGACGGCGTCACCACCGCGGGCGACCACGACGACGGGCCGGAATGCATCGTCGTGGCTGACGACGAGCAGCTGGGGTGGGGGGTCGGCGAGCAGCAGGCGCCAGGGCGACGCGGAACCGCTCCCCGCTCACCGGGCAGCGCGACGGTGCCGCGACCGTGTAGGCGCACGATGCGGGGCCGGCGGTCGAAGGAGGCGAACATCAGGCAGATGCGGCCGTTCTCGCGTCGGTGCGCGATCGTTTCCACACCGCTTCCGGTGTGGTCGACCCAGCCCACCTGGCGAGGCCCGAGGATGGACAGGCTGGCGGGCCCGCGGGGAGAGACGTTGACGTGCCCATCGGCGGCCAGCGGTGCGGTCGCGACGAACCACACGGGCTGCGCCCTGATCCACGAGGCCAAGACCTCGTCGATGCCGTCGAAGACCTTGCCCACCTGTACCAAGGTAGGGGGCCAGTCCTCGGACCTCGACTCATCACTCGCCGGACGGCTTCGCCGTCATGGCTGTGTCGCAGCGAGATCGGCTTACACGACGGCACCAGCTGCAGCGGCAGAGCGCTCTCGATCTTGCTGTGGCCGGGGGAGCAGCGACTGGCGCTACAGGGTGTGCCGCTCGCTGGGGGTGTCGCCGGTGTTGGCCGTCGCGCTCGGCTCGATCAGCACGACCTCCGCCCCCTCGACGTACTACCACCCTGCTGGACTCCACTGACCGGCGTCAACGCAGTCGCTGAAGGCCGCTGAGCAGGCGCTACGGCGTGCCCTGACCGGCAATGTCGAGCAACGTCGTGCCTCGGTGTCAGAATCACCCCATGGCCTCCCCCGACGAGCGCTTCGACGTGCCGCTCTATTCGGTGACCGAGGCTGCCCACCACATCGACGTCCCGGTGTCGACCTTCCGCACCTGGACGCATGGCTACGAGCGTCGATGCCACGACCGGCGTCCCGTCATCGGCGAGGCGATCGTCACCACGCTTCCTCGCGACGCCGGGGTCTCGGTGCCCTTCGTCGGCCTCGCCGAGGCACACGCGCTCGCCGCGATCCGACGGTCGGGCGTTCCCCTCCAGCGCATCCACCCGGCCCTGCAGCGCCTCCGAGACGAGCTCGGCATCGAGCACGTGCTGGCATCGCGGTCGCTCTACACCGACGGTGCAGAGGTGCTCTACGACTTCGCCGAGTCCCAAGGCGACACCCCCGAGGCCCGCAGCGCTCGTGAGCTCGTCGTCGTCCGCAACGACCAGCGGGTCTTCAACGAGATCATCGACAGCTACCTGCGCCGGGTCGACTTTGCCTCCGACGGCTGGGCGCAGCGCATCCACCTGCCCAAGTACGGCACAGCGGACGTCGTGGTCGATCCGAAGCGTTCGTTCGGTCTGCCCATCTTCGGCAGGGGAGCGGTGCGCCTCGAGACCGTCATCGCAGCGTTCAAGGCCGGTACCGACATCGACGCGCTGACCGACGAGTTCGGTGTCCCTCGCAACGACCTCCTGAGTGTGCTGCGTGTCCACACCGAAGCGGCCTGACGGCGTCGAGCTACCGACCTTCTTCATCGACCGGGATCTCGGACGCATCGCGTTCCCCGACGGGCTCCGAGCGGCCGGGCTCAGCATCGTGACGATCGCCGAGCACTACGGGGTCCAGGCCAGCGAGCAGATCGAGGACGAGACGTGGATGTTCGAGGCAGCCGAGCACGACTGGCCGGTCTTCTGCTGCGACTCCAAGCACCGCAAGCCGCCGGCCAGCCGAACGAGCAGCCCTGCTCGACAGTGGCCTACGCGAGTTCGTGCTCAATGGCAACGTCACCGCACAGGAGAACGTCGTTCGTGTGCGCGCCAACCTCGAGGCGATAGCGACGGCCTGCACGCGCCCGGGCCCGTTCGTCTACCGGATCCATCCGAACCGCATCGAGGCTCTCCGGTTGGGCAACGAGGCAACGTTTGGCCGAGCACGACCCAAGGGCTATGAGTGACGCCTCCGGCTGTGAAGGTGGACGATGACCGCGATGGCTCCCGACGAGCGCCGCTGACGGCCGTCGAATGGTCTCCGTAAGCGGATCCTCCTGCAGTGCAGCTCCTGACCGTGGGCCACCCGTCCGGCCAGTTCGGTCGTGGTGCGGGTTTTCTCCGGCCGCGCCGCCTACGCTGCTGCCATGTCGGCGAAGCAGCACCGCGCGCGGGTCGGGGACGTGCACGAACTAGCTCTGGGCATGCCCCACGTGACCGTCGAACGCGGGCCAAGCGGCAATCCTGTCTATCAAGTTGGCGGCAAATCGTTCGTCTTCTTCCGCAACCCCCGGGGGGACGCGACCGACCCTGAGACCGGCGAACGCTACCCGGATGTGATCGTGTTCTGGGTAGCCTCCGAGTCGGACAAGCAAGCCTGGGTCCAAGATCAGGAGTCGCCGTTCTTCACGACCCCGCACTTTGACGGCCACCGGTCGGTGCTACTGCGCGCGAGCCGGATCGGCGAGCTCACCCGGAAGGAGTTGGCCGAAGTAGTGCAGGATGCCTGGCTCGCTCAAGCGTCGAACCGCAGAAGAGTGACCTGGCTCAAGGCGCACCACCTCGAGTAGCAGCCTGTTCGAACAGCCGCGTGAGTGCACCGCGTCGAGCGGCTGAGCGACCAGCAGGCCGCTCAGAAAGTGACGTGACGTACCCAGTGTTCGAACAACGCGGTGTCGCCGACGACCTCCACCCGCTCGTCGTTCACCGGGATCCGGCCGAGCAGGGCCAGCAGCAGGTCGACCGCCAAGCCGCGCACCGCGACGTCGCCCTTCTGGTGGCCGTGTTCCCAGGTCACCGCGTCTGGTCCGCGTCGGATCAGCCACTCGCCTGACTCGCCGAGGCTCGGTTCGTCGGTGGCGTGCAGGTGCAGAGTCTGGCCGTCGCCGCGCAGTTCCTCTGCCAGCTCAGGGCGGTAAGCGGCCGCGCCGGGCGAGTTGATCAGCGTCAGCCACTCGGAGATGGCGTCGGCGGCCAAGTCGGCGTCGAGCCGGAACTGCTCACCACCCCGGCATCAACGACACGTGGGTGTCCTCCCAGATGCACCACGCCAGCGCC
>JBBJMF010000065.1:0-16431 GCA_037719575.1 Nocardioidaceae bacterium
GGCGGCACCGCTTGAAGGCCGCGCGGTCGGAGGCTCGGATGTTGTGTGCCATGGCGCCTCGACTCCTGAAGGTATGGTCCCGGGTCACTCGGCGAGCACCGGCAGCACTCGGGACCGCGGTGGCCGCCCGTCCTGCCGGCGAGCAGGTCGCCTTCCTGGAACGTTCAGGGTATCCGTGGGTGGTGGCCGCCGGAAAGGCCGGTCGGGCAGAGCACCGGGCGCAGCGCGGCGAGTGCCTCCCTCGCCCCCGGTGGCTCGCCCGACCTAGGGTGCTCGGGTGGCGAGTGCATCGGAGGTGCCGGGAGGGGAGCCGGGCGGCGCGCGGGAGGAGCCCGGTGGAGAAGCTGCCTGCTGGGCGCACCTGGTGTGCCCAGCCTGCGGGCGGCTGGCCGAACGCACCTCACCCGAGGTCTGCGACTCCTGCGGCGCCGACCCCCCGGAGTGATCCCGCTCCTCGGGGGCCGGGCAGTCGACGCGCTTTCGCCGGCACCACCTGCGGCCCCGCGCGCAGCCCTTCACGCGAGGATGCGCGCGATGAGCGAGTTCCCCTGCTCGGCTGGGATGACGGCGGTGATCGCGAGCCCCGCCGCGCCGGTGATCGCTGTGAACTCCTCCAGGGTGCGCTCCCGTCCGTCGAGGTAGACCAGCATCCTCAGGTCCATGTGCGTGAAGGCCCGCCGGTCCTCGTCACCGGTCGCGACGAGCACCCGGCGCCGCGACGGCGAGGCCGCCTTCAAGGCACGCTGTGGCCAGGCGCTGGTCGTAGGTCAGCATGACATCCGCATCCAGCAGGAGCGCCGAAGCCAGGTGAATCGCATCGAGGGAGCGCAGTACGGCCGGGCTCACCCGCCGGGCGAGCGCGACCACCTCTGCGACGAGGGGATGTTCGGCGACCCCCGACAGTGCTGCGTCCACGTCGTCGGCGACCTCGGCCAGTGTCGCGCTGTGCAGCGAGCGCAGGGCGCGGGCAACCTCGACCCAGGCCAACGACGAGGCGACGAGCACGTCTCCGTCGGTGTGGTGCTTGTCGAGGGTGACGATCAGATCGGCCGACTCGGATTCGGCGATGGCTCGCTTCAGGGCGGCGCTGCTATCCAGATAGACGCGCACCCTTACCGCCGCTCGTCCCGATCGAGGAGGTCAAGGCCCGTGACCCCGGTCGGCAAGGTCGTGGTAGGCGTGACCTTTCGGTATGAGGTCCGCGGGGGGAGCAGTGCGCTGGACCGAAACAGAGCGTCACGGCTGGGCTGCTCGGCGTTGGCGAGGTCCAGGTAGGAGTCGAGAGCGTCGCGCAGGATCTCCTGTTGCGAGCGACCGGACCTTTCGGATTCTGCCCGCAGCGCGGCTTCGGCGTCTGGACGCAGGCGCAGGTTCGTAGCCATCCCTCCATGGTACTACTGGTGGTACCATGCGCGGTACCACCACACGCGAGAGAACTGGACGACTTCGCAGGTGGATCAAACTGAACGACGTAGGGAGCGGGACGCAAGGCGGCCATGCCGCGAGAACGGCGTAGTCGACGGCCACGTTCGCGGTGCGAGACCAGGACAACGCGGCGGGGAGGGTCCGCTGGCGTGAGCCTCATGAGCCGACGTGGCGGGCTTCCCCGAAACCTTCGCACCCGGACGGTGGGGCCGTTGTCGGCCGGTGCACAATCGACTGTGTGACTGTGATCACCGCCAGGCGGTCCGTAGCGGAGACTTCCGCGCTCGAGCGGCAGTTGTCAGCGACTGAGCGCGATCCGGCGGCGCACGTCGATGCGCTGCGTGCGGCGCTCGGGCATCCGTGCTCGCAGCACGCGTTCTCGCAACCCGAGCTGTGGGCGGAGCTGGCCAGGGCACTCGGCAGGCTGGGCGACTATGACGGCGCGATCGTGGCTATCGAGGCCGGCATCGAGCACGGTGCCTGGGCACAACCGCACCCCCGTGCGGACGTCGCCGAATGGCACCTGCTGGCTGGGCGGCATGAGCAGGCTGAGGCGACCTACACGACGCTGCGCGAGCAGTACCCGAACGATGTGTGGCTGTACAACCATGCCGGGCTGGCGTACGCGGACGTCGGGGATCACGCCATGGCCGTCCGCTGGTTGACCGAGGGGCTGCAGGTCGCTCTGGCCGACGGTGACCCGGAACAGTTGGCTTCCCAGCTCGCCGACATGCGGACACACTCGCTGAAGGAACTGCGGGCCGATCCCGACGACGAGCTGACCCGCGCTGCGGCGGCCACTACGGCGCGCCCGGTGATGCACCCGTCCATGCCACTGCGGCCGCCCCCCGCCCCGCCCTGTGGGCATTGCGGGTACGACCCCGATCGGGAGCGCGGCGTTACACCCGCCGAACTCACGGAGCCGTAGTCAGTTCCGTCGCGACCAGTGCTACCGGGGTCGTCGCCGGGGGCCACTGCGTGCCGGAGGAAGCCGGACGAGGACGCTGACGCCGAGCGGAGGATCGGGAGCGGCGGTGATGCACCTGCTGCGGTCGCTGGTCGCGGCGGGGCGGCTGCGCCACCACGGCGACTTCGACTGGGGAGGCGTGGGGCATCGGAGTTCGCGTACCTGTGCGCGACGAGCCAGGCGCCGCCGTCCATCGTGACAGGCTGGGAGGGTGTGAACGGAGGCGCGTGCCCGGTTCGAGTCGGCGGCGCCCGCCTGCGAACAATGTCAGTGCGGTGTACCGCCGTCGCGCGAGTGGCCGGTACCAAGGCGGCCGCTGCACCAGCCGACCCTCGAGGTGCTCCAGCAGCACCGCCGGCTCGACCTGCACCCGTGCCAGTCGCTGCCGTGAGCGTTCGTCCAGCCCGTCCGAGGGTCGAAGCTGTGCAGGATCGGCTGGGCAGCGAGCGGGTCCAGCTCGCCGGCACGCAGGGCGCGCCCGAACCCGATGAGCGAGCCCGCCGACGGCTCGGACACCGTCGCCGCCGGATCGGCGCCAGCACGCCCCAGGCGCGCTGGCGTGGATCGCACGAACCACCCACGGGACTGCGCTACACCAGCCCGTCGAGGTCGAGACGGACGGGAATCGGATCCACAGCCGTGAAGATCCCGGTGCTCGGGGCGGCGCTGGCGTAATCGAAGTCTCCGGCGAGGTGAAACGCCGTGAGGCTGACATCTCCGTCCAGGTCGACGACCCAGTAGTGCCGAATGCCGGCATCGGCGTACTCGCCGTGCTTGACTACCGTGTCCATCCGGCGGGAGCTGGGCGAGATGATCTCGACAGCGAGGACGACGTCGCTCGCGCGTAGCAGTCCCCGTTCTCGCCGGGTGCGCTCGATCGCCGCACACGTCACGACGACCAGGTCGGGACGCCGGACGAACCCGGGCTGAGCGGGCCGGACCAGCTGCAGGTCGATGTCGACGTCGGGAATTGGTTCCAGTCCGTCCGGCACCTGATCCTCGAGCTCGCGCAGGAGGCGCCGGAGGCATCGCTGGTGGTCGGTGATCAGGCTCGGGGCCATCACGAGGATGCCCTCCTGGAGCTCGTAGCGGATCTCGCCGTCCTCGGGAAGCGCGGCGTACTCCGCCACGGTCAGGGGACGGACGGGCGGCACCGGAAGGGCCATGACGCTGCTCCTCTGAGTCAGGTCACCAGTGTGGCGCGCGGTCCCGAAGGACCCCGTGCATCGACGGACGGCAATGCCGAGGGCGCTACGGCCCCGCCCCGGCCGGCCGGAGACCTTGGCGGTCATCACCGCTGCCGAGACGCTTCGTCGTTCGGGGTCAGCCGATCCCGCACCAGGCGGCGAATCCCTGGACGCCGTCGCTGCGGCGCCGGTCCTGGCGGGCCAGCATGCGGACGGTCTCATGGACCATCGGGTGGTAGCGGGTCTGCTGCGGTGCGGTGTGCCGGGCGCTGATCAGGCTGGAGAGCGCCCGCTCACGGTCGCCGTGCAGCAGCCAGCCTCGGGCGAGGTCTATCCAGTAGTGGCCCACCCGCTCGCGGGGCATTGAGACCATCGGAGCGAAGGCCTCCGAGCGCTTCACCGCCTCGGTGCCGTCGGCCATCTCCACCGCGAGGCTGACGGACCAGATCTTCACCGAGTCGGCGTTGAAGGCGAGCCGGTAATCATCCCGGTCCGGAGCGACCCGTACGGCCACGTCCTGCGCCTCGGCCAGGTGGTCATCAGCGGTGTCGCGGTCCCCCGCTCGGGCGGCAGCCAGGCCCGACTTCAGGTGGAGCTGCCCCCACATCGAGAGCGCGGCCTCGTCGCCGGTGCTGAGCCGGTCCTCGAAGTCGTGCCGAGCGCCGTCGAGAAAGCTCTGGGCACCGTTCCAGTTCGCGGCCACGATCAGTTCCCCGGCACGGTAGAAGGCACCGGCGGCCACCGCCAGCTCGTCGCCGGCCTGCGCAGCGGCCCACTCCACCCGCTCGGTGGCGAGGCTGGACAGGTCGGAGTAGCCGAGCTTGTAGGCCACCTGTCCGGCCGCGGCGTAGGCCTCGGCGAGCAGCCCGAATATCTGCTCCCGGTCGGCACCCTGGTGCACGTGCACGGCAGCGCGTAGCTCTTCGAGCAGACCCGGCAGCTCGATACCGAGGGCGTGCAGCGAAGCCTGGTGGCGCAGCCGGGACGCCTCGGCGACGGCCTGGGCCAGCTCGGACAGCGGACGGGGTCGCAGCGTCTCATCCGGCGGCAGCGCGTAGGACGCCAACTCGCGGCGGAGCCCGGGCACCGTGCTGTGGATCCGGTGGTCGGCCCGGCTCTCCCGGGGGAACGGCTGATCGAGTAGGTCGGGCACTCCGACGCTGAGCGCGCGAGAGACGGCCGAGACGAAGGAGGGCGAGGCGGGCAAGCGTCCCTGCTCCACCGCCCGGATCAGGCTGGTCGAGACGTTCGCGCGGATGGCGAGCTGTTGCTGGGTGAGCCCGGCGAGCTTGCGCTCCTCCGCAACCCGACCACCGACGCCGGTAGTAGCCATGCCCCCAAGGGTGTCATGCCACGCACCTCTCGAGACGTTGTCACCGCTCTGTCACTCGCCGTTCGTCCACCGCGCCACGCTCGGCCGGTGACCTCCGCGACTGGTTGCATGCCCAGGTCGAACTGGTGCTCGCTCGCCGGCGAGGCCGCCGGACACTTCGCCGATCCCGAGCGGCCCGGCACGCCACATGATCGCGGTGATCTGGGCGAAGAGCCCGTACGGCGATGCGCACCACGGCTGAATCGCTCACCGTCTCCCGCGCCGACTCGATTTGATGTCACTGATCCGCACCGGGTCACGAGGCGGAAACGGAATGCACGTCAGGCGGCGCTCGCTGCGGCGTCCGGAGTCGCCGCGGACAGCGCCGACTGGGCCTGGGTGAGCAGGCGCGTGAGGGCGGACCGGAGGTCGTCGGACTGCTGCTCGATCTTGCCGGCACCCAGGCGGAGCGATCCCGCGACCTTCTTGATGTCGTCGATCTTCACAAGCAGCGCCAGAGCTTCCAAGATCTTCTCCTCAGCGGTGTTGATCTCGTCCCGGTCCTGGCGGGTGCGCGCGGCCAGCGCGCTGAGCCGCAACAACTGGATCACCGCGCGCAGCAGCTCCGGGTCGTCGGTGGCCGGGTCGAAGGCCAGGACGATCCTGCGCGAGCCGAGGCAACGGATGGTGCTGCCGTTGTTCTGCGCAGTCTCACGCACCAGGCCGAGCGCGGCTGCGGCGTCGCGGTTGCGCTCGGCCTCGTCGAGGTAGTCGTTCCAGTTCGCCCGCTTCGAGTCGGTCATCTCCAGGACGATGCGCGCGGCGCCGCCGTCGACCGTGACGACGCCGTCGCCCTTCTTGTTTCGCGCGATTCGACCGGGCACGGCTCCCGTGTCGGTGTACTCGTCGCCGAGGCCGGCCGCGATCTGCTCCATGACGGCGTGAACCTCGGTGGCGTAGTTGTGGCCCTTGAGCGGTGTGGTCCCGGCGGTTGTCGCTGCTGCTTCCTTGGCGGATCCCGCGACCTTCACCGCGGTGACCAGCTCCTCGACCTTGGTGGCCAGGTCCCGGTGGTTGCGCTCCAGCGTCGCCGAGAGGGTCTCCTGCTGCTTCTGCAGCTCGCGGGCGTGCTTGGACATCGGGGAGGTCGGGTCGTCGGGGTCGAACTGCTTCGCGGCCCGGGCGAACAGCTCGCTCGTCTGCTTCGCCACCCTCGTGTCGAGGTCGCGGCCGAACCCTTCCAACATCGGCGCCAGCCGTGCTGCCAGCTCCGGGTTGTCGCCTCCCACGAGCCGGTGAACCTCCGCCAGCAGGCTCTTCCTGGCAGCGTCGACGTTGTCGGCGAAGCTCTGCCGGGCGTCCTTGCCGGCCTCAGCGATGGCCTGCCGGGCCTCGGTGGACGTCTTCTGCATCGCCTCGGCCGCCCGGTTCACGACGTCGGCCGTCGAGTCCACGGCCCTACTGGTCGACTCCGCGGTGCGCGCCCCGACGTCCGAGACGAGCCGTTCGAGGTTGAAGGTGTCCTGAGCGCCCCCGGCGGTAGCGATGGCGTGCGCTCCGACGATGAGTGACTGGGTCACGAAGGTCGACAGCTCGCTGCCGGCCATGTCCCCGTCCCCGACCGCAGCTCCGCGCCGACCGGCAGACCACCGGCGCGATTCGGCGACGACCGCAGGATCGTTGACCGTGAGGTGTCGGATGACGACTGCGGGCATGTCGCTGTCGTAGTACGCGCTGAGTGGCGCCTGGCCGTTGTGCTGGTTCATCGCGCCGGGTCTCCTGCGCTCGTAGTCACGGCGCAGGGCCGTTGGACGCGTTCCAGGCTGAGCGAAGGCAACCGGCGCCGCAATGATGAAGTCCGATAAGAGGGCTTATCGCGAAGGAGGTAACGTACGGGAGAATGCCGCGATTAGTGTGCTGACACAGCGTTGCGGGAGCTCGACGAGCCGGCGTAGGGGAGGTGGGTCGATGGAGGACTCGGTGATCACCGTGCCCCTGCAGATGACGCTGGTCGACGTCGCCCGCCTCGCGAAGGTGCAGCGGCCGGTGGTGTCCGTGTGGCGCAGCCGGGGGGCGGTGTCAGCCCCGGCCTTCCCCGAACCGTTCGCCAAGGTCCGCGGCGAGGAGCGGTTCGACGCCGGTGCCGTCGTGGAGTGGCTAGAGCTCACGGGACGGGGCAACAATCCTGACGCGCGCGCGGACGTCGCGGCGTTCGCGTCGCCGATGGGGATGTCTGCCCAGGACGACGAGGTCGTGTTCAACGGCCTCGCTGCGCTGCTGTGCCTCAAGGAGATCTCCGGCGAGCGCCTCACCGGCCTGACCGACGACGACCTCCTCGATCTCGCCGACGACGCCGATCCCGACGACGAGTTCCTGCTGAGCGAGATCGACGCCCTCGGTGAGCGACGCTCGACCCTCGGCCACTACGCCGACGAGGCCGCCGACGCCGCGTACCACGGCGCCGAGGCGTTCGAGCAGCTCATGCAGGCACGCTACCGGCTGGTCCAGCCCGGACACACGACCGTCGCGCTGCACGAGTGCGTGCACGAACTCGCCAGCTCCCTGGCGGTCGACCTTGCGGCCGACGCCGGGCTGGACCCGGCCGTCTACGTCGATCCGACGTGTGGCGGTAGCGACCTGCTCGTGTCACTGGTGCGCCGTCACGAGATCACGGCGACGGTGATGACGGCGGGGCATCGCGACTCCGCTTCGCGTCAGGCGCGGCGGCGCCTGCGGGTGCACGGCGTCCACTGCGAGACCCTGACGGTCGATGACGACGGCTCGTGGGCGGTGGCGCGCCCCGCGGTGCATCTCGCGCAGTACCCGAGCCCGGGTCGCCCGGCGATGACGGCTGAGGAGATCCTGTCGGCGATCGACAACGTCGTGCTCCAGATGGACGACACGCATCGGGCCGTGATCGTCGCTCCGGCGAGCGTGCTCAGCGACCGGATCCGGAAACGGCGGGCGGACGAGCTGCGCGACGTCCTGCTGCGGCACGGGTCGGTGCGGGCGATCGTCCGCCTGCCCAAGGGACTGGTCGTCACCAAGCCACGGCAGGCGCTCGCGCTGTGGGTGCTGGGCCCGGCCTACGGGGATGTTCCGCTCCAGGATCGCTGGACGATGGTCGCCGACCTGACCGACGTCAGCCTGGACGCGGCCGCGATCGGTGACCTGGTGAGTGACCTCGTCGTGGCGATGGCCGACTGGCGCACGGTGACCGCCCACGCGTTCCGCTTCGCGCGCCCGACACTGACCCGGAGCTTGCTGGCCGGCGGCGGAGATCTCGTCGCACACCACCCCGCAGCGGTGCGGCCGTCCCGGGTGTCCGGTCCCGAGCTCGCGCTGCGGATCGCCGACCTCACGACAGCGCTGCACTCCGCAGACACCCCGCACCCCGGGCTGGTCGTCGAGGCGCGGAACGGTGCAGAGGACCTCGTGCCACCCCTGGCGCTGGGTGACGCGGTGGCCGCGGGGCAGGTGCGGATGATCCCGGGCAACCGGCTGGACCCCGCCGATCTGTCGGGCGGCGCGGTTCGCGTTTTCGGTCCGGAGGAGCTGACGGGCGCCATTCGTACGGGGACCGGGGGTATTGATCGGCTGGCGTTCGAGGCCGGCTGTGCCAGCAGTCGCTATACCGAGCCCGGGGACGTCGTCTTCTGCACCAGCCCGCGCCCCTGCGCTCTGGTGGACGCCGACGGCGGCGCGGTCGTCGTCGCCCCCGCCCGGGTGCTGCGGATCAACCCGGCATCATCGGGCGGACTCGTGCCCGAGGTGCTGGCCGGCGACGTCAACGCGATGCCGGCGGAGGCCAGGGCGTGGCGGAACTGGCCGATCCGCCGAGTGCCGACCACCCAGCGAGCAGTGCTGATCGACGCGCTGGCGGACCTCGAGCGCCAGCGCACGCAAGCGCTGGATCGACTGGCGCTAGTGGAAGAGCTCACCCACCTGGTCACGCGGGGCGTCGCGAGCGGGTCGCTCGCGCTGACCACCGACATCGATCCCATGGAACGAGGCTGAACGTGCCGCCGAAGAAGAAGGTCGACCCCCTGCCGTCGACGATGAAGGAGCTCAAGGACACCCTGTGGAAGGCCGCCGACAAGCTGCGCGGCTCCATGGACGCCTCTCAGTACAAGGACGTCATCCTGGGGCTGGTCTTCCTCAAGTACGTCTCGGACGCGTTCGATGAACGCCGCGAGCAGATTCGCGCCGAGCTGACGGCCGACGGGTGGGGTGAAAATCAGATCGTGGACCAGCTCGACGACGTCGACGAGTACACCGGCTCCGGGGTCTTCTGGGTCTCGCCTTACACCCGGTGGACTTATCTTGCGCAGCACGCGAAGGGGCTCCCCGCGGCGAAGGGACAGGCGCCCAAGTCCATCGGCGAACTCATCGATGACGCGATGGACTTGCTCATGGGCGCGAACCCGTCGCTGGCCGCGACGCTGCCGCGGACCTACAACAGGGACAATGTCGACCAGCGGCGGCTGGGCGAGCTGATCGACTTGTTCAACAGCGCCCGGTTCACCGGCCAGGGCGCCACGAAGGCACGCGATCTGCTGGGCGAGGTCTACGAGTACTTCCTCGCGAAGTTCGCCGCAGCCGAAGGCAAGCGGGGCGGGGAGTTCTACACGCCGGCCGGTGTAGTCCGGGTGCTCGTCGAGGTGCTGGAGCCGACCCGCGGCCGGATCTACGACCCGTGCTGCGGCTCGGGTGGCATGTTCGTGCAGACGGAGAAGTTCCTCGAGGCGCACCACCGCGAGGGTTCGGACATCGCCGTCTACGGCCAGGAGCTCAACGAGCGGACCTGGCGGATGGCGAAGATGAATCTCGCGATCCACGGACTCAATGGCAATCTTGCGAGCCGCTGGGGTGACACGTTCGCCCGTGACCAGCACCCCGACCTGGAGGCCGACTACGTCCTCGCGAATCCGCCGTTCAACATCAAGGACTGGTCGCGCAGCGAGAAGGACCCACGCTGGAAGTTCGGTGTGCCACCGGCGGGCAATGCTAACTACGCGTGGATCCAGCACATCATCTCCAAGCTGGCCCCCGGCGGCAGCGCTGGTGTGGTGATGGCGAACGGGTCGATGGCTTCCAAGTCCGGCGGCGAGGGCGAGATCCGCGCTCAGCTGGTTGAGGCCGATCTGGTGTCGTGCATGGTGGCCCTGCCCCCGCAGCTGTTCCGCAGTACACCCATCCCTGCGTGTCTCTGGTTCTTTGCTAAGGACAAGTCAGCGGGCAAACGCGGCTCCGTGGACCGCACCGGACAGGTCCTCTTCATCGACGCGCGCAACCTCGGCCACATGGTTGACCGTGCCGAGCGCGCGTTCTCCGATGCCGACATCGCGCGGATCGCCGACACGTACCACGCCTGGCGCAGCACCGCATCTGCGGCTGAAGTGGGGCGGACGTACGGCGACGTGGCTGGCTTCTGCCAGTCCACCCGCCTGTCGGAGATCAAGGCGGTGGACTACGTGCTGACGCCAGGGCGCTATGTCGGTGCCGCAGACATCGCAGACGATGGAGAACCAATCGAGGAGAAGGTCGAGCGACTCACAAAGGAATTGTTCGAGCAATTGGACGAGTCCGCACGATTGGAAGCGGTCGTCCGGGCGCAACTTGGGAGAGTTGATGTCGTACAGTGCATCCGGGCACTCTGAGTCACCATGGGAGCTGCGATCAGTGGGCGACCTCTGCGCCGTTGTTACGAGCGGGGGGACCCCTAGCCGGAGCAACTCTAGGTATTTCAATCCCGGCAGGGTGCCATGGATAAAGACTGGTGATCTCATGGACGGGTACCTCACTAAGTATGACGAGTACATCTCCGAGGATGGCGTAGCGAATTCTTCAGCGAAGCTGCTCCCACCGCATACAGTTCTCTTGGCCATGTACGGTGCGACTGTCGGCCGCCTAGGCATCCTCAGCGAGCCAGCCACGTGCAACCAGGCTGCATGTGCCATGGTCGTGGACCCAGCCGTGGCGGAGCCACGATGGCTGTTCTATGTTCTTCTAAATGACAGGATAAGAATTGTTTCAGAGGCGAACGGCGCGGCACAGCAAAACCTCAGCGCGCGGGCGATCAAGAACTTCCTTTACCGAACTCCAAGTCTTTATGAGCAACGGGCGATCGCGAGGGTGCTCGGGGCGCTTGACGATAAGATCGCGGCCAATATCGAGACCGCTGGCACGATCGACGACTACGTCGCGGCTCTGTTCTTAGAGGCGCTTACTTCGGCACCGGTTGAAGATGTGGCTCTCGGAGAGCTAGCGGAGATTAACGCTGAGGTCAGGCGGCCAGTGTCCGGAGGCTCGTTGCGGTACATCGATATTTCCTCGGTCAGCGTGGGCAGGTTCGACTTCCCGGCTCTATCTTCTTGGGACAATGCACCGAGCCGGGCGAGACGCGGAGTACGGAAGGGAGACACAGTATGGTCGACTGTTCGCCCAAACCGACGATCACATGCACTGAATCTCTCTGACGACGAGCTGCTGGTTGCTTCAACTGGGCTTTCAGTGCTATCTCCTCGAACAGTCGGCTTCGCATATCTTTATGAAGCAACGAGATTGCCATCCTTCACGACCTACCTCGAGAGTTCAGCGGAAGGCAGTGCGTATCCAGCGGTACGGCCGGATCGGTTCGCCGAGGCGCCTGTCCCCTTGCTGAAACCGAGCGGCGTTGAAGCGTTCGAGGCGGTTGCGGCACCGCTGCGCGAGTACGTCTTTTCCCTGGACCAGGAGAATCAATCATTGGTCGCGACACGTGACGAAATGTTGCCACACCTGATGTCGGGGAAGCTCCGCGTCAAAGAGGCCGAGAAAACGGTAAAGGAGGCGCTGTAGATGGCTGCGACGGCGACTGGGTTCAGCGAGGAGCAGTGGGAGGAGCTCGCGCTGGAGGCGCTCGGCGAGCTCGGGTGGAAGCCGCTGCACGGTACCGCCATCGCGCCGGGTTCGGGCGAGCGGCAGAGTTGGGACGAGCTCGTCATCCCGTCCCGTCTCCTGGAGGCGATGCGGACGCTGAACCGGACCGTGCCCACGCAGTACCTCCAGCAGGCGCTCGCCGAGATCACGTCGCCGAAGTCGAAGGACGCCATCACGGAGAACCACCGCCTCCACGGCTACCTCGTCGACGGCTTCCGCGGAGTCAGCTACATCGACGCTGACGGTACCGAGATCACGCCCACGATCCGGCTCGTCAGCACTGACCCGGACGCCAACGACTGGCTCGCCGTCAACCAGGTGATCATCATCCAGGGCGACTACCGGCGCCGCTTCGACGTCGTGCTGTACTGCAACGGCATGCCCGTCGGCATCGTCGAACTGAAGAAGGCCGGCAGCGAGCAGGCTGACGTGGCCGCCGCGCACTCCCAGCTGCAGACCTACCTGCGTGAATTCCCGGTGGCCTTCCGGTTCGCGGTGTGCACTGTCGCCTCGGACGGCATCATCGCCAAGTACGGCACGCCGTTCACCCCGCTCCACCATTTCTCGCCCTGGAACGTCGACGACGACGGCAAGCCCGTCGCGCTGGACGACAGCACCGAGGAGTACTCCACCGGCCTGGAGGTGGCGCTCTTCGGGCTGTTCAATCAGGAGCGCTTCCTGCAGCTCCAGCGCTCGTTCACCGCGTTCGACGAGGGTGCCGACGGCCTGGCGAAGCGGATCGCCAAGCCGCACCAGTACTTCGCGGTCACCAAGGCGGTCGGCCGGACCGTCACCGCGGTCGAGAGCCACGGCAAGGCCGGCGTCGTCTGGCACACCCAGGGCTCGGGCAAGTCGATGGAGATGGAGCTCTACGCCCACCTCGTCGCGGTCCAGCCCAAGCTGAAGAACCCGACGCTTGTCGTCGTCACCGACCGCACCGAGCTCGACAGCCAGCTCTTCGAGACCTTCAACCGCTCGCGGCTCCTCGCCGAGACCCCCGTCAAGATCGCCACCCGCGCCCAGCTGCGGGACCAACTGACCAACCGCACGACCGGTGGCATCTACTTCACAACCCTGCAGAAGTTCGGGCTCACCGAGCCGGAGCGCCAGGCCGGGCTCGACCATCCGCTGCTGAGCGACCGGCGCAACATCATCGTCATCGTCGACGAGGCGCACCGCAGCCACTACGACGACCTCGACGGCTTCGCCCGCCACATCCGCGACGCGCTGCCCACCGCGGCGTTCATCGCCTTCACCGGCACCCCGATCTCCTTCGCCGATCGCGACACGGAGGAGGTGTTCGGCAAGGTCATCGACACCTACGATCTCACCCGCGCCGTCGAGGACGGCGCCACCGTGCCAGTGTATTTCGAGCCCCGGCTGGTCGCCGTCAAGCTCGCAGGAGAGGTCACCGAGGAGCAGCTCGACGAGGCCGCCGACGAAGCGACCCACGGCCTCGACGACGTGGAGCGGAGCAAGATCGAGCAGTCGGTCGCGGTGATCAACGCCGTCTACGGCGCGCCCGCCCGCCTCTCCGCACTGGCCACGAACATCGTCGAGCACTGGGTGAGTCGCTCGGAAGCGATGCGGCCGTTCGTCTCGTCCCCGGGCAGGGCGTTCATCGTCGGCGCCACCCGCGAGATCTGCGCCAACCTCTACGAAGCAATCGTCGCGCTGCGCCCCGACTGGCACGACGACGCGGTCGACAAGGGCGTGATCAAGGTCGTCTACTCCGGGTCCGCGGCGGACAAGGGACTCGTCGCCAAGCACGTGCGCCGCGACGGGCTCAACAAGGTCATCCAGAAGCGCATCAGAGACGAAGCCGAGGACCCGCTGCAGATCGTCATCGTCAAGGACATGATGCTCACCGGGTTCGACGCCCCGCCGCTTCACACGCTTTACCTCGACCGGCCACTCAAAGGCGCCCTGCTGATGCAGACGCTCGCGCGGGTCAACCGGACCTTCCGTGGCAAGCCCAACGGCCTGCTGGTGGCCTATGCACCACTCGCAGAGAACCTGAACCAGGCGCTGGCCGAGTACACCGAGTCCGACCGCGCCGAGAAGCCCGTCGGTCGCAACGTCGACGAGGCGGCCGTGCTCGCCCGCGCGCTCATCGAGACGCTCGACGCGATCTGCTCGGGCTATCCGTGGCGGCAGAAACTGCTCGGGGACGCGAAGAGCTGGATCAAGGCCGCCGTCGGACTCACGAACCACCTGCGCTCGCCGTCGACGCCGGGAAACCAGGTCGCCGAAGGCGAGGAGACGTTGGGGCAGCGATTCCGCAAACTCGCGAACCAGCTCGCCCGCGCATGGGCGCTGGCGGCCGGGAGCGAGACGCTCGTGGACCTTCGCCCCGCGGCGAAGTTCTACGAAGAGGTTCGCGTCTGGATGGGGAAGTTCGACGCCCAGGAGCGGCAAGCGTCGGGTGAACCTGTCCCTGAGGAGATCCAGCGGCTCCTGGCCGGCCTCGTCGCCTCCTCGACCGCGACCGGCGAGATCGTCGACATCTACGAGGCCGCGGGCCTACCCAAGCCGTCGCTGTCGGACCTCGGGCCGGAGTTCAAGGTCCAGGCACAGAAGGCCGAGAACCCGCATCTGGCGATCGAGGCGCTCCGCGACTTGCTCACGGAGGAGTCCGCAACGGTGACTCGGAACAACCTGGTGCGGCAGCGGGCCTTCTCCGAGCGGATCAAGGAGCTGATGAACAAGTACACGAACCAACAGCTCACCTCCGCCGAGGTCATCGCGGAGCTGATCGAGATGGCCAAGGAGGTCGCGGCCGAAGGCAACCGCGGGCAGCACTTCACCCCGCCCCTCTCCGAGGACGAGCTGGCCTTCTACGACGCGGTGAGCACGAACGAGTCCGCTGTCGACCTGCAGGGGGAGGACGTCCTGGCGAAGATCGCCCGCGAGCTGGTGGAAGTCATGCGCCGGGACGTCAAGACGGACTGGATGGTCCGTGACGACGTGCGCGCGAAGCTCCGGTCCTCGATCAAGCGGCTGCTCGTCAAGTACAAGTACCCGCCGGACAAACAGCCCGATGCGATCAGGCTCGTGATCGAGCAGATGGAAGCAATGGCACCGCCGTACACGGCATGACGAGAGGCAGCACATGACCTCGATCTGGTCCGAGCGTGACGACGGCTGGGAGCTGCTGCCCCCCACCGGCTTCCCCGACGAGAAGACGCTGCAGGATCTCGTGATCCGGGCACCCGGCATGCTTCCGCTGGGCGGAGATCCCACGATTGTCGTGCTCGGCCGCGAAGTGCGGCTGGGAACCGGATACGTCGACGGTCCTGGCGATTGAGCCGAACGGACGGCCGGTCATGATCGAGGTCAAGCTCCGCAACAACCCGGAGTCCCGTCGCGCCGTGGTGGCCCAGGTACTCGCCTACGCAGCCGCCATTCACGGCCTCACGGCGACCGAGTTCGAGCAGGCCGTCGTGAAGCATCTGGGGGACGGCCGTTGCATGAGGTCGTCTGCGATGCCGCACAGGCCGAGGCCCCCGACGCCGCGGAGTTCCGCGCGACGCGGCACTGCAGGCCGGCAGCATGCGCGTCGTTCTCGTGCTTGACCGCGCGCCACAGGACCTCGTCAGGCTTGTCGGCTACCTGGAGGCGGTCACGCGCGGGCTGTCGATCGACTTGGTGACGGTGACGTCCTACCAGGTAGGCGACCGCAGGGTCGTCGTCCCACTGCGGGAGGAACCCGACCGGCCCCGCGGTCGGAGCCGGCAAATGTGGATGAGCCGCCACCGGCCACGACGCCGAAGGTGCAGGGCTACGAGGCGTTCGCCGAGCGCGTCTCGACAGCGCCTGAAGTCCACCGACCGACGCTCGACCTGTTCGTCGCCTGGGCACAGCGGATGTCCGATGCTCACCTCGCCGAGATCCACACCTACTTCGGCAAGAACGACGAGACCGTGCTGCTGCCCTACGTGCCGGCCGAAGGGGTCGGCCTCGTGTCGCTCTACATGAGGGCCGACGGGCGTCCGGCGTTGCAATGGTGGCGCTCGGTCTTCGAGCGGCGAGCACCCGCAAGCATGGACGCCGTTGCTGCGGCGGGTGGAGCAGAGATCGGCAAGGGCAACATGGCCACCCGGATTGACAGACGGTTGCTCGATGCGGTCTTCGACGCCTACGAGGAAGCGGCAGGATCGACACCATGACCACGGAGGACCGGAGCGTGCCGGAGACCGCCCACGAGTTCGAGGAGGCGCTGGCGGAGCTCAGCGAGCAGCGCGACGAGCTGGTTGAGAGCGCAAGAGCCGATCTCCTCGACGTCTGCCACGCCATCGAGGAGAACGACCTCGACGTCGACCTCGCCGACAACCACTACGACTCCGTGATGCGCGGTGTCGACGAGATCATCGACCACCTCCAAGGGCTCGAAGAGGCCGACCTGCGGGAGCTGGCCAGACTCTCCGCCATCCCACTTGACGACCGCAACCACGCGGCCATCGACGGTCCACGAGCGCTCCGGCCCCCGCCCGTGGCGGCGGACCCGGCGGCGTTGACGTTCGATGAGGACGACAACGAAAGCTACCGCGACGACGAGATGCGCCGAGTCCTGGTAGAGAACGTCGATGACCAGGCCGACCACCTGAGATACCTCTCCG
>JBBJMF010000066.1:0-16396 GCA_037719575.1 Nocardioidaceae bacterium
CCCGATCGCCCAGCGCGGTCCGGCCAGCAGGGTCAGCAGAGCCGGGTTGGCGGTTACGTCGCTCAGCACCTGCAGAGTGCTGACCACCTCGATGACCTCCGGCATGTGCAGCAGACCGGACAAGCCGACCACCTCGACGGGCACGCCGGAAGCGACCAGGCGGTCGTGGATGTCGGCGATGCTCGCGTTGTCGCGGGCGAGCACGGCGATCTCCGACCAGGACACCGCCCTCTCCGCACCGGCGCGGCGCACCTCGGCGGCGAGGAAGTCCAGCTCGTCCTGGTAGGTCTCGAGCACCGCGAGCCGGACCTCACCCTCCGCCACCCCCGTGCCCGGCACGAGCGGCTCGGCGCCGGGGAAGTCGGCGTGCAGCGGAGCCGCCACGACGTTCGCCGTCTGCAGGATCCGCCGGCACGAGCGCCGGTTGACGCTGAGCGGGTAGCGCACGGCTTCGGCCTCGGGACCGACCGGGCCGTCCGCCTGGCGGAAGTGGGCGGGAAACCGCTCGATGTTGCCGACCGAGGCCCCCCGCCAGCCGTAGATGGCCTGGCAGGGGTCGCCCACCGCGGTCACCGGGTGCCCGCGTCCACCCGGGTCGACGCCGTCGGAGTAGAGCGCCCGGAGCAGCCGAGCCTGGGCGACGGAGGTGTCCTGGTACTCGTCGAGCAGGACGAGTGTGAACCGCTCGCGCTCGAGCGTTCCGACCTCGGACCGAGCCTCCGCGAGCCGGGCCGCCCCCGCCATCTGGTCGGAGAAGTCCATGACCCCGCGCTCGGCCTTGATCCGGCGGTAGAGCTCGACAAGCGCCAGCAGCTCGGTGCGCTGGTCGCAGGCGGCGAGCACCTTCCGGACCGCCGTCGTCTGCCTGCCGGCCGCCCATAGCGCGGCCTCGTGGCGCTGGAAGGCCCGCACGTCAGCCGGCTCGACGAGATGCTCCGAGAGCTCGGCATCCAGGGCGAGCAGCCCGGTGACGGTCGTCGGCAGCCACGTCGTCAGGTGGTCGACGGCTCCCTCGAAGCGGCGCGCGGCGGACGCCGCGAGCTGGAAACGGGAGGCGTCGCTGATGACCCTGGTGTCCGGCTCGAAACCGACGCGCAGACCGTGCTCGGCCAGCAACCGCGCCGCATAGGCATGGTAGGTCAGTACGGTCGGTTCGGCTGCCTCCTCGTCGTCTGAGACGACCGAGCCGGGCACGCCGACAAGTCCCGCGCGGGCGAGGAAGGCGCGCACCCGACGAGACAGCTCGGCCGCCGCCTTCGTCGTGAACGTCAGCCCGAGCACCCGGTCGGCGGCCACCTGGCCGGTAGCGACCAGCCAGACGACCCGGGCGGCCATCACCGTCGTCTTGCCGGTGCCGGCGCCCGCGACGACGAGCCCCGGCTCCATGGGCGCTGTGATGGCAGCGAGCTGCTGGTCGCTGAACGCGATGCCCATCACCCGCGAGAGGTCCGCCGGAATCGCGACTGCGGGAGGTGACCGCTTGGGCACCTGTCCGGCGGCGACATCGACCCTCACGAGAGCACCGTTCCCGACCTGACCTGCGCCGGACACATCGACGCGAAGTCGCAGAACGTGCAGTGGCTGCCGAGCATCGCGTCGAACTGCTCCGCCCGGACCGTCTGCACTGCCGAGATCAGCTGAATCTCGACCGGGGTGCGCCCCGCCTCGTCCGGCGCCTGCGGGGGCTGCTGCTGGACCACTGGCTGCCCTGCACTGTCGACGCGCAGCTGGACGAGCTCGGCTCCGCCGGAGCGGGCGCCGGTCCCGGCCTGATCGGCGAACGCCTGCCGGTCGGTGGCCAGCTGGTAGAGCCCCAGCTGCGGGTTGTCGGTGAGCGAGACGCCGCTTGGCGGGCGCCGACTCGTCTTGTAGTCGACCACGTGGAGCCGACCCTGGGGATCCTGCTCGAGCCGGTCCACCCGGCCCCGCAGGCGCACCTCCTCCACCCCTTCGAGCGGGACCGTCACGTCGAAGTCGAGCTCGGTGCCCACCACGACGCGCTGCGGCCGGGCGCGGTGCCACGCGAGCAGCCGGTCGATCGCGGCGCGCGCCTCGATGCGCTCGCGGGCGGCGATCCAGGGGCTGTCGAACTGCAGGCTGCCCCAGATCGAGTCCAGCAGCGCGAACAGCTCGTCACGGGTCGCCCCGTCGGCGCAGACCAGGTGGTCGGCGAGCACGTGGAGCACGGTGCCGAACCCCATCGCGCTCGACTGCGCCGACTGACCGGCGGCCTCTCGGGAGAGGAACCACCGCAGCGGGCACTCGAGCAACCCCCCGAGCGCGCTGCCTGAGAGGGCGAGGGCCTCGTCGGTCGCCCGGACGGGGGCGGTGCTGTGGGTGCGCTCGCGAAGCCCCCACCACTGGGTCGGATCGGCCGACGGCACGAGCGGTCGGTCGGCGACCCGCTCCTGCGCCAGCCTGGCGAGCCGGGCAGCCGCGGCCAGCCGCAGCCCGTCCGACCGATCGGGGTCGGCGGCCACCCGGCGTAGGGCCGCGACGAGGCCGGTCAGCGACATCGGCCGCTCCGGCCGGCCGACGACACGGGTCGGCTGGGCCACGAGGACGTCGAGCAGCCGGGAGGGCTGGTCGCCGTCCTGCTCCGCGGCCTCCACGGCGGTGACGACGAGCCGCTCACGGGCCCGGGTGGCCGCGACGTAGAAGAGCCGGCGCTCCTCCGCGAGCATCGACGCAAGCCCCGGCGGGTCGGCCACACCGTCGAGGCCGAGCCGGTCGGCCTGCAGCAGCGAGCCCCGCCGGCGGATATCGGGCCAGCTCCCCTCCTGCACTCCCGCGACGACCACGACTCGCCACTCGAGCCCCTTGGAGCGGTGCGCGGTGAGCAGGCGCACGGCATCCCCGGTCACCCCCATGTCGGCCCGGGTGTCCGCGGGGATCTGCTGCGCCTGGATCTCTGCGAGGAACGCCTCGACCGACGTATGTTGCTGCTTCTCCTCCGCCCGGGCAGCGACCTCGAACAGGGCGCAGATCGAGTCCAGGTCCCGGTTGGCCGACCGCGCCGGCGCTCCCCCTCGCTCGACCGCGCCGCGCAGGCGACGTGGCCACCGGGTGCCCTGCCAGAGGGTCCACAGGGCCTCCTCGGCAGGTTGGTCGTCGGCGAGCTGGCGGTGCACCCGCGCGATGAGCTCTGCGAGACGTCGTACCGCGACCGCGGACGCGTCGTCGAGGTCGGCAAGGGTCAGGGGCTCGGCAAGCGCCTGCCGCAGCAGCTCTGACGACGCGGCAGGAGAGTCGTCACCGGCCAGCCTGGCCTGCCGCCGCAACAGCCGACCGAGCCGGCGCACCCCCGCAGCGTCGACGTCGGCCAGTGGCGACGCCACGAGCAGCTGCGCGGTCTCGACAGTCATCGCCGACGGGTCGATGCAGGTGGACATGGCCTCCAGCAGGGGCCGCACGGACGGCTCGGCTCGCAACGGGACCTCGTCGCCGGCGACTGCGACGGGCACCCCGGCTCCCACGAGGGCGCGCCTCAGACCCGGGATCGACAGCATCCCGGACCTCACGAGCACCGCGATCTCCGACCAGGCCACCGAATCCTCGAGGTGCGCGCGGCGCACCAGGTCGGCGATGTGGTCGGCCTGGGCGCCGGCCGAGGAGTAGGTGAGCACGTCGACCCGGCCCGGTCCGTAGGGAGACGGGGCGGCCGTCGGGTTGCGGAAGCGCCGGAACGAGTCGGCGTCGATGGCGCCGCCGACCCCGATGCCGGCGGCGATCCGCCGAGAGGCCGTGAGCAGCCGGCTGCCGAAGCGGCGCGTCGTCCCCAGGGCGACGACGGGCGCACGCGACCCGTCCACCTGCGGGAACGAGGCGGGGAAGTCGAGGATGCCGCGCACGTCGGCGCCCCGGAACGCATAGATGCTCTGGTCGGGGTCGCCGACGACGACGAGGTCCCGGCCGTCTCCGGCGACCGCCTGCAGCAGCCGGACCTGAGCCGGGTCGGTGTCCTGGTACTCGTCGACGAAGACGGCGGCGTAGCGTTTCCGAAGGTCCGCGCGCACGTCGCTCGACTCGGCGAGCAGCACGGCGCGGTGGATCAGCTCGGAGTAGTCCAGCGCGCTCTCGAAGTCGAGGACCGTGAGGTACTCCTCCATGAACGCCCCCGCCGCCGCCCACTCGGGCCGGTCGGACTCGCGACCCAGCCGCGTCAGGTCGTCGGGCGACAGGCCGAGCTCGCGGGCCCGGCCGAGGACGGCATGGACCTCCCGGGCGAACCCGCGGGTGCCGAGGGCAGCGTCGAGGGTGGCCGGCCAGCCGACGGTGCCGACCGCCCTCGAGCTCCCGAGCAGCTCGCGCAGCTTGACGTCCTGCTCGGGGGAGCTGAGCAGCCGCAGCGGCGTCGCGTACAGCTCGGGCGACTGAGAGCTGCGGAGGAGGGCGTAGCAGAACGAGTGGAACGTCGAGCTCATCGGCACGGAGGTGGTGCGACGCAGCCGGGCCGTGATCGTGTCGCGAAGCTCCTCGGCCGCCTTCCGGCTGAACGTGAGCACCAGGATCTGCGACGGGTCGAGGCCGCGTCCCTCGATGCGGTCGACGACGGCCTCGACCAGCGTGGTGGTCTTGCCCGTGCCGGGGCCGGCCAGCACCAGCAAAGGGCCGCCGGGATGGTCGACGACGGCACGCTGGTCGACGTCGAGGACAGGCGCGTCCGCCACCGCGCGCTCGGCGCGCTCGAGTCGGTAGGTGACGGCCATGCGACACAGTCCACCACCCGGCACCGACACGCCCGCGGGCCCGCGGCCAGCCACCGCCGCCCGGTCAGGACAGCTGCGGCTCCCAGAGGCAGCGGGCCAGGTCGACGCGCAGGGTGCTGGCGTCGCGCAGCGATCCCTTCAACGGGGTCACCTCCTCGCGGTAGCGCGACAGCGCGTCGCGCTGGTGGGACTCGGGCAGGCTCCCGTCGGCACGGACGACCCGCCACCACGGCACCGAACCGCCGTACAACGCCATCACCCGCCCGACCCCGCGCGCCCCGCCACGGCCGAGGGTCTCGGCGATCAGCCCGTACGTCGTGACCCGTCCTTCGGGGATCTGCTCCACGAGGGAGAGCACCGCCTCCACGTAGGCCTCCTGGTCCGCCATCGCCCCAGCATCCCGCACCGGCTGCCAGACCCGGACCCCGTGTTTGCCCTGGCTCACGTGGCAAACAACCCCCGTGCCACCCAGATCTACCTGGCATCGGGTGGCCTTGCCACGCGAGCCAGCCAGATCCCGGGCGGTGCCGGCCGACCAGCCCCTCAGATTTCCGCGTCGCTGCGGATCGCCTGCCGGGCCTCCTTGTGCCGCACCGTCTCGTAAGCCACCAGCGCCACCAGGACTCCCGAGACGAAGGCGAGGTTGACGAGCCCCGTCAGCCGGCCCGCCGCGGCGCCGACATTGACGCCCACGAGCACGAGGGCCACGACGATGCGCGGCACGTTCGGGTTCCCGACATCGCGCCAGCGCACCGCCGACATCGCCAGCAGGTAGAGCGCCGTACCGCCGTACAAGGCGAAGAGCGCCGGGCCCGAGAACTCCGCATGCTCCCCGTCTGCGACCGTCGCGACCTGCATGAGCACCACCTTCGTGCCCAGCGCCAGGTAGATGATGCCGACGACGACCGGCATGTGCAGGTAGGTGAACGTGTCACGCGCCAACCGGGTCCGGTCGTCCCCGGTAAGCCGCGACAGGGTGCGCCCGGCGACCAGGGCGACGACGTCGAAGTACGTCCACCACAACGCGATGGAGGTGGCGATCCCGAGCACGGCGCCGAGCAGCAGGGCCCAGGTGATCGGCGCGTCCTCGACTCCGACCCCGGCGGCCACGATCGACTCGCCGACCGCGATGATGACGACGAGCTGGTGGCGCTCGGCGAAGTGCCCCGGCGCCGGCACCCGCCACCCGCGTGCCCCTGACACGAAGATCCCGACATAGTCGGTCAGCACCGCCGCCGCCCACAGCACGAGGCGCCACTGCTCATCGCAGAAGGCCCCTCCACCGAGGAGCAGCAAGGCCGGCAGCGTGGACACGAAGGCACGGCGGACAGTACGACGCAGCTCGATGTCGTCACCCGCCGCGAACGTGTAGACGACGAGGTGTGCCAGCCGGACCACGGCGTAGGCGGTCACGAAGACCAGTGGCCCCGACAGGCCGCCGGGGTGGTCGTCGAACGCCTCCGGGATCGTCAGTGCCACCACGAAGAAGGCTGCCATCGCGAACATCATCGACACCCGAAGCGCACCCTCGTCCGCCCGCGCCTGGTTGCCGAGCCAGGCGTACGCCGTCCAGCCGAACCACATCAGCGCCGCGATCACGAGACCCTCGACGAGGCCCATCGCGGTAAGTCGGTGCGACATGAAGCCGGTGACCGACGTCACCGCGAACACGAAGACCAGGTCGAAGAGCAGCTCCAGGGTGGTGACGCGATGGGACTCGTCTGTCGCCGTGAACGGCGACCGCCGCCGCTCCCGGTCCTCGGCGGGCGTCACCCCGTCGCGTTGGTTCCTCAGCCCCATGGCCTGAAACGTACTGGCACCCCGGTCACACCCAGGTGTGTCCGAGTGGCATCCTCGGCGCGCGCGCGGCCGGGGCAGCTCATCGGGCCCGCCGCAGGACCGCGTCAACGGCGGGGCGCACCTCCGCCGCGTGGGCGGCGGGCGGCATCCTCGGATACCCGTCACGCTCGGTCCGACCGACGGTGGCCAGCCGGTAGACCGCGGCCCGGAGCAGCACCTGGTCCCAGTCCGCGACATCTGCCCACTCGTCAAGGAAGGGAGGGGTCACGCCCTCCCAGCACACCGCGTCGAAGGCCGCCACGGCAAGCGCCCACCCGCTCGGTCGCCAGTACGGCGGCCAGTCGATCACCGCTGGTCTCAGCCCGTCGCCGCCGAGCACGTTGCCGCCGATGTCCCCGTGCACCATCTGCCGCCGCGCTTCCAGACCGCGGTACGACGCAAGAAGAGCCTCGACCAGCTCGATCGTCTCAGGTGACCCAACCGCCGGCCGTCCCTCCCAGGCAACCCGGTCGCCGAAGGCCCACGGGTCGTCACGTGAGTCCAGGAACGACGCCCTGGGCAGTGCCGCGACGGCGGCGTGAAACGACTCCGCGGCGGCCCGGATGATGTTGGCCTCTCCTGACATCCTCAGCGGCCGTCCTACGACGTACCGATGCGCGGCCCAGCCCTCCCAGCACCAGCGGTCCTCGGAGGACCTCAGTGGGGCCGGCACCCGAACCCCGGCAGCAGGGTCCCATACGGAGAAGACCTCCGACACCCACGCATGCTCGGTGATGTCGTCGACCGGCTTGAACACGGCGTCACCGACGAGCCAGGACCGCCGTTGCCCGCCGGGAAGCAGCTCCGGGGTCCCGACCTCGACGCCGAACGACTCGATGACATCCGCGCCCGGGGGGGTCGCCGCCATCTCAGTACGAGGGCTGTGACGGGTCCACCTGGTCGACCCACGCCGAGACGCCGCCACCGACGTGGACCGCGTCCCGGTAGCCCGCGCCCTTGACGACGGCCAGCGCCTCTGCCGATCGGACGCCGCTCTTGCAGTGCAGCACCACCTGCTTGTCGCTCGGCAGCCTGGCGAGCGCGGAGCCGTCGAGGAACTCGCCCTTGGGGATCAGCACCGAGCCGGGGATCCTGTTGATCTCGAACTCGTTCTGCTCGCGGACGTCCACGAGGACGAAGTCGCGGTCGCCGTTCTCGCGCTCCTTCAGCCAGGTCTCGAGCGTGACGACGCTGATCGTCGAGTCGGCCGCGGCGTCGGCCGCCTCGTCACTGATCGCGCCGCAGAAGTCGTCGTAGTCGATGAGCTCCGTGACGGTGGGGTTGTCCCCGCAGATCGCGCACCCCGGGTCCTTGCGCACGCCGAGCGTCTGCCACTCCATCGCCAAGGCGTCGTAGATCGTCAGCCGCCCGAGCAGCGGCTGACCGATCCCGGTCAGGAGCTTGACCGCCTCGGTCACCTGGACGGAGCCGATGGAGGCGCACAGCACGCCGAGGACGCCCCCCTCCGCACAGGAGGGCACCATGCCCGGCGGCGGTGGCTCCGGGTAGAGACATCGGTAGCACGGTCCGTGCTCGGCCCAGAACACCGACGCCTGGCCGTCGAAGCGGTAGATCGAGCCCCACACGTAGGGCTTGCCGAGCAGCACCGCGGCATCGTTGACGAGATAGCGGGTGGCGAAGTTGTCGGTCCCGTCGACGATCAGGTCGTAGTCGGCGAAGATGCCCATCACGTTGTCGTTGTCGAGGCGCTCCTGGTGGGCGACGACATGGACGTAGGGGTTGACCTCTGCCACGGACTCCTTCGCCGAGACCGCCTTCGGGCGGCCGATGTCGCTCTGCCCGTGGATGATCTGGCGCTGCAGGTTCGACTCGTCGACCTCGTCGAAGTCGACGATCCCCAGAGTTCCGACCCCGGCGGCGGCCAGGTAGAGCAGGGCCGGGCTGCCGAGGCCGCCGGCCCCGATGACCAGCACCCGGGCGTTCTTGAGGCGCTTCTGACCGGCCATCCCGACATCGGGGATGATCAGGTGGCGGCTGTATCGACGCACCTCGTCGATCGTCAGCTCATCGGCGGGCTCTACCAACGGCGGCAGGGACACGGTGCTCTCCTTCACATGGGCAGGTCGCCTCCACAGGCGTCCCGCAGCTCTTCCCTCCATGATGCCCGGTGACCCAACCCCATTCCCCCAGGTCTGGCATCTGGTACGGCGATCTCAACACGTGAAAGCCTGTGCGCGGATCAACCCCTGGTCCTGGCCTCGATCGCCCGGATGACCGCCGCCATGTCCGCCGCCTCGTGACCGAGCGCGAGCGTCTCGCCGTACAAGGCATGACACACGTCCAACAGCGGTGTTGCCGTTCCCGACGAGCGTGCCGTGGCGGCCACCAGGCGGTTGTTGTCGAAGACGTTGGCGATCGATGCCTGCACGGCGAAGTCCCGGCGAGCCAGCTTGGCCCCCTTGACCCGAGACACCGGGCTGGACATCGGTCCCGCATCGAGCACGTCGAGGAGCTGGTGCACGTCCACACCATGTCGTTCGGCAAAGTGCACGGACTCGGCCAGACCGGTCACCATCGTGATCAGGTACAGGTTCACCGCCAGCTTCATGTGCAGCGCTCCGGGCACTGCCCCGCACGCGACCGTCTCCCGGCACATGGGCGCCAGGATCGGTGCGACCTCTTCCACGGCCAAGGTGTCGCCGGCCACCATCGCGACCAGCTCTCCCGCCTCCGCCGGCAACCGTGACCCGGACACCGGGGCTTCGACGTAGCGCCCACCGGCTGCAACCACGTCGGCCTCCAGACCACGGGAGTACTCCGGCTCGGTCGTGCCCATGTGCACGACAGTTCGCCCACCGACCTGCGCTCGGAAGCGCGGTCCTCCCCGACCGAGTACGGCGTTCATCGCCGCGCGGTCGGCGAGCATGAGGATGATGACGGGCGCCTCGGCGAAGACCTCTGCTGGCGTGGCGGCCACCGTGGCGCCAAGACCGGCGACGGTGTTGCACGACTCCGGCCGGCGGCTCCACACCACGAGGGACATCCCGGCGCGCGCCAGGTTGAGCGCCATCGGTTGCCCCATCACGCCCAAGCCGAGGAAACCCACCTGGTGCACGTCACACCTCTTCATCCGTGGCATCGGCCGTCCTTGCATGACACCTGTCATAATCGTGACAGTATGACAATCGTCATGACAAGTCTCTGAGAGGGGGTTCGATGACATCAGCCGGGCGCGGGCCACGCGAGCGGATGGTCTTCAGTGCGGCGCAGCTGATCCGACGGCAAGGGGTCGGTGCCACTGGGATGCGGGACGTCGCGGACCATGCGGGAGCACCCAGAGGCTCGCTTCAGCACTATTTCCCTGGGGGTAAGGAGCAGCTCGTCAACGAGGCGGTGGACTGGGCAGGCCGCTATGCGAGCGAACGGATCGGCAGGTTCGTCTCCGTGATGTCGCGACCCTCTCCGAGCCGGCTCTTCAACGCCATGGTGCAACAGTGGATCGACGAGTTCTCTGCGGTGGGCTACGAGACGGGTTGCCCCTTGGCGGCAGCCACCGTTGACTGTGCCGCCTCAGTGGAGTCCACGAGGGCGGCGGTCGTCGGGGCCTTCACCGCTTGGCGTCGTGAGATCGAGAAGGCGCTGGGCGACCTCGGTGTGCCCACCCGCAGCCGCGCCGACGTGGCCACTCTGATGCTCACTGCGTTGGAAGGCGCCATCGTGGTCGCGCGAGCAGAGCGCGACCTACACGCGTTGCAGACAGTGGCTCGCAGGCTCGCTCCGGTGCTGGACGGCTACGTCCGTCAGTCTCACCCAAGACGCTGACACGTGAGCGCAGGGCCTCCAGAGCCAGGAAGCCTCGGGACGGTCGCACGCGTTAGCGTTGGTCCATGGCGGACTCCAAGGTGACGGTGGACGTGGAGGGCCAGACGCTGGCTCTGTCCAACCTCGACAAGGTGCTCTACCCCGAGACCGGGTTCACCAAGGGTGAGGTGATCGACTACTACGTCGGCGTGGCAAACGTCCTGCTTCCTCACCTCAGAGACCGGCTGCTGACCCGCCGCCGCTGGCCGGACGGGACCGGCGGTCAGCCGTTCTTCGAGAAGAACGCACCCCGCGGCACCCCCGAGTTCGTCCGCACGGCCTTCATGGCCGAGCACGGCGACGACGGTGTCGAGTACGTCGTCTGCAACGACGTCCCGACGCTGGTGTGGCTTGCCAACCTCGCCGCCCTCGAGATGCACGTCCCGCAGTGGCGGGTCGACACGTCGGACGAGCCGCAGGACGCCGACCTGCTCGTCTTCGACCTCGACCCGGGACCGCCCGCCACGATCGTCGAGTGCTGTGACGTGGCGCAGGCGGTGCGTACGACGCTCGAGCGAGACGGGCTCACGGCCTACCCGAAAACCTCGGGAAACAAGGGCGCCCAGCTGCTCGTGCCCGTCACGCCGACCAGCTCTCGTCGTACCTCCGCCTATGCGAAGCGGGTCGCAGACGAGCTCCAGAAGGCGCTTCCCGACCTCGTCCTCTCCTCGATGGACAAGAGGGCGCGGCGCGGCAAGGTCTTCATCGACTGGAGCCAGAACAACGCGGCCAAGACGACGATCGCCCCCTACTCGCTGCGGGGCGTCGCCCGGCCCACCGTGTCCACCCCGCTCACGTGGGACGAGGTCGCGGACGTCGGCTCACCGGCTGACGTCGCGTTCACCGCGGACGACATGGTGGCCCGGCTCGAGGAGTACGGCGACCTGGTGGCCGACCTCGACACCCACCGGGGCACGGTCCCGGGCAGCGAGTAGCGACCGTCCATGGGCGATAGCATGCCCACGTGACGCAGGTGGCCGAGCAACCCCGCGGTGGGCGGCTGCCGCGCAGCGCCCGGCGGGCCCAGCTGCTCGAGTCCGCGCTGCAGGTCTTCGTCGCGCAGGGCTACCACGCGGCGGCGATGGACGACATCGCCGTGCGGGCCGGTGTCTCGAAACCCGTGCTGTACCAGCACTTCCCGGGCAAGCTCGAGCTGTACGTCGCTCTGCTCGACGTGGCCTGCGACGAGGCGGTCGCGAACGTCCGCCGGGCGCTGGCGAGCACGACGGACAACCAGGAGCGGGTGGCCGCGAGCACGGAGGCGTTCTACGCCTACGTCGCGGACCCAGCCGCCGCCTTCCGGCTGGTGTTCGAGTCGGACCTCACGAGTGAGCCCGAGGTGCGCAAGCGTGTCGAGCGCGTGACGCTGCAGTGCGCCGACTCGATCGCGGAGGTGATCGCCGACGACACCGGGCTGCCGGCGGACGAAGCGCAGCTGCTGGCGGTGGCCCTCGTCGGCATGAGCCACGTGAGTGCGCGCTTCTGGCTGGAGTCCGAGCCCCACATGTCGCAGCACACGGCTACCGAGCTGATCACCAGGCTTGCCTGGCGGGGCATTCGCGGGTTTCCCCGCCACGAGTGACCGACTTGGTGGTCGGGTCGGCTTGTCCAACGCCGTACTCTCGTAGGGCACGGTGCGTCGCTGTTGATCGCCGTCCCCACCAGTATCTGAGAGGACTCCACGTGGAGGTCAAGATCGGCGTTGTCCATGCCAGCCGGGAGCTCACGCTGGAGACGAGCCAGTCGGCCGAGCAGATCCAGAAGGCGATGGCCGACGCGCTTGGCGGCGACGGCGGGGTCTTCGAGCTGCACGACGACCGCGGGCGCAGCGTCTACATTCCTGCGGAGAAGCTCGCGTACCTGGAGATCTCCGGTGAGGCGGGTCGACGCGTCGGCTTCGGCGCCTTCTCCTGACCGACGGTCAGGCCTGCAGTCCCAGAGACTCCATGCGGGCGGTGTGGGTTTCTGTCAGGCGCCCGAACATCCGCGCCACGGCCGCCAGGTCCATGCCCGGCCGGTCGACCCCTCCGACGAGCAGCGTTGTGAGGGCGTCCCGCTCGGCAGCCACCCGCTGCGCCTGGCTCAGGGCCTCTCCCATCAGCCGCCGCGCCCAGAGCGCGAGACGCCCGGCGATCTTGGGGTTGTCCTCGATCGCGCGGAGCACCTTCTCCACCGCGAACTCCGAGTGCCCGGTGTCGTCGAGGCTCTCCAGGATGAGATCACGCGTCGCAATGTCGAGGTAGGCGGCGATCTCGCGGTAGAAGTCGGCGGCCAGACCGTCGCCGACGTACGCCTTGATGAGGCTCTCGAGCCAGTTCGAGGGAGCCGTATGGGCATGGAACGAGTCGACCGGGGCGTGGAATGGCTCCATGGCCGCAAACGGGTCGGCGCCCAGCTCGAGCAGCCGGTCGCGCAGCCGCTCGAAGTGCCCGAACTCGGCAGCCGCCATCGCAGCAAGGGCGGCGGTGTCCGCCAGGGTCGGCGCCTTCGACGCGTCCTCGGCCAACCGCTCGAACGCGCTCAGCTCCGAGTAGGCAAGTCCACCGAGCAGGTCGACGATCGCAACCCGGTAGGCAGGGTCCGAGAACGCTGACAACCCCGGCACGGGACTGCTGCCCGGATCCGCAGGCGCGGCCGGCGTCTGCTCGCGCTCTGCCATGCGCCACACACTAGTCGTGCGCAGACGCACAGAGACCCGGCCCTCGCGACGCGATGGGTGGTCGAAGGTGACACACCGATAGACTACGGACGACGGCCCGCGTGCGACACCCGCCCGGCCGCGAGATACCAAGAAACGAGACTCGTTCTGGCTACCTTCGAAGAGCTGGGAACGCTGCCCGAGATCGCCGCGGCGCTACGCGCGGTAGGCATCGTCGAGGCGTTCCCCATCCAGGAGATGACGCTGCCCATCGCGTTGATGGGCACCGACCTGATCGGCCAGGCCCGCACCGGCACCGGGAAGACACTGGCGTTCGCCATCCCCATCCTCCAGCGGGTCATCGCCCCCCGCGACCCCGACTACGACCAGCTCGCCGCCCCGGGGCACCCGCAGGCGCTCGTCATCGCCCCGACGCGGGAGCTGGCGCTCCAGGTCTCCGGTGACCTGAGGGTCGCTGGGAAGAACCGCGGCACCCGCACGCTGACCGTCTACGGCGGGGTGCCCTACGAGCCACAGCTGGACGCGCTGGTCGCCGGGGTCGAGGTCGTCGTCGGGACACCCGGCCGGCTGCTCGACCTGGCATCGCGCAAGTCGCTCGACCTCTCCCACGTCAAGGTGCTCGTGCTGGACGAGGCCGACGAGATGCTGGACCTGGGCTTCCTGCCGGACGTCGAGAAGCTGATCGCCCGGACGCCGTTGTTCCGGCAGACGATGCTGTTCTCGGCCACGATGCGCGGCGAGGTCGTCACCCTCGCCCGGACCCACATGCGCCACCCGGTCAACATCCGGGCCGAGTCCAGCGGCGAGACCCAGATGGTGCCGGCGACCGCCCAGTTCGTCTACCAGGCGCACGACCTCGACAAGCCCGAGTGCATCGCGCGCATCCTGCAGGCGGAGAACCGCGGCCGGACCATCATCTTCACCCGCACCAAGCGACAGGCGCAGCGCGTGGCGGAGGACATGATGGACCGCGGCTTCCCGGCTGCGCCGCTGCACGGCGACATGGCCCAGGTCGCGCGGGAGAAGGCCATGAAGCGGTTCCGTGACGGCACGATCCAGATCCTGGTGGCGACCGACGTCGCGGCGCGCGGCATTGACGTCGAGGCGGTCACGCACGTCATCAACTACACGTGCCCCGACGACGAGAAGAACTACGTCCACCGCATCGGGCGGACCGGGCGGGCCGGGGCGTCCGGGGTCTCGATCACGTTCGTCGACTGGCCGGACCTGACCCGCTGGAAGGTCATCAACAAGGCCCTCGAGCTGCCCTACGAAGAGCCGCAGGAGACCTACTCCACCAGCGAGCACCTCTACCACGACCAAGGGATCCCGTCAGAGGCCAAGGGACGGGTCGGGCCACCGAAGATCACGATCACCGAGATGCTGCCCGACCGCCCGTCCCGTGGCGGAGACAGGGACAAGGGCCGGGGGCGCGGCGAGCGTGGCCAGGAGCGCTCGGGTCGAGGCGGTCAGCGCACCCGCACCCGGTCGTCCACGGTGGCGGACCGGCCGGGGCCGTCAGCGACCCAGACCGGGGAGTCGCGGGCACCGCAGTCGGAGGCGAACGGGTCGGCTGCCTCGTCGGCGTCGTCGTCGAAGCGCCGCCGACGCGCCCGGTCCCGGACCAGAAGCGGCCGCCCCGTCGAGGGCGAGTAGCCGAGCCCCCAGAGCCCGGCCGCACACCCGTCGTGCACGGTCGCGCCCGCGCCCGCGGGAGACCCCCGCGTCAGGCGCGGACGACGACAGTCGTCCCGAGGGAGGCGAACGCCCAGAGGGCCCGGGCGTCGGTGATCCACTGGCGGATGCAGCCGTCGGACTGCGGCGTGCCGAGCGACGTACGCGACTCGACCAGGCGACCGTCGCTGAACGCCGGGATGCTGTGGAAGCCGATCGGCGACGTTCGCCCTTGGGCGAAGCGCACCATGTACTGCATCGTCTCGTTGCTGTTGTACGCCGTGGCATGCCGCGACCGGGAGCTGACGTGGTAGGTGCCGAGGTCGAGGTTGTCGTACTTGCTCCCGGACACCAGGTAGGTGCGGGCGACGGAGTCGTCGGCATCGACGAGCCACACCCGCTGGGCGCTCTCGTCGAACACGACCCGCCTTCCCGCCCCCGAGGCCGGGGGTAGTGCCGCCCGCTGCGCGCGATGACGGGTCCCGCCCGCCGGCGTGGGCGAGCTGTGCCGCGACGCCTGCCGGGAGGACGCGTCGGTCCCGTTCCCCGCTCCGCCAGGTGCGCCGAGCGTCGTACCACCGACCCCGTGCGAGTCGGGCTCGGGTGGCGAGCTGCCCGAGCTCAGCGAGGCGGGGGCAAGACCGAGCGCGCCGGACACCGAGAGCAGGCAGATGACCGCAGCGCTGCCGACGGCCGCCATTCGGCCGGGCCGCTCGAGCACGCGGGGACGCTCCGGAGTCTCATCTGCCACTCCCTTACCATAGACGAGCCGGCGCACCGACCGGCGGATAGCGCGACACTGACACGTCGCGGTCCGGGGTAGGGCCGACCGATCAGGCAGGTACCGCGTCGCGCCGCAGGTGCGCGGCGAGCTCGCGGTAGGCGGCCGCACCCCGGGTCGACCTGGCTGTCCGCAGGATCGAGCGACCCGCCGCCGGGGCCTCCGCGAACCGGATCGAGCGCGGGATCGGCGGCTCCAGTACCCGTACGTCGTAGGTCGACGCGATGGTCTCCAGCACGGCACGTGAGTGCTTTGGGCGCGAGTCGTAGAGCGTCGGCAGCACGCCCATGACCTGGAGGTCTGGGTTCGTGAATCGCCGGACGTCGAAGATCGTGTCGAGCAGCTGACCGACCCCGCGATGCGAGAGCGTCTCGCACTGCAGCGGGATCAGCACCGACCCCGCCGCCGAGAGCGCCGCGACCGTCAGCACTCCCAGCGACGGCGGGCAGTCGAGGAGAACCCAGTCGTAGTCGGCGACCACCGGCTCGAGGGCGATACGCAGGGCATGCTCGCGCCCGGGGCGCATCAGGAGGGCGCCCTCGGCGGCAGCGAGCTCGATCGTGGCGGGCAACAGGTCGGGGCCGTCATCCGTCGCGACGATCACGTCGGCAGCCGACGCCAGACCCAGCAGCACCTGGTGGACCGAGACGTTCAGCACCTCCGGGTCGATGCCGAGAGAGAACGTCAGGCAGGCCTGCGGGTCGAGGTCCACGAGCAGGACGGCCGCACCGAGATCGACGAGCGCGGTGCCGAGGGAGGCGACCGTCGTGGTCTTGGCGACTCCGCCCTTCTGGTTGGTGATCGCGAGAGTGGTGGTCATCGCCCGCCATTGTGCTACCCGCCTGCCGCCTGGGCGGCCTGTTGCCTCATGTCAAGATGCGCGCGTGGGCCGGGTCGTTGCCTCATCTGGAA
>JBBJMF010000009.1:0-47330 GCA_037719575.1 Nocardioidaceae bacterium
AGCACGATCGTCGTACGCGTGGAGACGTTGGCAGCCTTGCGGATCTTCGCCAGCAGGTCCTCGAGTGCCTTCGGCTCGCGGACCCGGACGTGCAGGATGTAGGACTCCTCTCCCGCCACCGAGTAGCAGGCCTCGATCTCGCGGATGTGCGCCAGGCGCTGAGGGGAGTCGTCCGGCTGCGAAGCGTCGATCGGCCTGATCGAGACGAAGGCCGTCAGGTTGAGCCCGAACTCGCTGGGCTCGATGGCGGCGACGTAGCCCTTGATCGCGCCCCGCTGCTCGAGGCGTTTGACCCTCTGATGGACGGCCGAGGTGGACAGCCCGGTGCGCCTGCCCAGCTCGGTGAACGACATCCGCCCATCTGCGGCGAGCAGCGTGCAGATCGTGGCGTCGACGTCCTCCATCAGCCGGGTACGACGGTCAGCTCGCGCGAGGTCGTGTTGAGCCGCTCGATCCCGTCAGCGGTGGTGACCACGATGTCCTCGATCCGGGCGCCGTGGCGGCCCGGCAGATAGATTCCCGGCTCGATCGAGAACGCCATTCCCGGCTCGAGGGACAGGTCGTTGCCCTCGACGATGTAGGGCTCCTCATGGGTCTCCAAACCGATGCCGTGACCTGTCCGGTGGAAGAAGTTGTCGCCGAACCCGGCGTCGGTGATGATCGTTCGCCCCACCCGGTCCACCGACTCCGCGGAGACGCCGGGCCGCGCGTAGTCGCACTGGGCCCGCTGCGCCTCGAGGAGCACGTCGTAGTAGCCCGTGACGTCCGAGTCGGCCTCCCGTCCGGCCACGTAGGTGCGGGTGCTGTCGGAGCAGTAGCCCTCGGTCGTCGTACCACCGATATCGACAACCACGGAGTCGCCCGCCTCGATAACCCGGTCCGACAGCGAGTGGTGGGGTGAGGCGCCGTTGGGTCCCGAGCCGACGATCACGAAGTCGGCGATCACATGGCCCTCCGCAACGATCGCGTCCGCGATCGCGGCGCCCGCCTCCCGCTCGGTGCGACCGACCTTGAGGAACTCCGCCATCCGTGCGTGGACCCGGTCGATTGCGACTCCCGCCTGCCGAAGCGCCGCTATCTCGTCGGTGCCCTTGCGCATCCGCAGGTCGCTGATGACGCGGCCCGCCACCTCGAACTCCGCGTCGGGCAACGCGTCGCGGAAGGCGAGCATCCGGACCGCCCACATGTGGTCGTCGACGGCCACCCGGGCAGCCCCGCTGATGGGCTTGACGGCCCTGGCATACGCGTCGTCGGTCTCGCCATGGGTCAGGATCTGCATGCCGGCGAGCGCCGCGGGCGAGCGCTCTGCTTCGGCCGCCTCCAGAGCGGGTACGACGAGCTGCGGGGCCCCGTCGACCGGGAGGACGAGAGCGGTGAGTCGCTCCAGCGGCTTCGCGTCGTAGCCGGTCAGATAGCGCAGGTCGGGGCCGGGCGCGACGACCATGGCGTCGAGCTCGGCCGCCGCCATCGCGGTCTGCGCGCGGTGGATCCGCGAGGTCACGTCAGCGGTCATGCGCACAGCCTATCGACCAACCCCCCGCGCCAAGATCTGCATTCATGTGGCCAGGGGCGCGTGACCGGCGGATCGTTCGCAGCCGCCGTGGCATCATCTCGACTGTGACGACACGGTTGATGCTCCTGGACACGGCATCGTTGTACTTCCGCGCGTTCTTCGGGATTCCCGACACGTTGCGCGCCCCCGACGGCACACCGGTCAACGCGGTCAAGGGCATGCTCGACTTCGTCGCGCGGCTGGTGTCGACGTACCACCCCACCTCCCTCGTCTGCTGCTGGGACGACGACTGGCGGCCACAGTGGCGCGTCGACCTGATCCCGACCTACAAGCAGCACCGGGTCGTGAGGGCGGTGCCGACGGGGGTCGACGTCGAGGTGACCCCCGATCTGCTCTCCGTCCAGGTGCCGATGATCCGCGCGATGCTCGACGTCCTGGGGATCGCGGTGGTCGGAGCGGCCGGTTACGAGGCCGACGACATCATGGGCACGCTGGCCACCACCGCTGCTGGCCCGGTGGACGTCGTCACCGGTGACCGGGACCTGTTCCAGCTCGTCAGCGACGAGCGCGAGGTCCGGGTGCTCTACACCGCCCGCGGGGTTGGCCGACTCGAGGTCGTGACGGACTCCGTCGTCGTCGGCAAGTACGGCGTGCTGCCCGAGCAGTACGCCGACTTCGCCACCCTGCGCGGCGACCCCTCCGACGGGCTGCCCGGCGTCTCCGGGGTGGGCGACAAGACCGCGGCGGGACTGCTGCAGCAGTACGGCGACCTCCCGGGCCTCCTCGAGGCAGTCGCTGATCCGACGAGTCCACTCTCAAGTGGCCTGCGCGGCAAGCTCATGGGGAGCCTCGACTACCTCGCGGTCGCCCCGAAGGTCGTCGCGGTCGCCACCGACATCGACCTGCCACCCTTCCACCCGAAACTGCGACCTCTCACCCACGACGCTGTCGAGACCGTGACCGCGCTTGGCGAGCAGTGGGGCCTCGGTGGCTCGGTCCCGCGAGTTCTCCGCGCCCTCACCGCCGCACTCAGTTAGAAGGATCCGACATTGGCGTTGCTGGGGCCACGTCAATGTCGGACCTTGCCGCGCCTGTGGCCACGACGCCACGCCGCATCGACGTGACAAGCTCGCGAGCGGTCCGCCGCAGCGCGGCGTCCGGGGTCGCCACCGCGACCTGGTCCGCGACGTCGAGCACCTGCTTGACCCAGCGCACGAAGTCGCCAGCCGCCAGGTCCACGTCCTCCAACACGTCGTCCAGCTCCGCGCCACCGGCCCAGCGATAGGCCGCCCAGGCGAAGCCCAGGTCCGGCTCACGCAGGAAGCTCACCCGGTGGGCCCGCTCGACCGCGTCCAGCTCGGCCCAGATGTGGGTCATGGTGGCGAGGGTGGCGCGGACCGCGCCGTCCGGCACCCGGGGACGCTGGAGCTCATCAGGCTTTCGCGACTCGAAGACGAGCGCGGACAGTACCGCGGCGAGCGCCGGCGCTTCCAGCCCGGCCCAGGTGCCGCGACGTAGGCACTCGGCCGCGAGCAGGTCGAGCTCGCTGTAGAGCCGGGACAGCGATGTGCCGACAGGGGTGACAGTCTCCCCCTCGAGGTAGCCGAGCTCTCCGAGCACGTCGCAAACCCGGTCGAACTCGCGGGCGATCGTGTTGGTGCGCTGCTCGATGCGCCTGCGCAGGGCGCTGGTCTCACGCTCGAGCTTGAGTGAGCGCTCGGCCCACCGAGCATGCGTCTCCCGGTCGGGGCAGCCATGACAGGGGTGACTGCGGATCTGCGCGCGCAGCCGCGCCACCTCGGGCTCATCGGCGCCCTGCCGACGACTGCGGGGGAGGTCGCTCTGGAGCGCCGGCAGGTCGCGAGTGCGATCCCGCAGCACGACCGCGAGCTCGCGACGCTGCTGCGCGTTGCGCGCATTGAAGGACCGGGGAATCCGCAGTCTGGTCAGGGGCTCGACGGGGATGGGGAAGTCGACGACCGAAAGCCGCCGGGCCTGTCGGTCGATGGTGAGCACCAGTGGGCGCGGGCCGTCACGCAGCGAGCGCACGCCCGGCTCGAGGACGAGGGCGATCCCGGCCCAGCGGCCGGTCGGGACCTTGATCACGTCGCCGGGCCTGAGTCGCTCGAGCGAAGCCACAGCCGCGGCCGACCGGTCGCCCCGCGCCTTGCGCGCTGCCGAGCTCTCGACGTCGGTGAGGCGTCGTCTCAGCCTCGCAAACTCCATGAAGTCGCCCCGGCCGCACGTGATGTGCTCGGCGTAACCGGCCAGCGCCTCCTCCGCGCGCCGCACGTCGCGGGCCAACCCCACCACTGCCCGGTCCGCCTGGAACTGGGCGAAGGACGACTCCAGCAGCTCTCGGGCCGTCGACTTGCCGACCTGCTGGACCAGATTGACGGCCATGTTGTACGACGGGCGAAACGACGACCGCAGCGGGTAGGTGCGGGTGGACGCCAGACCGGCGACGGCCTTGGGGTCGAAGCCCGGCGCCCACAGCACGACCGCGTGCCCCTCGACGTCGATCCCGCGCCGACCGGCCCGGCCCGTCAGCTGGGTGTACTCGCCCGGCGTGACGTCCGCGTGCGTCTCCCCGTTCCACTTCGAGAGCCGGTCGATCACCACGGACCGGGCCGGCATGTTGATGCCGAGGGCGAGCGTCTCGGTCGCGAACACCATCTTGACCAACCCACGCGAGAACAGCTCCTCGACGCACTCCTTGAATGCCGGCAGCATGCCGGCATGGTGTGCCGAGATGCCCCGCCCCAGCGCCTCCAGCCACAGGGGGTGGCCGAGGACGGCCAGGTCTGCCGTCGGCAGGTCGGCGAGGCGTGCCTCAGCGAAGGCGAGGATGTCGCGTCTCTCGTCCTGACTTGTCAACCTCAGGTTGGCGTTCAGAGTCTGCTGGACCGCAGCATCGCAGCCGGCCCGGCTGAAGATGAACATGATGGCCGGCAGCAACGCCTCGGCGTCCAGGCGGTCGACGACGTCGACCCGGCTAGGCACCAGCGCCCGCCCCGCCGGGCGGCGGTAGCCTCCGCGCTGGGCCCGATGGTCACGAGCACGCGTCCGATGCCAGTCGTCGCGGGCCACCCGGGTGAGCTCGGAGTTGACCTCGGCGTCCGGCTCGGCGCCCGTGTGTCCGTCGGCGAACAGGTCGAACATCCGCTGCCCGACCATCACATGCTGGAACAGGGGCACCGGTCGGCGCTCCTCGACGATGATGTCGCCCTGGCCGCGGACCGTTCGTAGCCATTCGCCGAACTCCTCCGCGTTCGACACGGTGGCGGACAGCGATGCGATGCTCACCGACTCCGGGAGATGGATGATGACCTCCTCCCAGACGGCACCCCGGGCCCGGTCGGCGAGGTAGTGGACCTCGTCCATGACCACGTAGCGCAGGCCAAGCAGGGTCGCAGACGACGCGTACAGCATGTTGCGTAGCACCTCCGTGGTCATGACGACCACGGAGGTGTCCCCGTTGATGGCGTTGTCCCCCGTGAGCAGGCCGACCCGCTCCGCGCCGTACCGGCGGGTGAGGTCTGCGAACTTCTGGTTCGACAGTGCCTTGATCGGGGTCGTGTAGAAGCACTTGCCGCCCTCGGCGAGCGCGAGATGGACGGCGAACTCCCCCACGAGCGTCTTGCCGGACCCCGTCGGAGCCGCCACGAGGACACCCCGCCCGGCGGCGAGGGACTCGCAGGCCCGCCGCTGGAAGTCGTCCAGCGGAAAGTCGTACAGGGTGGCGAAGTCGTCGAGAATCGTCATGTCGCCGGCGCGAACACGCTGACCGCCGACGGCACGACCTCGACGGTGACGGGCAGCGGGCCCAGTCGCTCACCATCGGCGTACCCGACGATCCCGTCGGCGGAGATGGTCACCGTGCGCACCTGGTGATGCTCATAGGCCGGATGGGTGACGTGGGTCCCCTTGAACAGCCGCGGGTAGACCTTGATCAGCTCGAGCTTGCTGATCGGCTTGATGATCACTACGTCGAGCAGCCCGTCGTCGACCCGGGCGCCCTCGCACATCCGCAAACCGCCGCCGTAGGACGGGCAGTTGCCCACTGCGACCAGCATGGCGTCGCAGGTGAGCGGCTCCCCGTCGAGGGCGAGGGTGTAGTCGAGTGGACGGAACACCCGCAGCTCCGCGAGCGTCGCGAGGTTGTAGCGCATCTGACCCCTCGGCCAGGCCATCGCGTTGGCCCGCTCGTTCACCAGGCTGTCGAACCCGGCGGCGAGGACCGTCGCGAAGTACGTCGCGCCCACCCGGGCCACGTCGATCCGTCGGGTCCGGCCCGCGACCACGACGTCCGCGGACTCTACGGGCTTGCGCAAGACGATGCCGAGCGCCCGGGCCACGTCGTTGCCGGTGCCTGTCGGCACGACGCCCAGAGTCGTCGGTGAACCGACCGCCGCCTGCAGCGCGAGGTGGACCATTCCGTCCCCGCCCATGACGACGAGTGCCTCGTAGCCCTCGGCCACGGCCGCCCGGGCGAGTGCCGCCGACTCCGCCGCGTTCTGGCCGGTCATCGAGGTGACGTCGTAGCCACCGGCGCCGAGCCGGGCCGCGACCGCCTCGGCGCTACCCGCCAGCTTGCCCCGCCCCGACGTGGGGTTCACCAAGAAGGCAAGTCGTCGAGTCACCCGCCCGAGGATACTGCCTTGGTCAGAGCGTCAGCGTGACGGTGAAATTGGCACTCGGCGCACCAAGCGCGCGCGCCACCCGGCGGACGGCGTCTACCGCCAAGTTGGGGTCGAAGCTGACCGTCGGGACGGCTGCGGCAACCCGCCCACCGTCCTCGAGCAGCAACACCTCGCCGAAGTGCCAGGACTGATGGGCATCATGACGCTCGCGCGAAGAACACACCGTTCGCGGGTAGGCGGCGTCGACTGCGAGCAGGTCGAGCGGATGGCTTCGCTGGTCCGAGCTGAGCCAGCCCGCGACCCGAGGATCCTCGGTGAGGATGTCCTCCGCGCGCCACGTCACGTTCTCGGTGCCCAGCCAGTCCGGCAGGTCGAAAGCGTCAAAGGTGCGGATGGTCCTGGCCCCTCACCAGACGGTGGAACGATCAGATGGGCGAGACTTCGTCGTCGTCGAACTCAGCATAGTCAGGGTCCTGGTCACGGCCCCGCCGCCGGTCGATGACTCGGGCGATCAGCTCGGAGATCAAGAACAGCACGATCATCGGGAAGGCCAGCAGCAGCATCGTGATCGGGTCCGTCGAGGGAGTGGCGACGGCAGCGAAGATGAACGTGAGGAAGATGATCCAGCCACGCCAGCGCGCGAGCTGGCGGGCCTTCACGACGCCCGCCAGGTTGAGCATCACGACGAACAGGGGGATCTCGAAGGCCACGCCGAAGACGAGCAGCACCCTGATCACGAACGACAGGTAGTCGTTGAGGTCGATCAGGCTCGTGACCTGGTCGGGGGTGAAGCCGAGCAGTACCGACAGGCCCTTCGGCAGGACCACGTAGCCGAGGGCCACGCCGGCGAAGAACAGCGGACCGGCGACCGCGACGAAGATGACGGTCCAACGCCGTTCGTTGCGGTGGAGGCCGGGCATAATGAACGCCCACAGCTCGTAGAGCCAGATCGGGCTGCTGCCCACGATTCCCGTGACGAGCGAGACCTTGGTCTGCAGCAGGAACGAGCTGGCGACGCCGTTGACGACCGGCTGGGTCTCGATCCCCTGCTCGGCCGCGAGGTTCTTCCCCACGTCGATGATCGGGTCCAGCAGAACATCGGAGATCTGACCGTAGAAGACCCAGGCCACAATCGTGCCCGCCACCACGGCCAGCACCGAGACGAACAGCCGGTTGCGGAACTCACGAAGGTGGTCGGTGAGGGTCATCCGGCCGTCGTCAGTGCGCGGAGGTCGGTTCCTGTCCTTCCGCACCCGAGCGGAGATAGCCACGCAAGATGCCTGCTATCAGCGCTCGGAGTCGGACCTGGGCGGTTCGTCGGCGGGAGCCTGCTGCTGAGGCCACGCCTGCTGGACCGGCTGCTGCTGGGGCGACGACGACTGCTGGACCGGATGCTGCTGGGGCCACGGCTGCTGGACCGGCTGCTGCTGGTGCCACGGCTGCTGGACTGGCTGCACCGGCTGCTGGACCGGCCACGGCTGCTGCACGGGCTGCTGTATCGGCTGCTGCATCACCGGCCCCTGCTGGGCCAGGGGTGCTTGCTGCGGGAGCTGGGCCTGGGTCGGCTGGGCGTCGTCATCGTCGTCGTCCATCAGACCCTTGGTCTCGGCCTTGAAGATCCGCAGCGCCCGACCGGTCCCGCGCGCCATCTCCGGCAGCTTCTTGCCGCCGAAGAGCAGCAGCACGACAAGGACGATGATGATGAGCTCTGGCCAACCCAGGGTGCTGCCGACTAAAGGTAGTGCGAGGGTCATGATCGCCTCTTTGTCGTCGTAGGGCCCTCTTTGTTGACATCGTACGCCGCGCGCACGACGCCAAGCGCCGTCGGGCCATGGTCTGCTATGGGTAGTTCGCCAGCGACCGAGCAGCGGATTGCCGGATGGCATCGGCGAGCTCGCGGGGCTCGACGACCTGGGCGGCGCCGCTGAGGCGCATGACGAGACGCTGCAACCAGCGGGCGTCGGCATAGCGGAGCTCGACGCGTTGTCCCCCACCCTCGAGCTCCGACGTGGCCTCGATCGGGTAGTAGTCCGCGACCCAGCGTGCCGACGGGTCGAGGTCGAGCACCGCCACCGGGTCGCTCGGGTCCGGCCGGAACGCCCCCTGCGACACGTCCAACAGCGAAACGTCGGCCGGTGGCGCCGCTGGGGTGTCGAGCACGCGAGCCGCAGTGATGCTGTCGACGCGGAACAGCCTGGTCTCCCGCGCCCGGTGGCACCACGCCTCGAGGTAGGGCCGTCCCTCGAAGAAGAGCAGCCGGAGAGGGTCGGCAACCCGCTCGGTCGTCTCGTCACGACTCGCGACGTAGTACGCCAGATGCAGCTGTCGACTGTCCCGCAGCGCCTCGTCCACGGCCTCGCGGATCTTCGGGTCACCGGTGTCGAGCTGCACGTCGACGGCGGCTGCCTGCGACGACCGCTCCCCCGCCGCCGTTTCGATCTTCGCTAGGGCACGGTCGACGGGCTCCCGCTGACGTGGGCCGGCCGACTCCGCGAGGGCGCGCAGCGCCACGATCAGCGCGAGTGCCTCGGCCGGGGCGAGCCGCAACGGACGTGTCAGGTACTCGGCGTTGGAGATGCGAACGACTCCGTCGTCCTCGAGCGCATCCATGTCGACCTCGATCATGTCCCCGGTCACCGAGTTCGGCAGACCGCAGAACCACAAGACGTTGAGGTCCTTGACGATCTGGGCCGGCGAGACCCCGAAGTCGCGCGCGACGTCCGCGACCGGCACGCCGTCTCGCGCCTGCAGATAAGGCACGAGCTCGAGCATCCGCGCCACCTGGCTCTGCGCCCGGGCGGTCACGCCACGTCCGACCCGGCGAGGGCCGCGAGCCGGCGTACGACGGACGTCCGCAGCTCGTCCGGCCCGACCACGACGACGTCGGGGCCGAAGGACACGAGCTCCTCGGCGAGTGTCGAGCCGGACGCGTACGGCACCGTGATCAGCGTCCAGCCGTCGTCGTCTCGTCCGGTATCCGTCGCCCGCCGGCGCAGCGAACCACCCTTGCCGGTGCGCACCCGGACGAGCGCCTGGTTGCTCGGGCTCGGTGGCGCCAGGCGGGACACCAGCTGCCGCACGTCGAGGTCCGCAGGCGGAGTCACGTCGCCGGGGGCGCCGAGGCGTTCGACGTCCCCGACGATCCGGGAGACCCGGAACATCCGCGGTGCGTCCTTGTCGCGGTCACGCCCGACGACGTACCAGTGGCCGTGCCAGGAGGCGATCCCCCACGGCTCGAACGTGCGAGTCGTGGTGTCGAGCGCGCCCGCCGCCCGGTACTCGAAGCGCACCGGGACCCGGTCCGTGACGGCCATGAGGATGTCGTCGAACGCTGGCTCGGCGCTGACCAGCTGGGGCTCGAGGATCGCCAAGGCGGACTCGTCGACCTCGACTCCACCAGCCCTGAGCTTGCGGAGCCCTTGCGACGTCGCGGACGCCAGTCTCGCGTGTTGCCACACCCGGGCGGCGAGGCCGACAACCGCCGCCTCGTCGGCCTCCAAGGTGATCTCGGGAAGCTCGAACTCGGCACGATGGATCCGGTAGCCGACCTCGTCATCGAACCCTCGGACAACGGAGCCGAGCTCGATAGGCACCCCCAGGACTCGGAGCTCGTCCTTGTCCCGGTCGAACATCCGGTCGAACGCCTCGTCCGTCAGGTCGTGGTAGCCGTCGACCGCCTGCCGGATCCGGTCCTTGGTGATGTATGTCCTTGCCACGAGCAGGCAGATGGTCAGGTTCATCAGGCGTTCTGCCTTGCGCGCCGTCACAGCCGCCACCCTACCGGTCCCCTGGGCTCGGGTCGTCGCGTTCAGGTGGCGTTGACCGCGAGGATCTGGATGGCGAAGATAAGCGTGCTGTTGGCCGGAATCCCGGACTGCGCCTTCTTGCCGTATGCCTGGTCGGGAGGGATCACCAGCACGACGCGGGCCCCGACCCGCTGGCCGACCAGACCGATGTCCCAGCCATCGATCACCTGGTTGGCGCCGAGCTGGGCATCGAAGGACTGCCCGGTCCAGGCGTTGAAGACGCTGCCGTCGGGATAGATCTGACCGAAGTACTCGACGCTGATGACGTCACCGGACTTCACGATCGGGCCCGTACCCTCGATGATCGGGTAGATCCCGAGGCTGGTCGGCTTGTCGAGAGTCCGGTCGTCGGCCGTGAACTTCGACGGGTCCCCGCTGGAGTCGTATGCCAGGGTCGGGACGTTCGCCGGGATGGTCTGCTCGGGCGCCACGCTCTCCACGTCGACAACGAAGATCACGCTGTCTCCGGGGCGCACCGACGAGGCGAGGTTCCCGGTGGCACCGAACGCGTCCCTGGCCTGGGCACCGATCAGGACGCGGTCGCCCGCATGCGCCCCGATCAGCCCGTCGCCGAAGCTCTTGACCGCGGAGTTGACGTAGAACGTGCTCGGGCCCTTCTGCCAGCTGGTGCCGAACGTGGACTCGTCGGTGGCATTGATGCCGACGAACTGGACGGTGACCAGCGACGACCGCTCGACCGCCGGGCCGGTGCCTGGTCCGGCCTGGACGATCTTGTCGGCGGTCTTGACGAACCGGATCGGAGCCGCGAAGTCGACGACCGGCGTGGCCGTTGTCGGGCCCGTCACCGTGACCGACGCTAGGGTCCCCACCTTCACCGGCGCGGCATCCTCGGACCCGCTGCAGCCCGCGGACACCAGCAGGACGGGCATGGTCAGCCCCACGATGACACGACGCACGATCACACCTCACGGAAAAGCTACGGCACGGGTGCAGCCAGCCTAGCCTCACATGGAGTCGATCAACCTCTCGACCCGTTCGTCGTGGGACCGGAACGGGTCCTTGCACAGGACGGTCCGCTGGGCCTGGTCGTTCAGCTTCAGATGCACCCAGTCGACGGTGAAGTCGCGGCGGCGTCCTGCGCCTTGCGGATGAACTCGCCGCGGAGTCGGGCTCTGGTGGTCTGGGGCGGCACCGACTTCGCCTCGAAGACCGCGAGGTCGTTGGTCACCCGGGTGACGGCACCGCGGTGCTCGAGCAGGTAGTAGAGACCGCGTCCACGGTGGATGTCGTGGTACGCGAGATCGAGCTGGGCGACCCGGGCCGAGGTCATCGAGAGGTTGTGCTGGTGCCGGTAGCGCTCGATAAGCCGGTACTTGATCACCCAGTCGATCTCGCGCTCCACCAGTGACAGGTCGTCGGACTCGACGGCCTTCAGCGTCCGCTCCCAGAGGTCCAGTGCGGTGTCGATCACCGGGGTGTGGAGCTCGCGCCTGTCGACGAAATCACGAGCCTTTCCGAGGTACTCGTTCTGGATGTCGAGGGCGGAGGCGTCGCGACCGTTCGCCAGCCTGACCTGGCGCTGGCCCGTCATGTCGTGGGAGATCTCCCGGATCGCCCGGATCGGGTTCTCCATCGTCATGTCCCGCATGACCACCCCCGCCTCGATCATCCGCAGCACGAGGTCGGTGCTGGCCACCTTGAGCAGCGTGGTCGTCTCGCTCATGTTCGAGTCGCCGACGATCACGTGCAGCCGACGGAATCGCTCGGCATCTGCGTGCGGCTCGTCTCGGGTGTTGATGATCGGCCGCGATCTCGTGGTGGCGCTGGACACGCCCTCCCAGATGTGCTCGGCGCGCTGGCTCACCGAGTAGATGGCACCCCTGGGGGTCTGCAGCACCTTGCCTGCGCCGCAGATGATCTGCCGGCTCACCAGGAAGGGGATCAGAACGTCGGCAAGTCGGGCGAACTCGCCGTGCCTGCCGACCAGGTAGTTCTCGTGGCATCCGTAGGAGTTGCCCGCCGAGTCGGTGTTGTTCTTGAACAGGTAGACATCGCCGGCGATGCCCTCTTCGCGCAGCCGGCGCTCCGCGTCGACGAGCAGCCCCTCGAGGACGCGCTCGCCCGCCTTGTCGTGGGTCACCAGGTCGCTGACGGAGTCGCACTCGGGCGTGGCGTACTCCGGGTGGCTGCCCACGTCGAGGTACAGCCGCGCCCCGTTGCGCAGGAAGACGTTGCTCGAGCGTCCCCACGAGACCACCCGGCGGAACAGGTACCGCGCCACCTCGTCCGGCGAGAGGCGCCGGGCACCGCGGAACGTGCACGTGACACCGTACTCGTTCTCGATGCCGAAGATCCGCCGGTCCACGCTGCCAGCGTATGCCACCACGCCGACCTCTCGACCTGAACCCGAGGCGCCTCGACGCCTGTGAGACAACGGTCAGCCAGGCGGCTCGCCGGCGGCAGGCCCGCCGTTGGACCCGTCCGCGCTGCCGAACAGCGAGACGAGCGCCGCCTCGCTCAACCGCCGGAACTTGCGGGGACGGGACCGAGTGCGGTCCAGCACGGCCACCTCGAGCCGGTCACCCGTCAGTGTCCGCACCGTGGTGCCGTCGTGGCCGAGCGCGTCCACCGCGAGCTGGAGTGCAGCCTCCAGGTCGAGGTCCTTGGCATAGCTTGCCTTCAGGTGGTCGCCCACCTGCTCCGCGGAGCCGCCCATGACGGCGAAACCCTGCTCGAACGCAACGGATCCCTCGTAGGTGACCCGGTAGATCTGGTCCTCCGCGGGGATGTCGCCGACCTCGGCCACGAACAGCTCGACCTCGTAGGGCTTCTCGCCGCCGGACGAGAAGATCGCACCGAGAGTCTGGGCGTAGGCGTTCGCCAAGCCGCGGCCGGTCACGTCTCGCCGGTCGTAGGAGTAACCACGCATGTCGGCGAGCCGGACACCCGCAATCCGCAGGTTCTCGTACTCGTTGTAGCGACCCGCCGCGGCGAAGGCCAGCCGGTCGTAGAGCTCGGAGATCTTGTGCAGTGCCTGCGACGGGTTCTCCGCGACGAAGAGCAGGCCGTCGGCGCACTGCACGACCACGACGGACCGGCCGCGGGAGATCCCCTTGCGGGCGAAGTCGGCCCGGTCCTTCATGAGCTGCTCGGGCGAGACGTAGAACGGCATCGACATGGCGGGTCCTCGTCCTCAGGTCAGAGCTGCCGCTGGGCCGTCCGGACGGCGCATCCGGGCCTCCAGCACCCGGTCGGCCACCGCCGCGACCGAGTCGTCGGACACCCGGGAGAAGCCAGTCTCGGTGACCATCGCGACGATGGGGAAGATCCGCCGCGTCATGTCGGGGCCTCCCGTGGCGGAGTCGTCGTCTGCCGCGTCGTACAACGCCTGCACCACAGCGGTCACCGACTCGTCGGCGCTCAGGTCGGCTCGGTAGAGCTTCTTCAAGGAGCCTCGGGCGAAGAGCGAGCCCGAGCCGACCGAGTGGAATGCCTGCTCCTCGTAACGGCCACCGGTCAGGTCGTAGGAGAAGATCCGGCCCACCTGCTTGTCCAGGTCGAAGCCCGCGAACAAGGGCACGACCGCAAGTCCCTGCATCGCCATCGCGAGGTTGCCACGGATTAGTGCGGAGAGCCGGTTGGCCTTGCCGTCGAGCGACAGCGTGATGCCCTCGATCTTCTCGTAGTGCTCGAGCTCGGCCTGGAACAGCCGGACCAGCTCGACCGACAGTCCGGCGGCGCCGGCGATGCCGACACAGGAGAACTCGTCTGCGGGAAACACCTTCTCGATGTCGCGCTGGGCGATGATGTTGCCCATGGTGGCGCGGCGGTCGCCGGCCATCACGACCCCTCCCGTGAACGTCGCGGCGACGATCGTCGTACCGTGCGGGGCGTCGACGGAGTTTAACGCCTGCGGGAGGGTACGACGACCGGGCAGCAGATCCGGGGCCTGCTGGCCGAGGAATTCCGCGAAGGAGGAGCTGCCCGGGGTGAGGTAGGCAGCGGGAAGGCCGGACCCGATCATCGAGTCACTCGCCACCCTTCTGCACGAAGCCACGCACGAACTCCTCGGCGTTGGACTCGAGGACGCCGTCGATGTCGTCGAGAATCGCGTCGACGTCGTCGTCGAGCTTGCCCTTGCGTTCCGCTACCTCGTCGGCGGGCGCGACGTCGGGCGGCAGCTCCTCTTCCGAGGACTTCCGTGTGGTCTTGTGCTGCTGGCCACCTTCACGCGCCATCTGACACCTCCTGCGTCGTTGCCGCTGCCACGCTCACCTCGGCCACCTCACCCACGTCATCGGGGAAACCCTACCTGCGCCCGGCTGCCCACACACTCACGACGTGAGGGCAGCGAAAAGCTCCTCCGCGGTCTTGCAGCGGTCGAGCAGGGCACCAACGTGGGCGCGGGTACCGCGGGTGGGCTCCATCGTGGGGATCCGCTGGAGCGAGTCCCGGCCCGGAAGGTCGAAGATCACGGAGTCCCAGGACGCGGCCGCGATGCGCTCGGCGTACTGAGCGAGACAACGACCCCGGAAGTAGGCCCGGGTGTCCTCGGGGGGTGACGCCACAGCCGCGTCGACCTCAGCGTCGTCGAGCAGCCGGTCGATCGAGCCCCTGGCCAGCAGGCGGGCGTAGAGCCCCTTCTCGGGCCGGAGGTCGGCGTACTGCAGGTCGATGAGGGCGAGCTTGGGGTCGTCCCACTCGAGCCTGTCGCGCTCTCGGTAGGACTCCAGGAGGACCAGCTTGGCCACCCAGTCCAGCTCGCGGCGGCACTCGTGCGGATCGCGCGCCAGCCGGTCGAGGACCGACCCCCAGCGCTCGAGGACGTCGCGTGTCTGGTCGTCGGCGTCGTCGCCGTACTTCTCGTCCACGTAGGCGCTCGCGGCATCGAGGTACACCCGCTGGATCTCGAGGGCAGTCAGCCGCCGGCCGTCCTTCAGCGGCACCAGGTGGCGCAGTGACGGGTCGTGGGACACCTCGTGCAGCTGGGCCACGGGCCCCTCCACACCGAGGTCGGCGGTCAGGGCGTGGTCCTCGATCATGGCGAGGACGAGGGCTGTGGTGCCCACCTTCAGGTACGTCGAGATCTCCGCCAGGTTGGCGTCACCGATGATGACGTGGAGGCGACGGTACTTCTCGGGATCGGCGTGCGGTTCGTCACGGGTGTTGATGATCGGGCGCTTCAGCGTGGTCTCCAGCCCGACCTCCACCTCGAAGAAGTCCGACCGCTGGCTGAGCTGGAAGCCGTGCCCCCGCCCGTCCTGGCCGAGACCCACCCGGCCGGCGCCGCAGACCACCTGGCGACTCACGAAGAACGGCGTGAGGTGGCGCACGATGTCGGCGAAGGGGGTCGATCGCCGCATCAGGTAGTTCTCGTGGCTCCCGTAGGACACGCCCTTGTTGTCGGTGTTGTTCTTGTAGATCACGATCGGGTTCTGACCGGGGATATCGACGTTGCCGGCTGCCGTGAGGATCACCTTCTCCCCCGCCTTGTCCCAGCGCACCACGTCGAGCGGGTTGGTGCACTCGGGCGTGGCATACTCCGGGTGGGCGTGGTCGACGTACAGCCGGGCCCCGTTCGTGAGGATGAGGTTGGCGAGGCCGATGTCCTCGTCGGTCAGCTGGCTCGGGTCCGCCGCGCTGCGCGTGAGGTCGAACCCGCGTGCATCGCGGAGGGGGCTTTCCTCCTCGAAGTCCCACCGGGCCCGTCTGGTCCGGGCAGTTCGCGACGCATAACCGTTGACGACCTGGGACGACGCGAGCATCGGGTTGGCCGACGGCGTGCCGAGGACGGAGACACCGAACTCGGTCTCGGTGCCCATGATGCGCCGCACGGTCATGGCTGCCGAGCCTACGCTGCGGCCGATGGACGACTTCAGGCGCAGAGACTCGACACGACGCTAGGCTGAGGACCACCGATCGGAAGGGACCAGCATGACCGACTCACACGCACTGAACGAGGACGCAGACCGCATCTTCCGCGACCATCTCGAGGACGACCTGGCCGCCAAGGGGGGCCCCATCTCGTCCGATCAGCCCGCGGAAGAGGACGTCGAGGCCGCCCGGACGGCTGAGGATCTCGACCAGGATCCTAAGGACGTGCCCAACCGGGTAGACAAGGCTCAGCCGCCGACCCCGGAGCGCGCCGGCCCCTGGGACGACGACGAGCCTGTCAGCTGAGTCCAGACCGGCTTCGAGGGCTTGCAGCCCGCCCGAGGTGTCGGGCGCAGAGCGCTGGCCGACGCTTGCTCACCAACTACGCGTGTACCAGTGCACGGGCCAGTCTTCCCCGTCGACCGCACGGGCCTCGTCCCGTGTCGAGTCGTAAACGAAGCCACCCGAGCGCGCGACCCCGACCGATGCCACATTGTCGGTGTGGACCCAGAGCTGTGCCAGGGATGCCTGCGGCCAGTTATTTCGGATCCAAGTGCACAGCTCGTAAACCGCAGACCGGGCCAGGCCCTGGCCCCGGGCTGCTGGGGCAAGCCAGTAGCTGATATCGGCGGTCTCGTGCTCGAGGCTCGCGCCGATGTTCCCCGCGAGCCTGCCGGTCAGCGGGTCGATGATGGCGAACCCGGCCTCGTGCGCATTGTGCCTGAGTTCGGTCAGAGCGACCCGGAACTCGTCCGCGGTCGTGGTCACGGACTCCGTCGTGAACCGCTGGATCTCGGCGTCCGCCAACTGAGCGACGTACCATTCGCCGTCCTCATTCTCCCATCGCCGCAGTACTCGTCCGGATCCCCGCACGTCATCCGGCATCCGATACTCGTATCGGCCTAGAGGTACTGCCCGGTATTGGCGACGTTGTCGATGGACCGACCCGGCTCGGTGCCCTGCTTGCCCGAGATGAGGGTCCGGACGAACACGATCCGCTCGCCCTTCTTGCCCGAGATACGCGCCCAGTCGTCAGGGTTGGTGGTGTTCGGCAGGTCCTCGTTCTCCTTGAACTCGTCGACGCACGCCTGCAGGAGATGCTGGACGCGCAGCCCGCGCTGGCCGGTGTCGAGCAGCTCCCGGATCGCCATCTTCTTCGCCCGGTCGACGATGTTCTGGATCATGGCCCCGGAGTTGAAGTCCTTGAAGTAGAGGATCTCCTTGTCACCGTTGGCGTAGGTGACCTCGAGGAAACGGTTCTCCTCGGACTCGGTGTACATCCGTTCCACCGTGCGCTGGATCATTCCCACGACGCACTCGTCGCGGTTGCCGGCGAACTCTCGGACGTCGTCGGCGTGCAGCGGCAGATCCGAGGTCAGGTACTTCGTGAAGATGTCTCGCGCCGACTCCGCGTCGGGACGCTCGATCTTGATCTTCACGTCGAGCCGACCCGGTCGCAGGATCGCCGGGTCGATCATGTCCTCGCGGTTGGAGGCGCCGATCACGATGACGTTCTCCAGGCCCTCCACACCGTCGATCTCGCTGAGCAGCTGCGGCACGATGGTGTTCTCGACGTCTGACGAGACGCCCGAGCCCCGGGTCCTGAACAAGGAGTCCATCTCGTCGAAGAAGACGATCACCGGTGTGCCTTCGTTCGCCTTCTCCCGGGCCCGTTGGAACACCAGCCGGATATGGCGCTCGGTCTCGCCGACGTACTTGTTGAGCAGCTCCGGCCCTTTGATGTTGAGGAAGTACGACTTCCCCTCCTCGCCGGTCTTCGCCGCGACCTGCTTCGCCAGCGAGTTGGCAACGGCCTTGGCTATCAGCGTCTTCCCGCACCCGGGTGGTCCGTAGAGCAGCACACCCTTCGGGGGCTTCAGCTTGTGCTCCTTAAAGAGTTCCGGGTGCAGGTAAGGCAGCTCGATCGCGTCGCGGATCTGGTCGATCTGGCGCATCAGCCCGCCGATGTTGGCGTAGTCGATGTCCGGAACCTCTTCGAGCACGAGCTCCTCGACCTCGGTCTTGGGGATGCGCTCGTAGACGTAGTTCGACCGCGTGTCGAGGAGCAGCGAGTCACCTGAACGCAACGTCGTTCCCAGCAGGGGCTGCGCGATCCGGACGACACGCTCCTCGTCGGCGTTGCCCATCACCAGTGCGCGACCCTCGTCGGCGAGCACCTCCTTGAGCAGCACGACCTCACCCACGGTCTCGAACTCGAGGGCAGAGACGACGTTGAGCGCTTCGTTGAGCATGACCTCCTGTCCCCGCTGCAGGTTGTCCGCGTCGACGGTCGGGCTCACGTTGACGCGCAGTTTGCGGCCACCGGTGAAGACATCGATCGTGTCATCCTCGTTCCGCCCGAGGAACGTGCCGAAACCCGTCGGCGGCTGAGCCAGCCGGTCGACCTCCTCCTTGAGCGTCATGATCTGGTCACGCGCCTCCCGGAGGGTCGTCGCGAGCCGCTCGTTCTGCGAGGTGAGGGAGGCGAGCGCCGACTGGGTCTCCGCCAGCCGCTGCTCGAGATAGCGGGCCGAACGGGGGGCGTCCGAGAGCCGACGTCGCAGCTCGGAAACCTCGGCCTCGAGGAACCCCACCTGCGCCATGAGATCCTCGTGGGCCTGAGGTCGGCGACGCTGGGCGTCGTCGTGTCCGGGCACTGGAACCACCTCCACTGGAGCTCTGCCATGACCCTACCTGGGCGGCTTCGCTGATGAGGGCCGTCCTCCCTCGTGTCGATATCAGTCTGTGACCTCGGGGTCGTCGACCGTCTGGTGCTCGGTCGGTCGCGGACCACGGTAGTCGTCGCCGTACGCGCCGGGTGAAGGTCGCCTGCTTCGGCGCGGCGTCGAGACCCCCGGCGCCAGCCGGCGCGAGGTCACCAGGAAGCCGGTGTGGCCGTTCATCCGGTGCTGCGGACGGACGGCGAGCCCTTCGACGTGCCACCCGCGCACGATGGACTCCCACGACTCCGGCTCGGTGAACCCCCCGTGCTCGCGGACGGTCTCGACGAAGCGACTCAGCTGCGTCGTCGTTGCGACATACGCGCAGACGAGACCGCCCGCCGCGAGCGCGGCGCCGACGGTGGGCACGCACTCCCACGGTGCCAGCATGTCGAGGATGACCCGGTCCACGTCCGTCTCCTCGAGATCGGTCGAGAGGTCTCCGACGACGAGCCGCCACGCCGGATGGTCGCCGGCGAAGAACGCCGCCACGTTCCGGCCGGCGATCTCGGCGAACTCGGCCCGCCGCTCGTACGACGTGAGCTGGCCACGCTCGCCGACGGCACGGAGCAGCGTGCACGTCAGGGCCCCGGAGCCGACCCCGGCCTCGACCACACGCGCGCCCGGGAAGATGTCGGCCATCGTGACGATCTGGGCGGCGTCTTTGGGGTAGACGACCGCGGCTCCCCTCGGCATCGACACTACGAAGTCGGCGAGCAACGGCCGCAGGACCAGGTAGTCCACCCCTCCGGTCGACGTCACGACCACCCCATCGGGTCCGCCGATCAGCGAGTCGTGCTCGATCCCGCCCTTGTGCGTGAAGAACGTCCTGCCCGGCTCGAGGATCAGGCTGTGGCGGCGGCCTTTCGGGTCGGTCAGCCGCACCCGCTCGCCGGGCCGCAGCGGTCCGCGTCGTGCACCCGACCACCCGGGGTCGTCGGCCCCCGTCTCGACGTCCTGATCGGGGACCATGATCCGCCCACCCTAGTGTCCGCCGGCTCGGCAGCGGACATCGCGATACTTGGCTCATGGATGTCGACGACCTTTGCCTCATCTCCCTCGAGGCGGTCGGCGCGCTCATTGCTGCCAAGGACGTCAGCCCGGTCGAGCTGACCGAAGCCCTCCTGCGTCGTGTCGAGCGATACCAACCTGATCTCAACGCCTTTGTCACGGTGACCGCGGACCAGGCTCTTGACTCGGCTCGCCGTGCCGAGCGGGAGATCGCCAAGGGTTCCTACCGTGGGTCGCTGCACGGGGTGCCGGTGGCTCTCAAGGACAACATCGCGACGAAGGGGGTGCGCACGACGGCAGGCTCCAGAGTGCTGTCCGATTGGGTCCCCGGGCAGGACGCGCATGTCGTGAGGCGGCTGCGTCTGGCAGGCGCGGTCTGCGTCGGCAAGCTCGGGATGCACGAGTTCGCCTTCGGGACCACCTCCGACAATCCTCACTTCGGGGAGATCCGCAACCCCTGGGACTTGAGCCGCAGTCCCGGCGGATCGTCAGGTGGCTCAGGTGTCGCCACCGCGATGGGCATGGCGTTTGCCACCCTCGGAACCGACACCGCCGGGAGCATCCGGATTCCGGCCAGCGAATGCGGATGCGTTGGACTCAAAGCGACCTATGGCCGGGTCGCTCTTCGTGGTGTGATTCCGCTGGCACCGACCCTGGACCACGTAGGGCCGCTCACCCGAACGGTCAACGATGCCGCGATCGTCCTGCGGGCGGTCGCTGGTCATGAGCCTGGCGGTGCGGGCAGTGCGATCCGGCCGCTGCCGGATCTGGTTCCCGACCTCGAGTCCAGAGCCCACGGGCTCCGGATCGGAGTTCCCTGTGACTACTTCTGGCAGGGTTCGGGCATGTGGAGGACTGGGGGGCATCGCCGGGCGCTCGACGGCGCGATCGAAGGACTCGTGCGTGCGGCCGTCGACGTTTTGGCGTCATCGGGCGCAGTCGTCGTCGAGACAATGTTCGAGGGCGCGGAGAAGTTCTCGGGCTGCGTCGGTGACATCATCGCCGCGGAGGCGGCCGCGGAACACACCGGCTGGTTCCCGGCGCGCTCGGACGAGTACGGCCCGGGTGTTGCCAGTAGCCTCGCGTACGGCGCGACAATTCCGGCGAGCGTCGTCGCAGAGAAACGCGCCGAGGTACGACGAGCGCGAGCCGGCGCCGCAGACCAGGCGTTACGAGGTGTCGACGTGCTGGCCGTGCCCACCATGCCTGCGCCGCCGCCGACCTTCCACCAGGTGCGATCGGATGGGTACGACGTGCGACGGACCATCTTCACCGGTCTCTTCGATGTCACGGGTCAGCCGGTAGTGACCGTCCCTTGTGGTTTCACGGCCGGCGGGTTGCCGACAGGCATTAGCTTCGTCGGCCGCCGTTGGGACGAACAGGCGGTGCTTCGGGTCGCTCGGTGCTACGAGCAGGCCCGCGGTGAGCTGCCTTCACCGCCAGCCGAGCTTCGCCGGTCCTGAGAGCCGGGCCGAAGGGGCGGGAGCGTCACCCTGCTCTGAACGCGTTGTCGACGTCCTTGGTGACGAGAACGCCGTAGACCGACCCGGTCGGCTCGAGGAGGACATACTCGGTGGCGGGCGTCGTCTGCATGGCCCGTAACAGGTCCTCGCCCGCGAGGTCGGCCGAGATCATCAGCCCCGACTCCAGGCGTCGCGCCAGGTTGCCCGCCGGCATCCACGGACGCCGGTCCACCGGGGTGGATGCCACCGCGGCCTCGTTGACGATGCCCTCGGGCTGACCGATGCTGGACACGATGACGAGCGAGCCGGCGTTCGCCTCCTGGGCGCGCCGGATCGCCTCCGAGAGCGGGAGGTCGGCCGCTACCCCGATCGCGGGCCGGGCCAGGCTCCGGGCCTGTAGGCCAGGCAGCTTGGTCCGGACCTGCACCATCAGCAGCGCCTGGGTGGCACCTGCCCAGAGGAAGGCGCCGACCATGAACGCCATTAGGTAGTCGATGATCGAGGGATCGTGACCGGTGACCAGCAGGATCAGCGGGTAGAAGACCGCGACCGCCGCTGCGGCCCGCCCTCCCCACGCGGCGACGACCACCCCCAGCGTCCGGCGCTTGGACACGCCCCAGACGACGGCTTGCAGCACCCGCCCCCCGTCCAGCGGGAGCCCCGGGACGAGGTTCAGCACCCCGACGACCAGGTTCGCGCCGGCGAGCGCGGCGATGCTGAACCTGACCAGCCCGTCGTCGAAGGCGTCGATGGCGACGTACGCGATGCCGCCGATTGCCAGCGAGGTGAGCGGACCGACGACGGCGATCACGAACTCCCGCCACGGCGTCGTGGCCTCACCCTCGATCTCCGTCGCACCGCCGAGGAAGTGCAGATTGATCGAGGTCACCGGCATGTGGAAGGCACGGGCCGCGACGGCATGGGAGATTTCGTGCAGCAGCACCGAGAGATAGAGCAGGATCGCGAACGCCAGCCCTGCGACATAGGCGAGCTGGCCCAGGGCCGGCTCGACTTCTACCAGGCGGGGTTCGACGAGGACGGCGATCAGCAGGACGATCAGGAACCAGGTGTGCTGCACGGTGATGTCGACGCCGGAGACCGTGGCCAGCCGGAACGTGCCCGGGCGCACCGGACGCCGCGCGCCGCTGGGCTTTACGCTCGGGTCGCTCACGTCCCCACGCTAGCGCGTGCTGTCGGTGGACTGGCCTAGCCTGAGGCCATGATGCTCGAGCGTGTCCAGCCGGCTGTGCCGCTGCAACCCGTCGACCATGGACAAGCGGTCGACGCGGCGCCCAGTTGTGAAGGCGGGCCCCGCCTCACGGCGGCGACGTCGCTGTCGCCGAGCCGGGCGAGCGACTTCATGACATGTCCCCTTCTCTACCGGTTCCGGGTCATCGACAAGCTTCCCGAGCGGCCCAGCATCGACGCCGTCCGGGGATCGGTCGTGCACAAGGTCCTGGAGGAGCTCTTCGACCTGCCGGCTGCCGAGCGCACGCACCACCGGGCCGCCCTGATGTTGGGCCCGGCGTGGGAGCGTCTGCTCGCGCAGGAGCCCGACCTCGCGGAGATCTTCGGCGCCGGCGCGCCTGATCTCGCGTCCTGGCTGGTCCAGTGCCGCGACCTGCTCGAGCGCTACTTCGGGCTCGAGGACCCTCAGCGTCTGGAGCCTACGGAGCGCGAGGTGCACGTCGTCGCGACGCTCGACTCGGGTCTCACCCTCCACGGCTACATCGACCGGCTCGACCTCGCCCCGACCGGGGAGATGCGCATCGTCGACTACAAGACCGGCCGGTCGCCGGGCGAGCGCTTTGAGGCGAAGGCACTGTTCCAGATGAAGTTCTACGCGCTTGTCGTGTGGCGGACCCGTGGCGTCATCCCCGCCCTGCTCCAGCTCATCTACCTGGGCAATGCCGAGATGCTGCGCTACCAGCCCGACGAGGCCGACCTGCTCGCGACCGAGCGCAAGGTCGAGGCCCTCTGGCAGGCGATCCGCCGGGCTCACGACACCGGCGAGTGGCGTCCCAACAAGTCGAAGCTCTGCGACTGGTGCGACCACCAGGCGATCTGCCCCGCGTGGGGCGGCACCCCCCCGCCGCTCCCGGTTGTGGCGCCGACTCCCTGAGCGGTGGCGGGTGTGCGGAATACTTTAGGGTTGAAAGCCCTGGCCGCTCAGTAGAGGTGGCAGGCGACCTCGACGTCGTCGACCGGGCGCAGCGCGACGTCCTCACCCCGGTGGAAGCGGACGGTGACGCCCTCGGGAACCTCGTCGATGCCGTCCACACCGGTCCAGAACCGGGCGTTCGTCGCCTCGGCGCGGACCTCGTCCAGCAACGTGAGCAGGTCGTGGGGGCTGGCCTCGCTGGACGGGCGCAGCGTGGCCGGGCCGTCCTCCTGCTCGGCGAGCTCGTCCAGGTTGGCGATGCGGCTGCGCTCCAGGTCGTACGTCGACGCGCGGGTGCGCAGCCAGTGACTTTCGAGCGTCGCCAGCAGGTCACGGGACTCCCATCCGCACTTGTCGAACGCGGCGGGGCACCGCGGGTGGAAGGAGCAGCCACTCGGGGGCCAGGCCGCGTCGGGGATCTCTCCCTTCAGGAGGTCCGCCGTCTTGGCTCGGCTCGGGTCCGGGTCCGGGATGGCAGCCAACAGGGCCTGCGTGTAGGGGTGCTTCGGGTCGCGGAAGATCTGAGCGGTGTCGCCAAACTCGACGATGCGTCCGAGGTACATGATCGCGATCCGGTCGCAGAAGAACTTCGCGCTGGCGAGGTCGTGGGTGATGTAGACGTAGCTCAGGTCGAGCTGGTCCTTCAGATCGAGCATCAGCTGGAGGATCTTGGCCCGGACACTCATGTCCAGCATCGAGATCGGCTCGTCGGCGACCAGGATGCTCGGGTTCATGATGATGGCGCGGGCGATGACCACGCGCTGCTTCTGTCCGCCGGAGAGGTCGCGAGGGTACTTGCTGAGGAAGAGCTCGACCGGCGACAGACCCACCCGCTCCAGAGCGTCGACCACCATGTCCTGACGCTTCGCCTTGGGCACCTTGTGGATGCGCAATGGGTCGCGAAGCCCTTGCTCGACGGTCATGGCGGGGTTGAGCGCCGCGTTGGGGTCCTGAAAGACCATCTGTACATGCCGTCGGAGGCCGCGGAGCCGACGCCTGGACAACATCGCGATGTCCTCGTCGATCTCGTTGTCGCGGATGCGCACGGAGCCCGACGTGATGGGGGTCAAGCCCAGCAGCGACCGGCCGAGCGTGGACTTCCCGCTGCCGCTCTCACCGACCAGCCCGATGACCTCGCCCTTCTGGAGCTTGAGGTTGACCCCGTCCACCGCTTTCACGGTCCCTGTGCTGCGGCCGAGCAGCCGCGCCACCGTGCTCCCGCCCAGGTCGAAGTGCACGGAGAGGTCATGGATGTCGATGACCGTGTCCTCGGCTCGCACCTGCTTCTCAGGCTTCGTCGGCAACTCCGATCGCCTCCCTCTCCAATGGCTCTCGACCACCGGTCGGGATGAGCTCGTGGGGTCCGTGCAGCCAGCACTCCACAGTGCCCCCGGCCGCGGTCACCGTCTCCACCGGGTCCTTGTCCCGACAGACCTTCATCGCGTCCGGGCATCTGGGGTGGAAGCGACACCCAGGGGGTGGCGACACCAGGTCGGGCGGTGCACCGGGGATGAAGTTGAGACCGGTGGTGGAGAGACTGATCGTCGAGCGAAGCAGCTCACGGGTGTAGGGATGCTGGGGGTCTCCGAAGACGGTTACCACGCTCCCCTGTTCGACGATCCGCCCGGCGTACATGACGGCGACCCGGTCGCAGGCCTCCGCGACGATGCCGAGGTTATGTGTGATCAGCAGCAGCGCGGTGTCGAAGTTGCGGCGGAGGTCGTTGAGGATGGCGACGATCTGCGCCTCGACGAGGACGTCTAGCGCGGTCGTGGGCTCGTCCGCGACGACGAAGGCGGGCCGCAGCACCAGGGCGAGGGCGATCATCAAACGTTGCCGCATTCCCCCGGAGAACTCGTGTGGGTAGGACCGGTAGCGCGTCGGCGGGATGCCCATCAGCCGCAGGATCTCCAGTGCCCGCTCCCGGACCTCGGTCTTGCTCAGATCCGGCTCGTGCTGGGTGATGGTCTCCTCGAAATGCTGCGCGACGCGCATCAGCGGATTGAGCCGGGTCAACGGCTCCTGGAAGATCATCGCGACGCTGGGGCCGCGCAGTGCGTAAGCCTGCTTCTCGGACATCGTCAGGATGTCCTTGCCCTGGAACACGACGCGACCGTCTCGCTTGGCCCCCTGCGGCAGCAGGCCCATGAGTCCGCGCCCCAGGGTCGACTTGCCGCATCCGGACTCACCGACCAGGCCGAGGGTCTCACCCGGGTAGAGGTCCAGGCTCACCCCGTCGACCGCCTGGATGGCCCCGCGCACCGTCCCGTACCAGACCCGAAGGTCGTCGACGTGGAGGACGGGCTGGTCACGGTCGACCGCTGATCGGCTGTACACCGTCACGACCTCTCCTCCCTCATGCTGGGCTTGCCACCCTGGTCGGCCGACCGCGCAGCCGGCGGCGTGACGGACTGGGCGACCTCTCGTGGTGGCAGCACGACGGGCAGCAGCCGGCGCCGGCGCAGGATCGGGTTGACCGTCTCGTTGAGGCCCTCTCCGACCAGCGTCAACCCCGTCACCAGCAGCACGATAGCCAGACCTGGGTAGAGCGACGTCCACCAGACACCGATGCCGGCGTCGTCCAGCGCGCGCTGCAAGTCGTAGCCCCACTCGGCCGCCTCGTCGGGCTGAATACCGATGCCCAGGAACCCGAGCCCGGCCAAGGTCAGAATCGCGTCGGCAGCGTTGAGCGTACCGATGACCGGCACGCTCTGGATCACGTTGCCGAACAGATATCGGCGCATGATTGTGCCGTCAGTGGCCCCCAACGCCCGTGCCGCTTCGACGTACGTGGCCTGCTTCGCACTGATCGTCGTGTTGCGAACCACACGGAAGTACTGCGGGATGTAGATGACGGTCAGCGACAGGGCCGCGGCTATCACGCCGCTCGACAGGAACCAGATGTTGTCGCCGATGATGTTGGTGAAGAGGAACGCGCACACAATGGCCAACAAGAACGAAGGAAACGCGTAGAGCGAGTCCATGATCAGCACGAGGATGCGGTCGACCCAGCCGCCGACGTAGCCGGAAACAATGCCCAGCACGAGTCCGATCATCAAGGATGCGAACACGGCAAGAGACACCACCTCCAGCGCCGTACGCGCTCCCCAGATCACCCGCGACAGCACGTCGGTCTGCAGGTCCGTCGTGCCGAACCAGTGCTGGTGGTTCGGGTGCCCGAGCTTCTCGAACCGCCCGTCGGAGTCTTGGAACTGCGCGAAGTCATACGGTGCGATCCAGGGCGCGAAGATGGCGCAGATCACGAACACCGCGGTGGTCACGACCCCGATGACCAGCATCCAACGCGCCACTCCCGAGGTTCTGGAGAACGGCGAGAAGAGCGCGCTGAGCAGGCCGCCCATCAGAACCGCACTCTGGGGTCGATCAACGCGTTGATGACGTCGATGAGCACGCTGATCAAGATGACGACGAGGGCGAACATCGTAATGATGCCTTGCACGGCACCGTAGTCGCGGCCGAGGATGTAAGTGACCAGCTTCTGGCCGAGACCAGGCCAGTTGAACGTCGTTTCGGTGAGAACCGCCCCGGAGAGCAGCAGCGCCACCTGGAGCCCGATGACGGTGATCACGGGGACCAACGCATTGCGGAAGGCGTGGTTACGCATCACCTTGCCACGGGCTATCCCGCGGGCCTGGGCCGCTTCGACGTAGTCGCTCTGGACCGTCTGCAGGATGTTCACCCGGACCAGCCGGATGAAGACGCCGCAGATCCCGACGCCGAGTGTCAACGCGGGCAACGCGATGTGTTTGAGCACGTCGACGATCGCCGCCCGATCACCGCTGAGGAATGAGTCGATCAGCAGGACATGAGTGTGTTCCGGAACGACGAACAAGGTCTCGGGCGTTGCCTCTCCCCCGGTCGGCAGTCCGAGCCGCGGTGCGAGGTAGATCTGGACCAGCAGACCGATGAAGAAGATCGGCGCAGCGTAGGTGATGATCGCGAAGATCCGGATCAGGACGTCAGGCACCGTGTCGCGCAGACGACCGGCCAAGAGGCCCAGCGGGATGCCGATCGCGAGCGCGATGATGAAGGCGGCGAGCGTCAGTGAAACCGTCGCACCGCCGTTGTCGCGGACCACGTCGATCACCGGCTGGTTGTCGGTGAAGGTCGTCCCGAAGTCGAGGTGCACGGTGGACGACAGATAGTCCCAGTACTGGGCGATCAGGGGCTTGTCAAGCCCGGCCCTGTGCCTGGCCGCCTCGAGTGCCCGCGGGCTGAGCCTGCCGCCGAGGGCCGCCGAGATCGGGTCACCCGGTGCGACCCGCATGAGCAGGAAGACCATCGTCATCAGGATCCACATCATCGGGATGACGAGGAGGAACCGCTGCAGGATGTAGCGAGGCAGCGAACCCGCGGATGCGCTCATGAGGCCTTTCTACGCAGCGAACCGGGGAGGGGTCACATTGACCCCTCCCCAGCCCTCGCACATATTGCTAGCTAACTCTTCGAGATCGTCCAGAGCCGGAAGATGTACGCCGCGTCGAGAGTTTCCTCGACGCCTTGCATCCCGTCCGCGAAGACGGCGGTGTTGTTGCCGACCCAGCTCGGGATGAACGGCACATCGCGAGCCGCAATGTCCTGCATCTCCTTGAAGTCGGCGTAGCGCGTCGCCTGGTCGGGAGACCCCAGCTCGTGCGCTACCAGCGTGTTGACCTCGTCATTCTTGTAGCCGTTCTGGAAGAAGCCACCATCGACCAGGAACGGCGACAGGTAGTCGTCCGCGTCCGGGTAGTCGGGGAACCAGCCGAGCATCCAGAGGTCGTAGGCGCCCTCCTTGTAGATCGTCTGGTACTGCTCCCACTCGGTGCTCTTCAGGTCCACCTTGAAGAGGCCACTTTCTTCGAGCTGGCGCTTGAACTCGGTTGCCTCGTCGACGGCGTTCGGGCCGTAGTGCGTCGGTGTGTAGCCCATCGTGATGTTCACCGGAGTGCTCACACTAGCGTCGGTCAGGGTCTTCTTGGCTGCCGTGACATTGGGCGCTGCACCGTAGGCGTCCTTGTACGCCTCAGTGGAACCACCCATACCAGGCGGCACGATCGAGTAGAGCGGCGTCACGGTGTCCTCGTAGGCGTTCTTGGCAATCGCGTCTCGGTCGATGATCTGCGCGGCCGCCTGGCGAACCGCGAGCTCCGTGCCGACTCCCTTGTCGACGCGCCAGACCCAGTAGCGGATCGCGGCGCCGGCGCCCTTGGCGACGGTCAGGTCGCTCACCTGCTCGAGTGCCGTCAGGTCCGTCGGACCTAAGGTGTCCCACGCCACGTCGATCTCGCCGTTCTCGACGGCCAGCTTCAGGCCGGACGAGTCCTGGTAGTAGGAGATGAAGACCTGGGCCGACTTCGGCGCCCGGTCACCGGTGTAGTTGTCGTTGACCTCGAGCGTGGCCTGCTGACCAGCCTTGTACTGGGACAGCTGGTAGGGGCCCGAGCCGATCACCTGGTCGTCGGCGAGCTTCTTGGTCGCCGGGAAGACCTCCTCGTCGACGATCGCACCGGTACCCGGGTATGTGATCAGCGACTGGAACGTCACATCGGCCCGGTTGAGGTTGAAAGTCACGGTGAGGTCGTCGGGGGTTTCGATCGCGTTGGCGGCCAGCCCGGTGACGTTGCCGTCCTTGTCCGTCTCGGCGATGTCGCCGAGCAGGTAGATCGCCGCACCATTGGGGTCGCCGATGTCGAGCGCGCGCTCGAAGCTGTACTTGACGTCGGATGAGGTGAGCTCGTGTCCGTTCGAGAACTTGAGGCCAGACTTCAACTTGCAGGTGAACGTCTGTGGGTTGCTGTACTCACAGCTCTCGGCGGCATCACCGACCGGATCCGTGCTGCCGGCCGGAATCGTCACGAGCGTCTGAAAGATGCTGTACTGCAGCGTCGACGATCCGAGGTCGTACGAGCCCGCGGGGTCGACGGCGGTCACCGTGTCCGTGGTGCCCATGGTGTAGCTCCCGCTTGCGTCGGAGCCGCTACCGCCATCGCCCTCGTCGCGGTTCGATCCGCAGGCGGCCAGCCCGGCGACCAAGGCCGCCGTGCCTCCTACTGCCAGGATCTTCTTGAGTTTCTGCACTGTCCTGCTCCCGTCCGAAAGAGACACTTTCGCCAAACTGAATGACTGGACCTTAGTTGCTCGGGTGCCGATGTGTCAGCCTGACATGGTTACGACATGGTCACCGTTACCATCTGACCAGGTCAGAACGCTGCCGCAGGTCACCGGGCGTTGAAGTATTTCGCCTCGGGATGGTGCACCACAAGCGCATCCGTCGACTGCTCGGGGTGGAGCTGGAGCTCCTCGCTGAGCGTGACGCCGATGCGCTCCGGCCGCAGCAGTCGCACGAGTGAAACCCGGTCCTCGAGGTCGGGGCAGGCCGGGTAGCCGAAGCTGTAACGCGAACCGCGATACCCCTGTCGGAACACCTCGGACATGTCCTTGGAGTCGTCGGTGCCGAAGCCGAGCTCGTCGCGGACCCGTGCGTGCCAGAGCTCCGCAAGCGCCTCGGTGAGCTGCACCGACAGCCCGTGCAGCTCGAGGTAGTCGCGATAGGCGTTTGCGGCGAAAAGCTCCCCCGTAACCTCGCTCACCCGGCTACCCATCGTCACGAGCTGGAAGGCGATGACGTCGAGCTCGCCGGCGTCCTTCGGCCGGAAGAAGTCGCTCAGGCACAGGAACCCGTCCCGGTGCTGTCGGGGGAAGCGGAACCGGGCCACCTCGTCGGCCCGACGCTCGGCATCCAGCACGACGAGGTCGTCGCCGTCGCTGTAGCACGGCCAGTAGCCGTAGGCGACAGCCGGCTCCATGATCGCCTCGGTGTGGATGCGGTCCAGCCACGCCCGCAGCCGGGGCCTGCCCTGCCTCTCGACGAGCTCGTCGTACGACGGACCGTCGCCGCGTGACGCCTTGAGGCCCCACTGGCCCATGAACGTGGCGCGCTCGTCGAGGTAGGACGCGAAGTCGGCGAGCGGGATGCCCTTGACGGTGCGGTCACCCCAGAACGGTGGTGCCGGAACCGGGTTGGTCGTGGACACGTCGGAGCGCGCCGGCACCGCGACCTCGGCATCAGGCGTCGCACGCACCGGCTTTGCCTTCACCCTCCGTTCCCGAAGCGTCGGAAGGGTGGCTCCCGCATCGCCGCGCTTGACCGCCATGAAGGCAGCCATCAGGCGCAGCCCCTCGAAGGCGTCCCGGGCGTAGCGGACCTCGCCGTCGAACAGCTGTGCCAGGTCCTGCTCGACATACGCCCGCGTGAGCGCCGCTCCGCCGAGGACCACCGGCCACCGGGACGCCGTACCGCGCTGGTTGAGCTCTTCGAGGTTCTCCCGCATGACGACCGTGCTCTTCACGAGCAGACCCGACATGCCGATGACGTCGGCGTCGTGCTCGTCGGCCGCCTCGAGGATGGCGCTGACGGGTTGCTTGATGCCGAGGTTGACGACCGTGTAGCCGTTGTTGGACAAGATGATGTCCACCAGGTTCTTGCCGATGTCGTGCACGTCGCCCTTGACGGTGGCGAGCACGATCATCCCCTTGCCCCGGTCGTCGGAGCGGTCCATGTGCGGCTCCAGGTAGGCCACCGAGGTCTTCATGACCTCGGCCGACTGCAGGACGAAGGGCAGCTGCATCTCACCCGACCCGAAGAGGTCGCCCACCGTCTTCATCCCGGACAGCAGGTCCTCGTTGATGATGTCGAGCGCGGGCCGGCCGGCGTCGAGCGCCTCGGTCAGATCGTCCTCGAGTCCCTGGCGCTCACCGTCGACGATGCGACGCTGGAGCCGCTCCCCGAGCGGCAGCGCGGCGAGGTCGGCAGCGCGTGAGGCACGGGTATCGCTCGTCGAGACGCCGGCAAACAGGTCGAGCAGCTTCTCGAGGGGGTCGTAGTCGGGCCGCCGCTTGTCGTAGACGAGGTCGTAGGCGACCTGCCGTTGGTCCTCAGGGATCCGCGACAGTGGCACGATGCGGGCGGTGTGCACGATTGCGGAGTCGAGTCCCGCCTTGCGGCACTCGTGGAGGAACACCGAGTTGAGCACGACGCGCGCCGCTGGGTTCAGACCGAACGAGACGTTCGAGACGCCCAGCGTCGTCTGCACGTCGGGGTGGCGGCGCTTCACCTCGCGGATGGCGGCGATCGTCTCGAGCCCGTCTCGTCGCGTCTCCTCCTGTCCGGTGGCGATCGGGAAGGTCAGACAGTCCACGATGATGTCGCTTGTCGACAGGCCCCACCGGTTGGTCAGGTCATCGATGAGCCGGCTCGCGACGGCGACCTTGTGCTCGGCGGTCCGGGCCTGACCCTGCTCGTCGATCGTCAGCGCGACGACTGCGGCGCCGTGCTCACGCACCACCGGCATGACCTTCGCGAAGCGCGAACCCGGACCGTCGCCGTCCTCGTAGTTCACCGAGTTGACGACGCACCGTCCGGCAAGGGCTTCGAGGCCGGCCTCGACGACGGCCGGCTCGGTCGAGTCGAGCATGACTGGCAGGGTCGATGACGTGGCCAGCCGTCCTGCGGCGATGCGCATGTCCGCTACGCCTTCTCGACCGACGTAGTCGACGCACAGGTCGAGGAGGTGGGCGCCGTCGCGGGTCTGGGCCCGGGCGATCTCGACACAGTCGTCCCAGCGCTCGGCAAGCATCGCATCGCGGAAGGCCTTGCTGCCGTTGGCGTTCGTCCGCTCCCCGATGGCGAGGTACGACGTGTCCTGCCGGAACCCGACGTGCTGGTAGAGCGACGACACGCCCGGGTCAGCGTGTGGCTTGCGCTTGGCCAGCCCTCGATCGGCGACCCGCTCGACGACGGCGCGCAGGTGCTCGGGCGTCGTACCGCAGCACCCGCCGACCAGGCTCAGGCCGAACTCGCGGGTGAACGTGTCGTGCGCATCGGCCAGCTGCTCCGGTGTGAGCGGGTAGTGGGCACCCGCCGACGTGAGCTGCGGCAGCCCGGCGTTCGGCATGCAGGCCAGTTCGATGGACGCGGTCCTCGACAGGTAGCGCAGATGCTCGCTCATCTCCGCCGGCCCAGTGGCGCAGTTGAGCCCGATCAGGTCGATGCCGAGTGGAGCGAGTGCGGTGAGCGCTGCACCGATCTCGCTGCCGAGGAGCATGGTGCCGGTGGTTTCGACCGTGACATTGACGATGAGAGGGACAGGTCCCACCCCAGCCGACGCCATGGCCCGCTTCGCCCCGATGACAGCAGCCTTGGCCTGCAGGAGATCCTGGGCCGTCTCCACGAGCACGGCATCGACGCCCGCGTCGAGCATCCCGCGCACCTGGTCCCGATAGGCGTCGCGCAGAGTGGCGAACGTGACCTGTCCGAAGGTTGGCAGCTTGGTGCCCGGTCCGACCGACCCCAGCACCCAACGGGGGTGGCCAGGGGTCGACCACCGGTCCGCCACCTCACGCGCGATCCGGGCGCCGGCGTGCGCGAGCTCGTAGATGCGGTCGGCGATCCCGTACTCGCCGAGGTTGGCGAAGTTCGCGCCGAACGTGTTGGTCGAGATGCACTCCGAGCCGACGGCGAGATAGGCGTCGTGGATCGACCTGACCACCTCGGGCCGGGTCACGTTGAGGACCTCGTTGCATCCGTCGTGGCCGTCGAACGCGTCCAGGTCGAGGTCGTGCTGCTGCAGCATGGTGCCCATCGCGCCGTCCGCCACCACGACGCGTTCGCTCAACGCCTGTCGCAGGTCGACCGGGCTGCTCGACATCCCAGCACGTTACCCGGATCCGTCCACCCCATGGACGACCGTCTCATCCTGGCCACCGACCATCCGCCCCTTGTAACCCACCATCCGCCTGTTGTTGTGGACCATCCGGCCCCTGTAACCCGCCATCCGCCCGTTGTTGTGGACCATCCGCCACGGCGGGCGGGGCGACTCAACAGCTGGCGGATCGTCGGTTACCACAGGCGGATCGTCGAGGAGCATCGTGCGCTGGACCGTAGGCTGGAGACGTGATCAACATCGAGGCCGAACGGCAGTTGACGGACGCTGTCGCGGTGGCCGCCTTCGAGGGCTGGAACGACGCTGGCGAGGCAGCGACGGACGCCGTGTCGCATCTGCTCACGGAATGGCGGGCGCAGCTGCTCGCGACGATCGACCCCGAGGACTACTACGACTTCCAGGTCAACCGTCCGCACGTCGGTTTCGACCCCGCCGGGGATCGTGAGGTGTCGTGGCGCACCACGTCGTTCTGGCACTGCGCCGAGGGTCCGGGCGGAAACGAGGTCGTGCTCGTGACCGGAATCGAGCCGAACCTGCGCTGGCGCTCGTTCACAGATGAGCTTCTCGACTACCTGCAGAGCATCGGCGTCACGACGCTCGTGACGTTGGGCGCCCTGCTGGCCGACGTACCCCACACCCGTCCGGTGCCGATCACCGGCATCTCGTCGGACCCGGACCTGGCCGCCCGCCACAACCTCGAGCCGTCCCGCTACACCGGGCCCACCGGGATCGTCGGGGTCATCCAGGAGTCCTCTCAGCGGCGCGGCATCTCGACGCTGTCGTACTGGGCTGCGGTACCCCACTACGTCGCCCAGGCGCCGAACCCGAAGGGCACGCTCGCGCTGCTCGGCCGGCTCGAGGACCTGCTCGGGGCCCCGATCGACCTGCGCGGGCTGCCCGAGGAGGCGCAGGCCTGGCAGCGCGGGGTGGACGAGATGGCGAGTGGTGACAGCGACGTTGCCGACTACGTGCGGTCACTGGAGGAGGAGCAGGACACCACCGAACTGCCGGAGGCCTCGGGCGACGCCATCGCCCGCGAGTTCGAGCGCTACCTGCGCCGCCGCACCGACGAGCCCTGACCCGCGAGCACCCTGGTCAGGCGAGCCGCAGCCCGAGGGACTCGTCGACGACGTCTGCCACCAGGTCGCCACTTCCTTCGACCGGCTTGGACCCTCCATCGGCCGCCCAGGCGTCCACCGCCGCGAGCGCCGCCGGCGCGTCCAGGTCGCCTGCCATGGCCTCGCGTACGGCGGTCACGGCCGCCTTGGGATCGGTGCCACCTCGCCGGACAGCTGCCGACCAGCCTCCGAGTCGGGCCTCCGCCGCGTCGAGCAGGCCGGAGTCCCACTCCCAGTCGCTGCGATAGTGCTGGGACAGCAGCGCCAACCGGATGGCCCGCGGGTCGACACCCTGCAAGCGCAGCCCCGACACCAGCACCAGGTTGCCGCGCGACTTGGACATCTTGTGCCCGCCGAGCCCCACCATCCCGGAATGCACGTAGTGCGCAGCGAAGCGTTCGTCGGGGAAGGCCACCTGCGCCTCCCCCGCGGACATCTCGTGGTGCGGGAAGGCGAGGTCCGACCCACCCCCCTGCACGTCGAACCCGTGGCCGAGGCGCCTCACGGCGATCGCGGCGCACTCGACGTGCCAGCCCGGTCTGCCCGGCCCGAGGTCCGTCTCCCAGCTCGGCTCCCCCGCCCGCGCGGCCTGCCAGAGCAGGCAGTCGAGCGGATCGCGCTTGCCGGAGCGGGCCGGGTCGCCTCCGCGTTCACCGAAGACCGACATCATCGCGGATCTGTCGAGCCCTGACACCTGGCCGAACGTCGGGTCGGCCTGGACCGAGAAGTACAGGTCTCCGCCGACCTCGTAGACGGCGCCCCTGTCGCGCAACAGCGCGATGAGCTCCACGATCATGGGGATCGACTCGACCGCTCCGACGTAGTGGTCCGGCGGGATCACCGACAGGGCAGCCATGTCCTCACGGAAGAGCTGGGTCTCGCGCTCGGCGAGGACCCGCCAGTCCTCCCCGGTCGCGGCCGCCCGCTCTAGCAGCGGGTCGTCGACATCGGTCACGTTCTGCACGTACGTCACCTCGCGCCCGGCCGCCCGCCAGGCCCGGATCATCAGGTCGAACGCGACGTACGTCGCGGCGTGACCCAGATGGGTGGCGTCGTACGGGGTGATACCACAGACGTAGAGCCGTGCCGGACCGTCGGGTCTCGTCGGCTCGAGCCGTCCGGTGCGGGCGTCGTACAGGCTGAGGGGCGGTGCGGCGCCGAGTCGATCCCGTGCGCCGGTCGACGGTGCAGAGTTCGCCCACGATCGCATGGCCGACACCCTATCGAGGCGTCGTCACATCGCCGGCCATGGGATCGCGTGCCACGACCGGCCCGGTGACGGCATGGTCCGCCGCTCGAGCATGGTGTCCACGCGCGCTCGTAGGGCCCTGACCTCGTGCCGCCGAAGCAGCGGCCCGAGCTCCTCGCCGAGCGCACCGCCAAGGCCCCGCTTGAGGCGACGCAGAGCCCTGACGTCCTCGTCGCGAAGAGGGTCATCGGCCCACCCCCATAGCACCGTCCGCAGCTTGGACTCGTCGTGGAACGTCACGCCGTGGTCACACCCCCATACGTGGCCAGCGGCGTCCGGCAGCACGTGCCCGCCCTTGCGGTCGGCGTTGTTGATCACGACATCGAGCATCGCCAGGTCTCGGAGCCTGTCGTCGTCGGCGTGGACGAGCAGCACGGGGTCGCCTCGTTGATCCTCCGCCTCGAGTACCGGGACCCAGCCCGGTTCGGCCGGCTCGGGCACGACGTCGACGAGCCTGGCATCGGGGTCGACGTCGATCCACTGCTGGACCATGCCCGGCCCGAACCTGCCGTCGCGCAGGAATGTCGGAGGTACGACGTGCCACCCACCCGCCTCCGAGACGACCCGGGCTGCCCGCTCACGAGCCGCGAGGCTCCCCTCGGGAAAGTCCCACAACGGGCGCTCCCCGGCTACGGGCTTGTAGATACAGGACATGCTGAGACCGTCGAGCGTGACCCGACCGAAGAACGATGCGTTGGAGGCGAGCACGAGCCGGCCCTCCAGCTCGAGCGAGCCGACGGTGAGCAGGTCCTCGATGGCGCCAGGCTCGATGCCGCTCTGGATCATCGAGGGGGCAGGGGCTGACCGGTCGGGACGCATTCAGACCGTGGTGCGCTTGAAGCCGTTGGCGCGGGGGCAGATGTGACCCTCAGGGTCGAGCGGACCACCACAGAACTGGCACGGCGGGCGGCCCGCCGAGACGACAGTCTGCGCGCGCTGGACGAAGGCACGGGCGTAGGCCGGCTCGAGCCTGACCACCAGCACCTCGCTCGCCTCGACCTCCAGCTCGAGCACCGTGTCGTCATCCGGCTGCTCGCCCTCCTCGGCATCGGGGTTCGCGCCGAGGTCCTGCACGACCACGTCCTCTTCGGAGACCGGGAAGAGCTCGATCACCGCCTGGGCGGTCTCGTCGTCCCATCCCAAGGTGATCGTGCCGACGCGGAACTCCTCGTCGATGGGTTGCTCCAACGGAGCCTTGTCGGAGAGTCCCGTCGGCGCGATGGCTGGAATACTCGGGTCGCCACCGATCCGGCGCAGTGCCTCGTCGAGCAGCAGGTCCAGCCGCTCGGCGAGGATCGCGACCTGCTGCTTCTCGAGAGCGACGCTCATGATGCGGGTGCCCTCGCGAGCCTGCAGGAAGAACGTGCGCTGCCCGGGCGGGCCCACGGTTCCCGCGACGAAGCGCTCCGGCTTCTCGAATTTGTGGACGACGGTCGACATACGTCGAGCCTACGTGGCGAGCCCGGCGCCGCCACCGACCGGCGCGTCGCTGGAAGCCCGCGCCCGGTGACGCCTGCCCGGCTTGGCCTTCGGCACCAGTCCGGTGAGATCGCCGTGCTCGTTGAGCCGCACGACGAACGGGCGAAGTGGGGTGTAGGACACGACGGACACCGAGCCCGGGTCGACGACGATCCGCTGGAACTCGTCGAGGTGGCTACCTACCGCGTCCGCGAGGATCGCCTTGATCACGTCGCCGTGGCTCACCGCGACCCAGAGCGCCGCTGGCCCGACTGTCTCGGTGACCGCGGCATCATGCGCACGGATCGCGTCGAGGGCGCGGGCCTGCATCCCCCTCAGCGACTCCCCACCCGGGAACTCCGCGGCGCTGGGGTGCCCTTGGACCACCTTCCACAGCGGCTCCTTGGCGAGATCCTTGAGCTGCTTGCCGGTCCAGTCGCCGTACCCACACTCGATGAGCCGCCGGTCGACCGACACGCTCAGCTCGGACGCGAGCACGGAGACGATCGCCGTCGCGGTCTGCCGACAGCGCTCGAGAGGGCTTGACACGACCGCGGCCAACGGCAGGGCCGACATCCGGGCTCCGAGCTCTGCGGCCTGACTCCTGCCCAGGTCGTCGAGCCGCACCCCGGGGGCCCGTCCGGCGAGCACGCCACTCGAGTTCGCCGAGGTGCGGCCGTGCCGAACGAGCAGAACAGTCGCCACGCGTTCACCTTAGACGCCAGGCAGGATCGAACCGTCACAATGGTTTGCGTGACCGCGGCGACGTCACCGTCTCGCATCCGTAGCGGCCGCATCCCCTGCGAAAGCAGTCACCGGGCGCACGACGTCCGAGCCTGGGACCGCGACGCGGCGCCCCGAACCGGCTACCTACTGGCGAGGGCGAGCTTGGCGCCGAGGGCGACGAATGCTCCCGCGAACGTGCGGCGCATCCACGCCAGCACGCCGGGGCGGGAGATCACGTGGGTACGGATCGAGGCTGCGAACACCCCGTAGCCGACGAACACGACGAACGTGAGCAGCATGAAGACGAGGCTGAGCTCGACCATCGTCACCAGGTAGCGCGGCTCACCGGAGCTCACGAACTGCGGCAGGAAGGCGAAGAAGAAGATCGAGAGCTTCGGGTTGAGGATGTTGATTAGGATGCCGGACCCCACCACCTGGCGAGCGGAGCGGGGCGCGACGTCTGTCTGCACGCTCAGCGGGCCCTTCTCCCGCAACGTGTTCCAGGCCATATAGAGGAGGTAGCCGACCCCGAGCCACTTCAGCGTCTGGAAAGCGACGGCGCTCGTGTGCAGCAGCGCCGCGAGACCGGTGATGGCCGCGACCATGTGCGGGACGATGCCCAGCGTGCACCCCGTCGCCGCGACGACACTGGCCCGGACGCCACGCGACAGACCCGCAGCGAGGGTGTAGAGGACCCCGGTCCCGGGCGACGCGACGACGATCAACGACGTCAGGAGAAATGCCACACTCACGGTGCCTCCTCACCCATGCTCCGCTTCGACGTCCGAGTGTCTCACGGCCTCGGCAGATGGAGACGCGGGGTCGGCTCAGGTGGCGGACAGCGCCCCGGTGGCCAGGGCGACCATCAGGGCGAGACCGAGGGCGACGCGGTAGCCGACGAACCAGGTGATCGGGTGATGGGCGACGAACCTCAACAGCCAGGCCACCGAGACGTAGGCCACGGCAAAGCTCATGAGCGTCGCCACGATGGTGGACGCGAGCGGGATGTCTCCGCTGACGGCGCTCGGCAGCTCGAAGATCCCGGCCGCCGTCAGAGCCGGTATCGACAGGAAGAACGACATCCGGGTGGCCGCGACCCGGTCCAGACCGGCGACCAGACCGGCCGAGATCGTCGCACCTGACCGGGAGACGCCCGGGACCAGCGAGACGCACTGGACGACACCGATGAAGACTGCGTCGCGCAGCCTCAGGTCACCCTCATGCCGACGCTGTGTCGCCACCCGCTCGGCGAGCACCATGACGACGCTCCAGGCGATCAACGCGGACGCTACCCACCACAGGTTGCGCAACGCTCCCGTGACGAGGTCCTTGCCCAGCAGGCCGGCGATCGCCACTGGGATCGTGCCGACGATCACGTACCAGCCCATCCGGTAGTCGAGCGTGCCGCGCACTCCGGGTGTCGTGATCCCCCGCACCCACGCAGCCAGGATCCGCCAGATGTCCTGCCGGAAGAAGACGATGACTGCGACGATCGCGCCGACCTGGATGACGGCGGTGAACGCCGTCACGGTCTTGTCGTCGATCTCCAGCCCGACCAGCTGCTCGGTGATCGTGAGATGGCCCGTGCTGGAGACGGGCAGGAACTCGGTCACGCCCTCGACCACACCGAGCAGCAGCGCCTGCAGGAAGTTCATGGCACTCAGTCTGCTAGACCGGCGGCGTCGAGAGCGTCCGCAACTGCGCGGAGTGTCGCGGCACCTCTGACGGGGTCTGACTCGAACAGCGACACGTTGAGGGTGCTGACTCCCGCAGCGGCGAACGCCTGCAACCGGTCAGCGACCCGGCCCGGCGGTCCGAGCAGCGACGTCCGGTCGATGAAGTCGAGCGGCACGGCGGCCATCGCCCCCCGGTGTTCGCGAGCCAGGAACAGGTCCTGGACCTCCCGCGCGGCCTGCTCGAACCCCATCCGGCGGGCGAGCGCGTTGTAGAAGTTCTGTTCCCGGCTGCCCATCCCTCCTACGTACAGAGCCGCGTAACCACGAAGTGGTTCGGCGCACGTCTCGATGTCGTCGCCGAGGGACACCGGCACCGTTGCCGAGATGTCGAACGGACCGTCGGCGCGCGCGGCTCGTTGCCGGCCCGCCTCGATGCTCGCGAGCAGCTCGTCGGAGTACTCGGGAGAGAAGAAGATCGCCAGCCAGCCGTCGGCGATCTCCCCGGCCAGCTCGAGGTTTCGCGGGCCGACCGCCGCCAGATAGATCGGGACTCTCTCGCGGGCCGGGTGTACGGCGAGCTTGAGCGCCTTCCCCGGCCCGTCGGGAAGCGGCAGCGTGAAGAACTCGCCGCCGTAGCGCACGGTCTCGCGGCGCAGGGCCATCGCCACGATGTCGACGTACTCTCGGGTGCGCGCCAGCGGCCTCGCGAAACGCACCCCGTGCCAGCCCTCGGAGACCTGGGGACCGGAAACACCGAGTCCCAGCCGGAAGCGGCCACCGCTGAGCAGGTCGAGGCTTGCCGCCGTCATCGCGGTCATGGCCGGCGTCCGGGCCGGGATCTGCATGACCGCGGCACCGACGTCGATCCGCTCGGTCTTGGCGGCGAGGTAGCTGAGCAGGGTCGGCGAGTCCGACCCGTACGCCTCGGCGGCCCACACGACGTCGTACCCGAGCTCCTCGGCCGCCCTGGCCAGCGTCACGTATGCAGCGACGTCGCGGCCGAGGATGTAGCCCATGTTCAGTCCGAGTCGCACAGCGGCACCCTAGCCGAGTCCGGACACGCTCCTTCGGTAGCCACGACATTGCCCTTGTGAGTGAGGTTTGGACTAGCAGAGACAGGCGGTGAGCCTTCACTGCAACGGCAAACCGTCATCGACGTCGACCACTACGGGACCACGCAGCTAGGCAGACCGTGAGGCAGCTCGGCCAGGTAGATCGAGGGTGAGTAGAGTCGATCCGGTGAGTGACGTGCCGGTGGCCGAGCACGCCCTGTTGTCAGACTGTCGTTCGGCCGCTCTCGTCACCAGCGCGGGTTCCGTTGACTGGTTGTGCCTGCCACGCTTCGACAGCGCACCCATCATGGCCAGGCTGCTCGACAATGAGGCTGGCCACTTCCTGGTTGCACCGGTGGACGGCGACTACACCGTGCGGCGACGCTACCGACCATCGAGCCTGGTGCTCGAGACCATGTGGGATGCCGCCCGGGGGGCGCTGGTGCTGACCGACGCGATGGCGCTCGGCAGGCGTGATCGTGGCCACGAGCTCGGACTCTCGTCCCCCGGCGTGCTGTTGAGACTGGCCCGCTGCGTTCGTGGAACGGTGACGTTGCGGGTCGAGTTCGCCCCACGCCCGGAGTTCGGCCTGGTCCACCCGCGGCTGAGCCCCCTTTCGAAGGGGGTGGTGGCTCATGGCAGCTCGACCGTCCTGGTGCTCAGCACCGCGCTGAACCTGGAGCTGGCCGGCGCCACGGCCTTCGCCGAGGTGACGCTCACCGAAGGCGACGAGGTCGGCTTCGCCCTCGAGCAGGGCGGCGCCTGGGAGGACGTCCCGAAGCCGTGGAGCGCCCGCAAGATCGCCCGACGCCTAGGCGCGACCGAGGCCTCCTGGCGAAGCTGGTCCCAGCTGCATCAGCGCTATGAGGGGCCGCATCGCGACCTGGTGCACCACAGCGGTGTGGTCCTCCAGGGTCTGACCTATGCAGGCACGGGCGCCATCGTGGCCGCAGCGACGACGAGTCTGCCCGAGGGAGTGGGGACCGGCCGCACCTGGGACTACCGCTTCAGCTGGGTGCGCGATGCGAGCATGACGTTGCAGGGCTTGTGGGTTGCCGCTTGTCCCGACGAGGGCGAGCACTTCTTCTCGTTCCTCGCGACCGCTGCAGCCACCCAGCTCGACCGGGGAGTCGACCTGCAGATCATGTTCGGAGTGGGCGGCGAGCGCGACCTGACCGAACGCGAGGTCCCGCATCTGGCTGGTTGGCGCGGCAGCGGACCGGTTCGAGCCGGCAACGGCGCCTGGAACCAGCGTCAGCTCGACGTGTACGGCGCTCTGCTCGACGCGGCCCACACGCTTCGCGAGCAGCTCGCGGAGATGGGTGAGGCGACCCGCAGGTTCCTGCTCTCCGCCGTGGACGCCGCGGTCGCGAGGTGGCAGGACGACGACCAGGGCATCTGGGAGATGCGTGGCGAACCGCGCCCGTACCTGCACAGCAAGCTGATGTGCTGGGTTGCCGTGGACCGCGGCCTCGCTCTGGCAGACATCCTCCGCCTCAACGATGAGCGGGTGTCGACCTTGACGACCGCCCGCGACGAGATTCGTGACGCGATCCTCGCGAAGGGCTGGAGCGAGACGGCGGGAGCCTTCACGCAGAGCTTCGGGTCCGAGGATCTGGACTCCTCGACCTTGCTGATCGCCTTCGTCGGGATCTTGCCGCCGGACGACCCCCGGCTGTTGGCTACGATCGACGCGGTCGAACGCGAGCTCAGCGACGAGCGTGGCCTGCTCTACCGCTACCGCGCCGACGACGGACTCCAGGGGCGCGAGGGGACGTTCCTGCTGTGCACGTTCTGGCTGGCGCAGGCCCTCGCCGTCACGGGACAGGTCGACCGGGCGCGCGCCGTCCTGGGTCGCGCGGCCGGCTATGCCACCGGACTCGGCCTGTTCGCGGAGCAGGTCGACCCGGCCACCGGTGAGCTGCTCGGCAACTTCCCGCAGGCGTTCAGCCACCTCGGCCTCGTCAACGCCGCCTATGCACTCGGACAGGCGGAGGATCGACGACCGGCCTGATCTCACAGGTGCAATAGGGTTTCGGGCATGCTGCATCGCTTCCTCGGCGCGACGGGGCTGAAGGTGTCGAGGATCGGACTCGGCACGATGACCTGGGGAACCGAGACCGACGAGCACGAGGCGGCTGACCAGCTGCGCGTGTTCGTGGAGGCTGGTGGCACGCTGCTGGACACCGCGGCGTCCTACGGGGCTGGCCATACCGAACGGCTCGTCGGCTCGCTGCTCGGCTCGGTCGTCAGCCGGGACGACGTCGTGATCGCGACCAAGGGCGGCATCACCAGGCGAGCCGGCGAGCGGGTCGTGGATGTGTCACGACGCGCTCTGTTGCACGACCTCGAGACCTCGCTGACGCGCCTCGGCGTCGACCACGTCGACCTCTGGCAGCTCCACACCTGGTCCGACGACGTACCTCTCGACGAGACACTCTCGGCGCTCGACTATGCCGTCTCATCCGGACGGTCGCGCTATGTCGGCGTCTCGAACTACACAGGCTGGCAGACGGCTCGCGCCGCGACGCACCAGGAGTCGGTCGCGGGAAGGGCGGCCATCGCCTCGACGCAGGTCGAGTACTCGCTGCTCCAACGCGGCATCGAGCGAGAGGTGTCCCCGGCGTCGATCGCGCTCGGGCTGGGCATCTTGGCCTGGGCACCGCTCGGGCGCGGCGTGCTGACCGGCAAGTACCGCACGGGACTGCCCGCTGACTCGCGCGCGGCGTCGCCCACTTTCGACAGGTACGTCGGTGAGCACCTGACGCCTCGGACCAGCCGGATCGTGGAGGCGGTCTGGCGGGCTGCCGAGGGCCTCGACATGCAGCCCGCCGAGGTGGCCCTGGCCTGGGTCCGTGACCAGCCCGGCGTCACGGCCCCGATCATCGGAGCGCGCACGTCCGCTCAGCTGCGGGCATCTCTCGCCGTCGAGGAGATCACCCTGCCCGAGGAGATCACCGATGCGCTGGACGACGTCTCGGCGCCGCCGACCGGCTATCCCGAGGCCTAGGTCCGCGTCATCACGACGCCCGAGCGCAGGCCTCTTACTGCGGCGGATAGCCGCCGGTCTCTCCGTCGATGAGCTCGCGCGCGATGTCCATGTGCCCGGCGTGCCGTGCCGTCTCCTCGAGCATGTGGATGAGGACCCAGCGCATCGAGACCTGCTCCCCGAACCATGCAGTCCCAAGATCCTCGACCGACAGCTCGGCGATCACCTCGTCTGCGGCCGCGCGAGCTCGGGTGTAGAGCCCGACGATGTCGGCGGTCGTCTCGTCGGACTCGACGCGAAGGTCGGCCTCCGGGTCCTCCTCGTCGAGCGGGAGCGGCTCGGTCGGCCGTCCGAACGTATGGCAGAACCAGCCGTACTCCACCGAGCCGAGGTGCTTGACAAGTCCCAGCAGACTCGTGCCGGAGGGGACGACCTGGCGTCGCAGCTGCTCGTCGTCGAGTCCCTCGAGCTTCCACAGCACCGCGTCCCGATGGCGGTCGAGACTGGCGTGCAGGCTCGCCTTCTCCTCGCCGGTGAGCGGGACTCGCGTCATCACGAGACCGTAGCAGCGTTAGGAGTGCCCCGTGCCCGCCGCCTCGACGTGCATCGCTGCTCCGACCAGGGCGAGGTGGGAGAACGCCTGAGGGAAGTTGCCGGTCATCCGCTTCGCGCGAGGGTCGTACTCCTCCGACAGCAGCCCGACGTCGTTGACCAGGTCCACGAGACGGTCCATCAACCGGCGAGCGTCGCGGGTCCGGCCGGCGAGCGCATAGGCACTGACGAGCCAGAACGAGCAGGCCAGGAACGGGTGCTCGTCCCCCGCCACCCCGTCGTTGCCGGTCTCCGTGCGGTAGCGCATCAGCAGGCCGTCGCGCATCAGGTCCTCCTCCACCGCAGCGATCGTGCCGAGCACCCGAGGGTCGTCTCCGGGAAGGAAGCCCACGACCGGTAGGAGCAGCAGCGCGGCGTCCACCTCGGTGGTGTCGTAGTGCTGGGTGAACGTGCCCCGCTTCTCGTCGTACCCCCGGGTGAGGATCTCGGCACGCACCTGCCTGCGCAGCTTGCGCCACCTGTCAAGATCCCCGCGCAGGCCGTGCTTCTCGATCCCGGTGATGGCGCTGTCGAGAGCGACCCAGACCATCATCCGCGAGTGGGTGAAGTCCCGGCGCGGACCCCGCATCTCCCACAGCCCGTTGTCGGCCTCGTCCCAGTGGTCGCACATCTCGTTGACGAGGACGCGCTGCAGCCGCCAGGAGACCTCGGGGTCGTCGAGCCCGGCGGTTCTGGCGCGCTGGAGCGCGGACAACACCTCGCCGAGCACGTCGGTCTGGCGCTGGTGGACGGCGGCGTTGCCGATCCGGACCGGCCGCGAGCCCTCGTAGCCAGGCAGATGGTCGAGCTCGCGCTCGGGAAGCTCTCGCCCCCCGTCGACGGTGTACATGATCTGCGCGTCCTGCGGGTCCCCGGCGAGCGCACGCAGCAGCCATCCCCGCCACAGGTCCACCTCGTCTCGGTAGCCGGCCATCAGCAGCGCCTCGAGGGTCAGGGAGGCGTCGCGCAGCCAGGAGTAGCGGTAGTCCCAGTTGCGCTCCCCGCCGATCTCCTCCGGCAGCGACGTCGTTGCCGCGGCCACGATCCCCCCGGTGCCACCGTGGGTCAGCAGCCGGAGCACGAGCAGGGACCTCACGACCTGCTCCCGGTACCGACCTGTGTAGGTGCAGGTGTCGGCCCACTGCTGAGACCGCTCGATCGTCGCCTCGACCCGGCTCTCGACTTCGAGCATGCCCGGCACCGGGTAGTGCGAGTGGAACCAGGTCGTGGTGAAGGTGAGCGTCTCACCCTCCGCGACGTGGAACTCGTCGACGTGGGCTCCGTCGTGCGCCTTCGGCAGTCGAGTGCCGCGCAGGACCAGCTTGTCCGGGCCGGCGACGGCGGTGATGATCGGCCTGTCGTCGGTGTCCTTGCCGCGGGTCACCCAGGGACGGATCTTCCCGTAGCCGAAGCGGACGACCCACTCGTGCCGCATCTTGACGGTGCCCGAGACACCCTCGACACGCCGTACGACGTCGGCTCGGTCGTCGGCGATCGGCATCAGGTCGGTGACCTTCACGATCCCCGTCTCGGTCTCATGGGTGGTCTCCAGCACGAACGAGCCGCCCAGGTAGCGGCGGGTCGAGCGCGCCTCGCCTGCCGGGCCCAGCAGCCACCGGCCGTGGCGCGGTGTCCCGAGCAGCGCGGCGAAACAGGCTGCCGAGTCGAAGCGTGGCAGGCAGAGCCAGTCCACCGAGCCGTCGAGACCGATGAGAGCAGCGGTACCGGTGTCGCCCACGACCGCGTACTGCTCAATAGGGAGTGCCATGCCTGTGAGGTTAGTGGGATCACTGTCGTGGCTGGGTGCGCGCGGGTAAGGTGACGGCACGCAGGAGGTGGGATGGAGTACGAGTTCCAGCGGTTCCAGCTGTCGCGCACGATCTCGCGGGCGGCGGTGCGAAGGCTGCTGACGGAGCGGGCCGAGTACGGCGGTTGGGAGCTCGCCCGGCTTCGGTTGTACGCCGACGGCAGCCGGCGGGTGGAGCTGCGCCGCCGGATCATCCGGGTACGACGCCAGCTGCTGTCCGACCCTCGCCCCATGGTCTGACCGCTCCTCTGGAGGGCCGCCACGGACCGGATTTGCCTGGCTAGCCAGGCAACCGGCCCCTCTGCCACCCAGATCTGCCTGGCTCCGGGAGCACTTGCGTGGCGCGCCAGGCAGATGCACCTTCGCTCGCACTCAGGCGCGGTCCAGGAAGTGGTCGAAAACCTTGGTCGAGAACTTCAGCGCGTCCAGGGGGACGCGTTCGTCCACGCCGTGGAACAGCCCGGTGAAGTCCAGATCCGCCGGCAGACGCAGCGGCGAGAAGCCGAAGCAACGGATGTCGAGCCGGCTCCACGCCTTCGCGTCGGTGCCGCCGGACATCAGGAAGGGCAGGACCGTCGCCTCGGGGTCCTCCTCGAGGATCGACGCGGTCATCGCGTCTACCAAGGGACCGTCGAACGAGGTCGAAAGGGCCTTGTCGTGCACGAGGATCTCATAGGTGACCGACTCGGGAAGCAGATCCCGAAGCGTCGCGAAGAACTCGTCCTCGTAGCCCGGCAGGAACCGGCCGTCGATGTTCGCCGTCGCCTCTCCCGGGATGACGTTGTGTTTGTAGCCGGAGTCGAGCATGGTCGGGTTGGCCGTGTTGCGGACCACGGCCGCGAGCATCCGGGCTGCCGGGCCGAAGTGCTCCACGAGCGCGTCGACGTTGTCCTCGACGCTGTCATGACCCGTGAGGCCGGCGACCTCCTCGAGCAGCGCTCCCATCGCCGGCGTCAGGCGGATGGGCCACTCGTGACGACCGATCGTGGCGACCGCCTCCGCGACAGCGGTCACGGCGTTGTCCGTGTTTCGCATCGAGCCGTGCCCGGTCGTGCCGTGAGCCCGTAGCCGTAACCAGGCCATGCCCTTCTCGGCGGTCTCGACCAGGTAGATCCGCTTGCCGGCAATGGTTGTCGAGAACCCACCCACCTCACCGACCGCCTCGGTGCACCCCTCCAGCCACTCGGGTCGTTGGTCGACGATCGGGTGCGCGCCGGCAATGCCCCCCGCCTCCTCGTCCGCGGTGAAGATCAGCGTGACGGGGCGCTTCGGAAGTCTTCCGGCCCGGGTGCGCGCCCGGACCACGGAGAGGATCGCCGCGTCGAAGTCCTTCATGTCGATCGCTCCCCTCCCCCACAAATAGCCGTCGGCCATCTCCCCGGCGAAGGGGTCGACCTTCCAGTCCTGCTTGGCAGCAGGTACGACGTCCAGATGGCCGTGCACGAGCAGCCTGTCGGTAGCCTCCGGGTCGCCCCAGCGGGCGACGAGCGACGTACGACCCTTGGCTGGTTCGAAGAACTCGGACTCGATGCCCACCTCAGCCAGCTTCTCCGCGACGTACTCCGCGGCCTTCCGCTCCCCCGGCCCCGAGCCGTCCCCGTAGTTCGTGGTGTCGATCCGGATGAGGTCACGGCAGATCTGAACGACGTCGGCCTCAGGTTCGTAGCTCGTGGTCATCGGCCCATCCTGCCCTTTGGTAGAGTTGCCTGGCTCTCCGAGGTGCTCGGAGGCGCCCAGGTCCGGGTGGCGGAATAGGTAGACGCGCTAGCTTGAGGTGCTAGTGCCCG
>JBBJMF010000067.1:0-16351 GCA_037719575.1 Nocardioidaceae bacterium
GTCATCGCCTACGACGGCGCCGTCGAGGCAGCCCGCCAAGCCCTGGTGGCGCAGCACCCGCGAGGAGCAGACCCTCCACGGCACCCTCGACGACGCTGCGGCCAAGGCAGCCGGCTGGCTCAAGGAGGCCAACTCAGGACTCGGTGCTCGCCCTCACCCGGGCCGGGATGATGCCGCTGACCGTGGTCGACATCTTCCGGGCGTCGACTTCAGCAGCATCGACTTCGCGGCGCTCCAGCGCGCGTTGGGCGCAACCGGGCGCTCGAGCTTCCTCGATCCGTCGCAGTTCCCGACCGCCTCCCGCGGCCAAGCGGATGCTCGACCTGATGCGCCAGGACGGCGTTGCGCCCCCGACTACGCCGAGCTCCTGCAGCGCTACTACCTGCTCACCGCGACGGAGAAGGCAAGGATCTACCTCGACGGCTGGGCCCGAGCCAGGGCGCCGACGCGAACCTGCAGAAACTGATCGCGTCGTACTCCTACTACGGTGAGCTCCTCCTCGCCAACCGGACTTCCAGTGGGCCGGCATGGCCGCGATGATCGGCCCGACGCTCGCCGGCGGGATGTTCGACCTGCAGATGCTCCGCCAGCTGTCCGACGTGGTGTCTGCCCCGCTCGACGCGGCGCCCGACTGGCTGGTGGACGCGCTGCTCCCCGGGCCGCTGCGGGACTGGCCCACCTCGGGCAGTTCACCGAGGAGGAGTTCCGGTTCTTCGAGACCAGCCTGCTCCAGATGCAGAAGGACATCTTCCGACCAGATGCCGATGCACGAGGCCTACCTGGCGTCGGGGATGGCCGGCATCCAGGAGATGTACGACGCCGGGCTGATCGACTCCGCCACCTACCAGGCGTGGGGCGACATCGACAGCGGAGACCCCAGCCGCGTCGCCGACGGCAACGGGCAGTACGACCCACTCGAGTTCAGCGCCGGCGTGCACGCGCGGGGCGTCTCCGGCACCAACTTCGTGCACCTCATCCTCAGCTGGAGCTGACGCACCCCGCGCAACGATCCGACATTCAGGTGGCTAGGACGACGCGTATGTCGGATCTTGGCAGCGGGGGAGGGGACAAACTAGGGCCATGGCGGCGTCCTGGGTGCTGCATGTCGACCTCGACGAGTTCATCGCGGCCGTCGAGGTGCTGCGGCGCCCGGAGCTGGCGGGCCAACCAGTGGTGGTGGGCGGTCGTGGCGACCCGACGGAGCGCGGCGTGGTCTCGACGGCGTCATACGCGGCGCGGGCATTCGGCGTCGGGTCCGGGATGCCGCTGAGGATCGCCGCGCGCAGGTGCCCCGATGCGGTCTTCCTGCCCGTCGATAAGCCCGCCTACGACGAGGCATCCGCAGTCGTGATGGACACTCTGCGCTCGCTCGACGTGGTCGTCGAGGTGCTCGGCTGGGACGAGGCGTTTCTCGGCGTCGAGACCGACGACCCGGAAGGGTTCGCCGCGCGAGTGCAGCAGGCAGTGCTCGGCTCGGCCGGACTGCACTCGACGGTCGGCATCGGCGACAACGTGCTGCGTGCCAAGCTCGCCACCGGCTTTGGCAAGCCGCGCGGGGTGTTCCGGCTGACCGCAGACAACTGGTTCGACGTGATGGCCCACGCCCCGACCTCGAATTTGTGGGGGATCGGCAAGAAGACCGCGAAACGGCTCAGGGGCCTGGGCATCTCGAGCGTGCGTCAGCTCGCCGACGCCGACCCCGACGAGTTGGCTGCGCAGCTCGGTCCGACGATGGGTCCCTGGTACCACCGTCTGGCGCTCGGCATCGCTTCCGCCCACGTCGACGGCTCGCCGTACATCGCCCGTGGCCGCAGCCGCGAGACGACGTACCAGCAGAACCTCACAGACCCGGCCGGGATCGAGGACGAGGTACGACGGCTGGCCGCCCTCGTCGCGGACGACATCGCATGTGAGGGTCGTCCCGCGACTCGCCTGACGCTGAAGGTCCGGTACGCGCCGTTCTTCACCAAGACCCACAGTCGCAAGCTTCGCGAGCCGACGAGCAACTCCGACGAGATCATCGCGACCGCGCTGGACCTGGCTATCAATCTCGAACGCGACCGCCCCGTTCGGTTGCTCGGTCTGCGGGCAGAGATGGCGCCGGTCGACCAGGCGGGCGATTCGGCCTCCCCGTGACAGCGCCAATCCCCGTGACAGCGTCGATAGGGTGCAAAGCAGACGAGGACCCCGTATCTGGTCAGCCTCGATGGTCCTCCTCTGCTTCGAAGGCACTTCGCGGGAGAGGTGATGGGACGATCCGTGTGGACTGGCGTGCTGATCGTGGCGGCGCTCGTCGCCCCGACGGCTGCTGAGGCACGCCTCGACGCGCCTGTTCCGGTGCTCACCCTTGACCCGACCTCCGCCTTGCCCGGCGACACAGTGACGATCTCGGGGGTGGGACACGCGCCCGGGAATCCCGGCGAGACGTGCCAGGTGTCCGTCGGTCAGGTGCTTCCTGCCGTGCAGTCCTGCATCTTCGATGCCGACGGCGGCTTCGGCGGCTCCTTCTCGGTTCCGGACTCCTTGTTTCCGGGCTTCTACCCGGTCTCGGTCTGCTGGCCCGCCTGCGACTCCGCGCAGGCGGGCAACCCCGGTTCGTGGCAGGTGGGTCAGGACCTGGAGGTCGTGCAGGGCGTGTCCGTGCCGGACGTGAGGTGCGCGACGGAGGAGCAGGCAGTGAGCGGCCTGCGCCAGACTCAACTCAACGCCAAACCAATCGCTGGGGATACCGGGGTCGTGATCAGCCAGGACCCGGCGGCTGGGGATCTCGTGTCATCCGGCACGACCGTTTACTACGTTCTCCAGACAGCGGGGCAGACCCTGTTCTCCGTCCCAGAGGTGCGACAGGTGAGCCTGCAGGACGCGGGGGAGAAGCTCGCCGCGACCTGCCTGGCGATGGTCGTGTCGGCACGCGATCAGGGGAATACGGTGACGTCACAGTCGCCCGCCGCAGGAAGTCAGGTGCCGGCGGGTACGGCGGTCACCGTGGTCGCTGCCCTGCCATCGTCGCCCTCCACGCCCCGGACAACGACGCCGCGGACCACTCCGACGCACTCATCGACAACGTCGCCCACGAAGGGCCGGACACCCTCGTCCGCGGGGCGCTCGTCGAGCGCCGGGGGGTTTTCGAGTGGCGCTGGCTCCGGCGGTTCGCCGCCGGGCCTGGGCACCCTCCTTGTCGTGCTGGTGATCCTGATCCTGGTCGCATCCACCGGGTGGCTGGCCTACGTGCGTCCGCGGCTCCAGGCTCGTTGGGTGGCGAGCCACGTGACGGCGATACCACTCCCTGCGGGTGCGCCGGTCGTCGTACGCACCCTCAGCGAGCCGGGCTCGCGCGACCACCGCTTCAGCTGGCTGGCCCGCAGAGACGTGGGCAGGTCGACGATCGAGGAGGACCCGACATGACCGCAGTGGTTGCCGCCGACAAGAGTCCGACCGCGGCGCACACCGGCACGCTGCTGCTCAGCGACCGCGCCGACGTGGCAGCCAGGCTCGACGACATCGTTCGGAGCCAGCGGGGGAGCGAGTCACCGGGTGGCCGCCGGTTGGCGCTGCTCACCAAGGTGGCGCGTGCCGTGCTAGTCGACGAGCTCCTGGAGGCGCTGCGCGCCCTGCTCGACGACGACCTGACCGATCTGCTCGTCGCGTCGTGGAGTCGCTACCAGGCGCTGGTCGCGGCCGGGCGGGAGACCAGCACCACGCCGGGCGCCGAGAGCATGGTGCGGCTGGCCGGCCATACGGTCCGGGTCGAACAGCATCCCGACCTGGAGCTTCGCGTGGACGGGGTGCGGGTCGTCACGCTCCACGTGGCCCTCGACGTCCGGTACGTCGTCGTCGAGGCCTTCGCGCGGGTGCGCGAGGGCAGACTCGTCGAGGTGCGGGCCGGCAGTCCCGAGGTGGAAGCTGTGCTCTCGGTCGACGGCGTCGAGGTCTCTCGCAAATCCACCCGGCTCGAGATGATTGCCGTCCTGGAACTGGGCGTCGGGATCTCACTCGTGCCCGAGCGTCCCACCGTCTGAGCCGGGCTCGCCGCGTGATCTGGGGGTCGAGCCCGCTGACAGGTCTTGCCCGCCTCCGTCAGGCCTGCTCGAGGTCAGTGGCGGCGAAGTCGTCGCCGACGTAGAGGACCCGTGCCGAGTTGGCCAGCTTGCTGATCAAACGGTCCGCTGCAGGCTCTCTGGCCACGATGGGCACGAGGGCAGACGTATCGACGATCACACGCCGCCCAGCTCGTAGCCGAGGATGGCGTCCTCCTCGGTGCGGCTGGTCAGCTGGTCGGGTGTCTCAGCTGTAGGTGCCGGATCCAGGCGCGCAGCGTCGGTGGCATGGGTTGTCGCCGATTGTGGATCAGGCCGATGGGCGGGTGGGGTGGTGTGGGCTTGAGGCGGTGGACGTCGATGGGGGGCCCGTCGCCGTACGCGGCGGATTCGGCGAGCAGCGCGACGCCGAGGCCGGCCGCGACGAAGCGTCGGATGCTGGCGGGGTCGGGTGCCTCGAAGGGGATGCGGGGGATGAATCCCTGCTCGGCGGCCGCTGCCGTCAAGATGGCGTGCAGGCCGCTGCCGGCGGGCAGGCAGGCGAAGGGCTCATCGCGGACGGCGGCCAGCGAGACGGCGTGTTGGCCGCCGGACAGCTGGCCGGGCACCGTGATGAGGGTCAGCCGTTCGGTGGCGAGCGGTCGGGCGGTATAGCGGTCGGGCAGGTCGCTGTGGATCGGGGCGATAAGGGCGTCCACGGTTCCGGCGTCCAGGTCGTCGAGCAGTTCGGCGACCAGTCCGCTGCGAATCGCCAGGGTGATGTCGGGGTAATGGCGGTGGAAGGCGGCAAGCAGCCCGGCGAGATCGAGTGATCCGAGTATCTGTGTGACGCCGAGACGCAGCTGTCCGCGCAGTACCGCGCCGAGGTCGTCCAGGTCGGAGCGGGCTCCATCGAGCTCGGCGAGCACCACCCGGGCGCGCACGAGCAGCAGCCGGCCCGCGTGGGTGAGGCCGACCCGGCGGGTGGTGCGCTCGAACAGGGCCACGCCGAGCTCGCGCTCCAGGCGCCGGATCTGCGCGGAGATCGCGGGTTGGGCGATGTGCAGTTGCTCGGCGGCGCGGGTGAACCCGCCGAGGCGCGCGACCGCCTCGAAGTATACGAGCTGACGCAGCTCCATGTATTCAGAGTGGTATGCTCTGGATCTCAGCGCAAACCGGTCTTGGACATATCAATCCGTGGGTCCGAGTCTGGAGGGATGAGACAACGACAGCTCGGCTCGAGCACCACCCAGATATCGCCCGGCTCTCGCTCGTCGACGGGAGCGATTGCGACTTCGGCCATCGGGCTGGGTTGCATGGGACTGTCCCAGGGCTACGGCCCCGTCGACGACACCGAATCGATCCGGCTCATCCAGCGGGCGCTCGATCTGGGCGTGCAGATGCTCGACACCGCGATGAGCTACGGGCAGGGCCACAACGAGACGCTGATCGCCCGCGCTCTCGCCGGTCGCCGCGAGGACGTCACAGTGGCGACCAAGTTCGGCATTGTCCGCGACGAGAACGGCGTGCACCTGGACGGACGGCCCGAGCATGTGCGCCGCTACTGCGACGCGTCGCTGCAGCGGCTCGGCCTCGATACGATCGACCTGTACTACCTGCACCGCGTCGACCCACAGGTGCCGGTCGCCGACTCCGTCGGCGCCATGGCCGAGCTGGTCCAGGCCGGCAAGGTCCGCCACCTCGGGCTGTCCGAGGTCACCGTCGACCAGCTCGAGCAGGCTGCGGGGGTGCACCCGATCACCGCGGTGCAGTTCGAGTGGTCGCTGCTGTGGCGCCAGCCTGAAGCTGACATCGTGCCCGCCGCCCGACGCCACGGCGCCGGGTTGGTGCCCTACAGCCCGCTCGGACGCGGGCTGCTCACCGCGACCCTGGACCACACGAACATCGACACCAGCGACTTCCGCCGCGGCGACGCCCGCTTCCACGGCGCCCACCTCCAGGCGAACCTGCGCCAGGTCGCGGCGCTGGGCGAGATCGCCGACGGCCTGCACATCACGCCCGGCCAGCTCGCCCTCGCCTGGCTGCTCGCCCAAGGCCCGGACATCGTGCCGATACCCGGCACCCGGCGCCTCGACCGGCTCGCCGACAACGTCGCCGCCGCAGACGTCCGGCTCGATGCCACCGATCTGCGCCGACTCGACGATGAGCTGTCCTACCTGGCCTGGGAGGGTGACCGGCAGTCCTTCGCCGTACCCGCCACCGCCAGGACCCAGTCATGATCGGCAGCCGGTACTGCCTGAGCGAGAGCATCAAGATCGGCGTGCCCGGCTCGACCTCGATGTCCGCCTACCTCGCGCGCCCCGACGGCACTCACCCGCGGGCGTCGGTGATCGTCGGCATGGAGCTGTTCGGCGTGACCGGGCACGTCCGCGACATCTGCGACCGGCTGGCCGCGCACGGCTACGCGGCGATCGCGCCGGACTTCTACCACTGCACGGCCTCCGGGATCGAGCTGGCTGCCGATGACCATGGCCGCGCACGGGGTTTCGAGCTGCTCCAGCAGCTCACTCGCGCGCGGGCACTCAACGACCTTGCGGCGACGATTGAGTGGATCGCCGTCAACCGTGCTCCGCTGGCGGGCATGGTCGGTCTCAGCGTCGGCGGCCACATCGCCTACCTCGCCGCCGCCCACTTCGAGCTACCCGCTGTCGCGGTCTTCTACGGCGGCTGGATCCCCACCACCGACATCACCATCAGTCAGCCCGAACCCACCATCGCGGCCACCGCGCAGATCAGCGGTCGCGTCCAGATGTTCGTCGGCAGCGATGACCCGATCGTCCCCGCGGAGCACGTGCGCCAGATCACCGACGCCCTCACCAATGCCGGCACCGAGCACCACGTGATCGAGTACCCCGGCGTCGGGCACGGCTTCCTGTGCGACCGCCGCGCCAGCTTCCACCCCGAAGCAGCCGACGACGCATGGAACCGTCTCCTGTGGTTCCTCGACCGGAGCTGACCTGACGCGCCCACCAGCCACCGGCTCCCCTAGGTTTGGTGGATGAGCGGACGACGGCCAGGCGACCGGCGCTCGAGCAAGGTCCAGAAGAGGCAGCGGCGGCAGCGACTCGAGCGGGCCCGCCGCGGCCAGCAGCACCCGCCGAAGGGGCCGCAACCAGAAGCCCCCGAAGAGCTCGATTTGGTCCAGCGCCTCGAGCGGGCTCTCGACGTGCCCGAACCGCTCGACCTGCTCGCCCTGGTGAGCGCCCTGATGGTCAGCCTGACCCCGAGACACACATTGCCGTTCGTCGCGTCGACGGAGCCCGACACCCAGCCGAAGATGACGCTTGCCGAGTTCGTCGACTCGTTCATCGACGTGGATCTGCGTGCGACCACAGGTGCGTTGACGGTCATGGCGGCACTCACCGATGACGAGATGCTGGCGGCTCGGGTACGTCGTGAGCTGGAGCGGCGGACCCACCGAGTGCCGCCGTGGCTGAGGGGTCTGGCAGGCCCGACGGCGTACCGAGCCGTGGAGATGGTGGACGTGCTCGGTGACGGTGACGACGTGATCGTAGGCGTCCGACTGGGCTCCGGACACGAGCTCACGGCGTTGGTCTACATCGACCACAACCTCGGGACCCAGATCAAGGACGCGTTCTTCGTGCCCGACTCCATCGGCAATGTCGTCAGCCTGATGAAGCGGCGTGCCGAATCGCCGGACACCGAGTGGCGCGACCTCGCCCTGGCGGACGCGCGGACGCGCATCGAGGAGGCGGACCACCTGTGGTCGATCAGCTACCCGCCGCTCGAGAGCGACAGCTGGCCGGCGTGCCGCCCGCTGGTCGCGTGGGTAAACCGCGCCCTGCCGGAGGGCGGCGCCGGCTACCAGCGGCCGGAGTGGAGCGATTCGCAGCTGAGCGAGCTGACCGAGGACTTCTTCACGTCGAGGTTCGGCAGCGGGCTGGACGACGCGGACCACCGGAGCCTGCTGGAATCGATCCTGTGGTTCGGTACCGACTACGGGCCGGGCGACCCGTTGCGCTGGAGCCCGGTCGCGGTGGAGATGCTGCTCGCGGACTGGATCCCTCGCAAGATCGTGGCGGACCCCGACTTCCTGTCGCTGGCCCCCGACCTGCTGAGCGCGTTCGTCCGCTACAGCCACCACACGCGGGGCATCCGCTCGGTCCACACGACCGAGACGCTCGACGCGGTCGCCAGCTGGACGCCGGACTACCTCAAGACGATCCGATCCGACCGGCCGCAGGGGCCGGCTGCCCTGCTGGCCGCGATGGGCGTGCCCTGGTCGTCCGAGGAGGATGGGGCCGCATCAGGAGCCGATGAGGCCGGGGCCGCGAAGCTGGCCGAGCTGCTCGCGGAGTTCCGGGTGCGCAGGATTGCCCAGCTCGAGGCGGCGGTCGGTGGGCGAGAGACGCTGGAAACCCTCGACACCACGCCGCTTCCGGAGGAGCCCTTCGACTGGACCGGCCTGCCCGATGACATCCACGATCCGGTACGGCGGGTGCTCGACCTGGTCGACGCCGGGTGTGCCGAGTTCCTCGACGTCCAGGCCCGCACCGGCTGTCGCCGGCTGTTGGCCCGTTGCGCGGCCGGAGAGCCTGCGGTGTTCCGTCGCAGGGCAGCCCCGAAGGGCGCGGCGGCGGCGATCTGCTGGATCGTCGCGAGGAGCAACGACCTCTTCGACAGCTGGGGTGCCGGCCTCAAGGTCAAGCAGCTGAGTGAGTTCTTCGATGTCGCGACGCCGTCACAGCGCGCTGGCGTGCTGCTGAAGGCCGCCGGGATCGTCGACAACCCTTACGAAACGGCGGTGCCGCTCGGCTCAACGGACCTGCTCGTCTCGAGCCGGCGCGCCGCCATCATCAAGGAACGCGACTTCCTGATCGCCGAGCTCGGGTGGACGCCTGACACTCAGTGAGGGCGTCATATTCCTGCCGCAAACGTCTGCAGGTAGTGCTGGCGGACGACGAGTTCATCGAGGCCAGCGAGCCGCCGATGCCGAGGGTCTCTCGGTCAAGGCTGGGTGCGCAAGTCGCTGCGTCAGGCTCGTCGGCGACGGCTTCGGCCGACCTCGAGCATCGGCTCGAGGCTGTGAGAGCGGCGGCCGCGCACGCGTTCCCGGTGGCCGACGTCAAGGAGATGGCGGCGGAGATCGAACGCGGGTATGTGTCGCGGTGATCCTTGTCGTACGCGCGGGCCGGAACCGCGATCGGGGACGCCTCGCAGGCGCGCATCAGGCGACTGGCGGGTGGGCGCCGCCTACGGCCAGGCCTACGAAGACGCCCAACGCCAAGCGAACGCTGGGTAGCGGAGCCGACCTCGTGCAGGCAACCCTGCCCGCTCGCCATCCGCAAGCACTGCAGTGTACATCTTCTCGCGGTGTACTATCAGGTGCATGAGAAAGCGCATGAGTGTGATTCTGGAGGACGCCGACCACGAGCGGTTGGAGCCGTTCCTGAGTCCTGAGACGGCTGAGCACGTCGTACTCCAGGACTGGGTCAGCAGTCACGGTGGTCGTGAGCTGGGATCGGACGCCGCCGTGATCCGCGCCCTCATGCACGCCGGCGCCAGTGCTCTTCACGAGCAGATCCTCGACGTTGGCTACGCGGAGCTCGCCGTGCTATACGACAACGACGACGCTGACGCCGAGCGACGAACCGCCCGCCGCCGTCACCTCGACCGCACGAAGGCGGCTCCATGACCCTGATTGCGCCGATGCGCGGTCAGGTGTTCAGCGTCGACCTCGGCCACGGCGCCAAGCCCTGGGTGGTGGTCAGCAACAACGTCCGCAACCGCAATCTCGACGCGGTGATAGCAGCACGGATCACCACCACCGACCGGCACGCCCACGTGCCCACCGTGGTCCCGCTCGACCCGGCCGATCCGCTGATTGGGTACATCGTGGTCGACGACCTCGTGCAGTTGTATCGAGATGAACTGAACCGGCCGCTCGGCGCCTTGTCACCGAGGACGATGACGCTGGTGAGCCGGGCGTTGCGCATCGCCCTTCCCTAGGTCGCCGCTGCCAGCCGTTCGGGCCGCTGCCAGCCCACGAGCGCCGGCGGGCGCTGCGGCTCTTCGACCCGGCGACGGAGCTGTCGATCTACTGGGTGGACAGTGCCGTTGGCCGCGTCCATGAGAACCCGGTTGTAGCTCGTTTCCGACGACGGCACCGGCGTCTTCGAGACGCCGGACGTGTACGACGACCACGAAGTGGCGCCAGGAGTTCTCGCTGGACCGAAGGGAAGAGACCTGGGGCGTCAAGCGGTCCATGGACTCCACACGTCTCCCCGACGAGGATGCGAGCCACCGGCGCGCTTCTCGGTCCGCTCGGATGAGATCGCCGGCCTCGAAGGCACCGGCATCACGAAAGCGTCGCTCAGAGCGCTCGATTGCCGCCTCGACCTCTGCTACGTCTCGGCGGGCCAGCTCACGGCGGGCGCGCGACGACGGCTGATCGATCGGTCACGCCAGCATCTGTCGCTGGAACGGCCGAAGCTGGAGTCTCGTGCGGCCCAACATGGTCGAGGGACTGATCGCCGTACGACGCCGAGCCGGGTATTAGACGTAGGTGACGCCAAGCCTTGCTGTCTGCGTCGGTCCACGATGTTCGGGAACTCACTTCGCCACCAGGCGTCGCAGGCGGAGCGAGAACGCCGTTCGAACTCCTGCTACTCAGCTCGAGACGTTCCCCCGGAGCAGCTCGAGCACGTCGTCGAGCTTGGCGTCGATGGCGTCGACCTTGACCGCCAGCTCACCAAGACGGTTCGTGTGGCGCTGCTGTGTGGAGCTGATCGAGTTGAGCAGCTCATAGATCGACTGCACGTCGTTGTCCAGCTGCCGCACCTTGGGCTCGAGCTCGACTGGACTCATTGTCATGGGGCCAAGGTTACGCGTGCTGCGCCGAGCACAACACCCATCGCCTCCATCTGTGGATACACCGTGGCGCCTGCGGGTGAGGCGCTCGGCGCCCTTCCCGATCAGGTGGTTGTTGAACAGGCAGCCGATACTCCGTGGATGACCGAACGAGGGCACAAGCAGCGGCCGCCCGCTGTGCTCGCCGAACATCGGGAACGTCCCCGAACTGGCGGAGGCGTTGCTCATTTCGACGGTCGTCGCGACGGTCCTGAGGCGGGGCTCACCGGAAGATCTCGCTCGTGGATCAACGTGACAGATCTGCACACAGTCCCCAAGGCCGAGCTCCGGCATTACCGTGGACGACTCGGGCCCGTGGAGCTGCGCCGGCTCTCGACGGCCCTGGCCGCCTATCTGGACCTCGAAGACCGGGAACTCGACGTCGACTGACCGCGGCGAGCAAGCCACTTGACTGGGTGGTCGGCCAACCGTTGGTGAGATCTGGGAACTGGTGTCGTGGCCATCCCCATCGCCACCGTTGAACAGGCGCGCGACCTCACTCCCGTCGCCTGATGGACCCTGCGCGGGAGGCCAACGGTCGTAGTCACGATGTCGGCGGCCGCGAGAAACCCCAATCGAAGTGACGCGATCTTGAAGCGGACAGTCAGAGCAGCGTGAAGCCGCGCGGCAGCTCGGTCCGGCCGGTGAGTGCCATCAGCACGGCGACCGCGTCGGGGGAGTCGGCCGCAAGGCCGCCTGCCAGCGCGCAGCTGAGGCCGATGCCCGGACCGAGCGTTACAGGAGGGTCGACGTCCAAGGCACGCGCGAGGTCGATGCCGTGCACGGTCAGCTCGAACACCCGGGTCGGAAGGTATCCGGCCAGCGTCATCGTGCCGAGGGGCGTGCCGACGGACTCGTCGCCGGGGCTGGCGTCGACAAGCGCCGTGACCCGGTCGGCCAGCTCCGCGACGCGCGCTGCGGGGTCGTCGCCCAGGGCGGCTCCGGCGTCGCGACCGCGTTGGGCGACCGCGTCCGGATCGGCGAGGGCGACGCGCGCGCGGCGAAAGTAGTCGACCGGGCCGTCGAGCGGCTCACCAGGCGACGGCACTCCCAGGTAGGTCTCGATCGTCGTGAGCGACCGGCTGGTGTGGCCGACCAGGTCACGGACGCTCCACACCCCGAGGCCCGGCTCGTCCCACCCATCGGGCCCGACGCGGCCGACCAGCTCCCTGAAGGCGGCCGCTGCTGCCGCGAAGACGGACCGGGTCGGGATGCTTGGCGGGATGGTCACGCCTACGAGTTATACCCGCTCTCTCTGCGAGCTTGCGTCGGGGAGGTGCGACGAGCGTTCCCCCACCGGCTCGTCGGCGGTGGGGGATGGTTGACTCTCGGCAGTCGGCCCGCGTCCGCCGTACGACGAGAAGGAGACCAGGTGCCGCCCGAAGCACCCGCCGCTGCGGACCACCCGCACATCGCGGTGATGCTAGAGGTCCTCGCCTCCGGAGACCACACGCTCGACGACCTGCGACGCGAGCTGGCCAAACGGTCGATCTTCACCGACGTGGAGCAGCTGCGGCTGGAGCTTCAGGTCCGCGGTGACGTGGAGGAGTTCGCCGACGGGGTCTAGGCCAACCTACCGAGCCTCGCCGACGACCTGGTGCTCACCCACGAGCTCACCGAGGAGGAGCTCGAGCTCGAGGTGCTCGACTTCAGCGACATCGACCTGTGGGTGCAGCTGGCCGACGAGGGTCTGCCGTTCGCCGACGGCGGCGAGGTGCGTGCCCGGTGGATCGGCGGCCCCGGCCGGGAGCTCCCTGCCGGCTCGGTGAGCGGGCTGCACGGGCCACCGGGCTGGCTGGCCGATCATCAGCCCGGCGACATCGTCGGGCTTCGACTGCGCGACGGGCGGCTGCACCTCGAGGCGGTCGACCCGAGTGTCATCAAGGGCCTGGACAAACAGGCAGCCGAGGAGGTCGTGGGAGTCCTCGTCGATGTCGCGCAGTCCCTGGCGCAGAACGCCCTGCGCGACTATCTCGAGGACGAGGACGACTTTCCTGGCGCGCCGCTGGCGTCACTGGTTGCCGAGGTCCGCCGGTCCTCGCCGGGGGCGTTCCGGCTGCCACTCCCGCCCCTGGCCGCGATGTTGCAGGCGCTCGGTCTGGAGGTCTGGCGGGGGTACGTCGGCGTACCCGGCGCTCCTTGGCAGGGCGAGCCGGCCGGGCTGGACGAGCGGAACCGATCCGGGCTGCGAGCCTGGGCCATGTCGCTTGCGATGCACCGGACGACCGGCGACATGCCCGAGCCGGCGGAGCTGGCGGCGGTGGCGCGCAGCCTGTCCGAGGACGTCGCACTCGAGTCCGCGTCGGCCCGCATCGCCGACGAGCCGGAGCGCGAGCCGGTCACGGCCGCGATGCTGGAGGCGGTCACGGGCGTCACCCGAGGAGTGCCGCTGTTCCTGCTGGCGAGGGCGGCCGAAGGGAGCGGCGATCTGGGGGCCATGGAGAGCTGGCTCCGGCAGGCGGCCGCGGCCGACCCGGACCTGGGCATCGCGCTCGCCGACCTCGCCGAGCTGTGCGCGCTGCGGGGCGACGCGCAGCAGGCGTGGCAGCTCTACCAGCGGGCGCGCACGGACTTCCGCGTGCGGGGGTTCGCGGTGCTCGCGCGGTTCGCCCGACCGCCCGCCGGCGACGTGTCGCGCAACCGGCCGTGCCCCTGCGGGTCGGGGCGCAAGGACAAGATGTGCCACGGGCGCGAGCTCCGTCACCCCCTGTCCAAGCGCGCGCCCTGGGTCTACACGAAGGCGGTGACCTACGCGACGCGGACGCGACAGGTCGACGTGCTCGCCGACTTCGCCGAGATCCTGGCCGGGGAGGACGCGAACCGGCCGGCGGTCGACCGAGCGATGGACGACCCGCTGGCGATCGACCTGGCCCTCTTCGAGGGTGAGCTGATGGCCGACTTCGTGCTCGAGTGCGCCGCCCTGCTGCCGGCCGACGAGCTCGTCCTCGCGCGGTCCTGGCTGGACAGCGAGCGTCGGCTCCTCGAAGTGGTGTCGACCGATCCCGGCGTGCGCGTCTCGTGCCGCGACCTGCTCACGGACGAGGAGATCGAGTTCCTCGACGTGACGATGTCGAGGAGCCTGGAGCGGCTGGACCTGATCTACGGACGACCGCTCCCCGACGGCGAGGGGGCGCTACGCATGATGGACGACGCCCGACTGGTCCCGCGGATGATGCGAGCCCACCTGCTGCACCTGCTGACCTCGGAGCCATCCGGCGAGGAGATTGTCGAGTTCTTCGCCCCGCGGTCACGCCTCCCCGAGCTGCGCACGACCGAGGGCGAGGCGATGGTGGTGTGCTCCGCTCGGTACGACGTCGCCGACCTCGACGGGGTATGGACGACGCTCGCCGCCGACCTGGAGGAGACGGCGGAAGGGATGCTGGCGGAGGTCGCCGACGTGCCTGGACATGGTTCGGTGATCAGGGGCACCATCAGCCGCAAGGGCGATCGCCTGGTGGTGGAGGCGAACTCGATCGAGCGGCTCCGCCGTCTCCAGCAGCCCCTGCTGGAGGCGGACCCGGAGGCGCGGCTGGTCGACGAGTCGTCGGTGCCCATGGAGGACCTGCTCGCCGACCGGGCGAAGAAGGAGGCGCGTGACGAGGACGACGACGACGGTGGCGAGCCCGGTCCGGTCGGCGCGGCTGGCGGGCCGACCGGGCGGATCGGGGCGACGGAGCCGTAGCCGGCCGCGGGGCTCCCGACGGCCTCGGGCCTCTCACCGGAGCAGGAGCGAGAGGTGCTCGCGGCGGTCATGCGCCAGCACGAGGACACCTGTCCCGACATCGCGCTGCCTGCCTTCCGAGGTCGGACTCCCCGCGAAGCCGCCGCCGACCCTTCGACGGCGGCGGACGTGGCGGCACTGCTCGACGACTTCGAGTGGACGCAGCGGCGCGAACCCGACGCGCCCATGATGGACATCGACCGCCTGCGCCGCGAGCTCGGCCTGGACTGAGGTCCAGACGCAGGGTGGTGGGGCAGGTCCCTTTGGGCGCGCCAGGCTCTATCGTGGCCTTGCATGTCGTTTCAGTTGGTCAGCAGGGTCAATCGAACCGTGAAGGCGATCGCCTCGACTCCGGGCGGCGGTGACCAACCCAACTCACCGAGCGAGACCAGCCTTTCGGCGCGGGTCCGGACCTGGAGCACCGTTTCACCGGCGCCGTCAATCTGCAGCGCGACGGTCGATGATGGCAGCAACAACCTGGCTCTCGACCGCCGACAACCCGCGCGGCGGAGCGGGCCCCCGATGCAGACGAGGCGTCTTGCCGAGCGCGCATGGACTCTGCAAGGCGGGCCACCCTCATTCGGTGCCACCTGAAACGGTCAAGTCGGGCTATTGCCCCGGTGAGAAGGCCAGGACTAGGGTCTGCCCATCAGCCGCACCGCCGGACATCGGCGGCGCGTGATCATTCCCGGCGAGGTCGCAATCCTGGGACACCGGCCAGCCTGGCGCATCGGGAGTGGTGAGCTTCCGGGCGTGTCGGAGGTCGCGACATGACAGACGTGGGAACCGGCTTCCTGCAGGCCGTCAGCGCGTTCGGTGCCACCCGGCTCGGCCGGGCGTCCGCGACGACTTACCAGGACAGCGGCTCCTTGATGAGCTCGCTCGCCGACGGCGTGCCCGACAACACCAAACCAGCATTCGAGACACTGAAGGCCGACATCCAGGCCGCGAAGGCCATCGTCAAGCCGATCATCGACGCGATCAAGAAGCAGACGGACCTCATCGCCAAGATGGCGAGCGAGTCCATCACCGACGCGAACACCGCGAACTTCACCGCCGCCGAGGCCGGGCGCATCGCCACCCGCATCGGCACGGCGCTGCTGGCCATCGACGAGGCGGTCGGCATTATCGCGACCGAGCTTGCCAAGGACGCGAACGGGGTCGTCAAGGAAGCCCAGCGCGACCAGCTCATGGGCATCTGGAACCCCTGGACGCAGCCGTTCAAGGACCTCGGCGACGGCGCCGGCAAGGTCGTCGACTCGCTGGGCACGCAGGTGCTCGGTCTCGACCATGCGACCAAGAAACTGGGCGACGTGCTCAGCTTCGACCGGGTGAACTTCAGACTCGCCGCGTCGCTCGCGTCGACCGCGGAGCAGAACTTCGGCGTCCTGCGGCTCAACGAGACCCGGCTCGAGGCGTTCCTCGGCTTCAAGCGACGGGAGTTCGTCGGCCCCTCCGAGGAGCAGAAGAAGGACCTCGTCGAGCGCGACGGGAAGTGGTGGAGGGCCGACGAGGCGGTGTTCGGGCTGCGGATCTTCACCCTGATCAGGCCCGGGCTGCAGAACGACAAGCTGCTCAGCAAGGTCATGCCCGGGGCCGACGCGCCGACGACGATCAAGCCGACGGCCATCTCGCTCGACTCGATCGACGGCCTGTACCTTGGCGACGGCCAGGGTGCCGGCAACGAGAAGGTCGTCCTGCCGATCCAGTTCAACTTCCCCAC
>JBBJMF010000068.1:0-15965 GCA_037719575.1 Nocardioidaceae bacterium
TCGAGGCGCTGCTGCTCGAGGCGCTGCTGCTCGAGGCGCTGCTGCTCGAGGCGCTCCTGACGCGCTTGCTCGCGCTGCTGCTCCAGGACCGCAAGTCGTCGTGCCTCGGCGAGTCGTTCCAGGCGGAGCCGCTCGAGTCCAGCCGCTCGTTGAGTGGCGAGCTGCACGGAAATGTTCTCCGCCGCCGCCAGCTGGGAGATCAACGCGGACTGTTGCGACGCGATCGACGCGACCGACGACTGCTGCTGGGCTACGGCGTCGGCTGCTGCCTGCTTGGCATCCTCGGCGGCCCGCTTGGCGGAGGCTGCGGACGCCAGGGCCCGCGCTGCCTGCTCCTGGTAGACCCTGGCGAGTCGGGTTGCGGCCCGCCACTGCTGGAGGCGAGCGTCGAGGGCGGCCGACGTCGTGTTGTAGTCCGCGAGCTGGTTGATGAGAGACGTGGTCCCGGTCGCATGCATTGCCGCACTGAGCGTGGTCAGCTGGGAGCCGGCACTCTCGTGGCTGACCACGTAGCCCGCCAGGCTGCTACGCGAGGCTGCTGCAGTCGCCGTCGCCCGGTGGGCGCGGGTCCTGGCGTCGGCGGCGGCGGTGTCCGCGAGCTGCCAGTGGTACACCGCACCGTCGTACGCTTCAGCGGCCTTGAGTGCCCCTATGCCGAGGTTCTCCAGCGCGATATTGGCTGCGGCGAGCTGGGCTTCGATGCTCGCGACCGAGCTCTGGGTGTCCGTCACCTGCTGATGGGCGTCGTCCACCGCCTGCTGGCTGGGAATGACGGGGTCCCCGGGGTCCGCCTGGGCCACCGGGCTCGCCAGCAGGGCGAGCAAGCAGGCAGCGGCGCACGCGACCGACCGCGTGAAGTTCTTTCGGGGTGGCGATGGCACGAGGATCCCTTCGTCGGATCTGTGAACCACCAGCCACCCTTCCCCGGCGGCTGGGTATTCGACTTCCGACAAGTGACCGTAGCCACCTTTGGCCACAATGGGAACAGTTTTCCCAGAGAAAACTCTGGTAACACACTTTTCAGCATGCCTAATAACAAGAGTGTAATTCATTTGGGCCCGATAATGCCCTGTTTACGGCTATCGAAGGTGCAGCGCCATCTATCTAACCTGGCACAACATGCACATGGGTCACACCGGTACCGCGAGACAGGCTAGTCGCTTGGACACTCGCCTCACTCGCTCAGTGTGAATGACAAGACTGTCATTCACACTGTCACGAGCGGGCTGTCCAGCTGGGGGGTCTCCGCTCGCGAAAGGCGCGCATTCCCTCTTTCGCCTCGTCGGAGCCGAACAGCCGCGCTGAGAGCGCAACCAACCGCTCCCCGTCGGCTGCGAACCGGGCGAGGAGTGGCGCGTTGAGCAGGGCCTTACTCTCGCGAAGACCTTGCGGGGACGCCTGACCGAAGCCGCGCACTAGCTGGGCGACCGCGTCGTCGAGACTTTCGGCCGCCACGCTGGTGCTCACCAGCCCGTACGCCGCTGCGGCGGGCCCGTCGAACACCTCGCCAGTGAGGTAGAGCCGGCTCGCGACGCGGTCGGCGAGGCGGCTCCGGGTGGTAAGCGAGATGATCGCCGGAGCCAGACCGAGCCGGACCTCCGCGAAGCCGAACGTCGACTCGTCGGTGACGAGAGCCAGGTCGCATGCTCCGACCAGCCCGACTCCGCCGGCTCTCACGTGACCCCGGACGACGGCGACGATCGGGGTAGGCAACCCGACCACGGTTCGCAGCAGGTCGAGGAGCGCGCGCGTCCCCCGCTCCATGCCCTCGTCGGCCGCCTCGACGAGGTCAGCGCCCGCAGAGAACGTGCCCCCCGTGTGCGTCAGCACGATCAGTCGCACACCAGGTGTGGCGTGGGCGGCGCCCAGGTGGGTGGTCAGCTGTTCTACCAGCCGACGCGACAGCGCGTTGCGGTTCGTGGGCGAGTCGAGGGTGACCGTCGCGACGTACCCGTCGACAAGCAGGTGGACGAGCTCGGGGCCATCGCTCACCGACTCAGGATAGACTCGCTGCATACGACAGGGGAGCGCCACATGGCGCTGAGAGTGCGGACACCCGCAGACCCTCGAACCTGATCCGGCTAGCACCGGCGTAGGGAGTCGAGACTCGAGCCGCCGGGCTTGCACAGCCGGGCTGCTTCCCCTCCCGACACATTGGGAGGTTCACGATGGTCACGAAGGCCATGTCGAGCGTCCGGGCCGGCCGCGGCTCCTGGCGCACGATCGACATCATGAGTGCCGCGATGATCGGCGTCGTCTTCGGCGTCGCCTACTGGGGCTGGAGCAGTGCGTACAACGCTCTCGTCACGCCCCTCACCGGGCTGCTCGGTCCCAGCCAGGGCCTGCTGGGCGGCCCCTGGCTGATCGCCGGGGTGGTTGCCGGTCTCGTCGTACGACGACCCGGAGCCGCACTCTTCGCGGAGATCCTGGCCGCCGTCGTCGAGGCGACCCTGGTCACGGAATGGGGCTGGGCGACCGTGATCTCCGGGACGTTGCAAGGTCTCGGGGTCGAGCTCGTGCTCGCGGTCTTCCTGTACCGCAGGTTCGGCTGGCCGGTGGCGGCGCTCGGCGGCGCGATGGCCGCGTTCGCGGAGTGGTGCTACGAATGGAACGCCTACTGGGTGGGCTACGGCACCGGCTGGAAGTTCGCCTACCTCGGGTTCTTCGCCCTGTCGGGGGCGGTGGTCGCGGGGGTCGGAGGCTGGCTCGTGACCAGAGCCCTCGCTTCGACGGGGGCAATCGACGCTCTCCCCGCGGGCCAGGAGGCGGCACGCGATCAGGCGGTCTGACTCTTCGCTCGGCGCCGACGTCACGCTCGAGGGACTGACCTGGCGACCGGCTCGCCGTCGTACCGCCGTCCTGAGCGACCTCGATCTGCACATCCCTGCGGGGGAACGGGTCCTGCTCACCGGGCCGAGCGGCGCCGGCAAGTCGACACTGCTACGCGCGGTCGCCGGCCTGCTGCTTTCCGCTTCCCACGGAGACCTCACGGGCCACGTTCGTGTTGACGGGACCTCCGTCGACGTGGCCAGCGAGCGACCCACCCTGCTGCTCCAGGACCCGCGGGCCGGGGTCGTGGCCGAGACTGTCGGCCGGGACGTGGCGTTCGGTCTGGAGAACCTCGCGGTCGATCGCCCTTCTATCTGGGCCCAAGTGGAGGCTGCGCTGACGGCGACGGGCTTCCCGTACCCGTCGGAACATCCGACCTCCGCCCTCTCGGGAGGGGAGGCGCAGCGGCTGGCGCTGGCCGGCGGTCTGGTGCTCGGGAGCCGGGTGCTGCTGCTCGACGAACCGACGTCGATGCTCGACCCGGTCGGGACGGATGCGGTGCATCGAGCGATCCGCGGGTTCGCGGCGGACCGTCACCCGACGATGGTGATCGTGGAGCATCACCTCGGGCCGTGGCTGGACTTCGCGGACCGCCTGGTCGTGCTCAACCGGGACGGTGAGGTGGCCGCCGATGGCCCACCCCACCGCGTGCTCGCAGAGCAGGGCGTGTCCCTCATGCAGCAGGGCGTCTGGGTGCCGGGCCTGCCAGCCCCCGAGCTCGCGCTGCCCCCGGGCGCTCTGGTCGCCCCCTGGGGGCCGGGACCCGAGGAGCTGGTCAGGGCTGAGGCGGTCTGGCTCGAGCGCAGCGCCTGGCTCAACCGCCGGGCCGGACCCCCGGTGCAGGCGCTGCGCGGCGTGGATGCCGTGCTGCGGAGCGGTCAGGTGCTTGCGGTACCCGGCCCGAGCGGTGCGGGCAAGTCGAGCCTCATCTCTGTCCTCGCGGGCCTGGAGGCACCCACGGCGGGTTCGGTGCGGGCGGCGCCCGGACTCGCGACGGCTCGCGGTCGCGAGCCGAGTCGCTGGCGGTCGAGGGACCTCGCCGCCCGGCTGGCCTGGGTGCCGCAGTCGCCCGAGCACGGGGTGGTGGCGGGCTCGGTCCGCGACGAAGTGCTCGTCGCCGCACGAGCGTGCGGCCGAGACACCCACGCGACGGAGCGCCGGGCCTCGGGGCTCCTCGAGTTCCTGGGGCTCTCATCGGTGGCTGACGACAGTCCCTACCATCTCTCGGGCGGTGAGCAGCGCCGGCTGATGGTGGCTGCGGCGCTCGTCAACGGCCCGTTCGGGTTGCTGCTCGACGAGCCGACGGTCGGCCAGGATCGCCTGACGTGGGCGGCGGTGACCGGATGCATCGGGGCCGCCCGGACCGCCGGGGCAGGGGTGGCCCTCGCCACCCACGACCTCCTCGCCGTCGACACCGTCGCCGACGAGACCTTGCGACTGAACAACGGGGTGGCCGCCTCGTGACCGGACCGCGCTTCGTCGGGCCGCTGTCGCTTCTCGCCTGCTGCCTGCTCCCCGTCGTCGGCGCCTTCGCCGTCACGACGCCACGGATCGGCGCGATCACGCTCGTCGCCGACGTCGGCTTGCTCGGCTGGTTGGTCCGCGACCCGCGCGGCACGGTGCTCCGGATCGCGGTGGGCATGGCCGCGGCCGTCACCTTGGCCGTCAGCACCTGGCTCTATGCGGGCCACGACATCGCCGAGGCCGGCGCAGCCGCGCTGCGCATTCTCTGCATCGTCGTGCCCGCGGCAATGCTGTCCCCCTCGGTCCGCCCCTCCGAGCTGGGAGACCACCTCGCCCAGCGCCTTCGACTCCCGGCTCGGCCGATTGCCGGTGCGGTCGCGGCGCTCCAGCGGGTGGCCGGCCTGGGGGAGCAGTGGCGACAGATTCAGCAGGCTCGGCGTGCTCGCGGGATCGGGCTCGACGGTGGTCCCGTGCGCCGAGCCCGGGCCCTGACGGGAAGCGCCTTCGCCCTGCTCGTGTCGGCGATGCGTCAGACGGGCGCGCTCGCGATGGCGATGGACGCCCGGGGGTTCGCGGCCGCGCGACGCCGTACCTGGGCAATGCCCGCGCCCTGGCAGCCCGCCGACTGGCTGCTGCTGCTCATCGGCCTCACCCTGGCCGCCCTCCCCCACCTCCTCCGCGGTTGAGAGGCCAATCCGGCCGCTACTTCGTCGTCGGAAATCCGAGGTCGACCTGGCTGGTGGCCGGATCCGGCCACCTGCTGGTGACGACCTTCGTGCGGGTATAGAAGTGGACGCCCTCCGGACCGTAGATGTGCGAGTCACCGAACAGGCTGTCCTTCCAGCCGCCGAACGAGAAGTGCGACACCGGGACCGGGATCGGCACGTTGACCCCGACCATGCCGACCTGCACCTGCTGCTCGAAGTCCCGCGCCGCACCGCCGTCGCGGGTGAAGATCGCGACACCGTTGCCGTAGGGGTTGGCGTTGACCAGATCGAGCGCCTGGGCGGCCGTCTCGACACGCACCACGCTCAGCACCGGGCCGAATATCTCGTCACGATAGACCGTCATCTCTGGTCGGACCCGGTCGACCAGACTGACGCCCAGAAAGAACCCGTCGCCCGCGAACTCCTGGTCACGACCGTCTACGACCACATCCGCGCCTTCGTCCTCGGCGATCCCCACATACGACGCGACCTTGTCCCGGTGGGCTCTGGTGACCAACGGTCCCATCTGGGAGCTCGGGTCCTTGCCGGGCCCGATCCGGAGACCGCCGAGGCGCTTCTGCACCGCTGCCACGAGATCGTCGGCCACGTCGCCGACGGCGACCACCACTGAGACCGCCATGCAGCGTTCTCCCGCGGATCCATAGCCGGCAGACACGGCGGCGTCGGCGGCCATGTCGAGATCGGCATCGGGCAACACGATCATGTGGTTCTTGGCGCCGCCCAGTGCCTGGATCCGCTTCCCGGCCGCCGTACCTCGCTCGTAGACGTGCCGCGCGACAGGCGTCGACCCGACGAAGCTGACGGCGGCGATGCCGGGGTGGTCGAGGATCGCGTTGACCCCGTCCGCGTCGCCTTGTACGACGTTCAGCACCCCGTCCGGCAGTCCGGCACGGCGAAGCAGGTCAGCGATGAGCAGCGAGGCGGAGGGGTCCTTCTCGCTGGGCTTGAGGATGAACGCGTTCCCGCACGCAATAGCGTTCGGCATCATCCAGAGCGGAACCATCGCCGGGAAGTTGAACGGGGTGATCCCGGCGACGACGCCCAAGGGTTGCTTCAACTCGTGCACGTCGACCCCCGTCGACGCCTGGGCGGAGTGTCCGCCCTTCAGCAGGTGGGGGATCCCACAGGCGAACTCGACGCACTCGAGGCCGCGGTCCACCTCGCCTGCGGCGTCGGACAGCACCTTGCCGTGCTCCGCGGTGATCGCCGCCGCAACCTCGTCGCGATGCTGGTCGAGCAGGGTCCGGAAGCCGAACATGACGGTGGCACGCCTGGAGAGACTGACGTTTCGCCAGCTGTCAAAGGCGTTCTCGGCAACCTCGACGGCGTCGTGCACCTCCTCCACCGATGCGAGTGCCACCTCCGCGGTCTGTTCCCCGGTCGCCGGGTCATACACCGGCGAGGTGCGTGCGAACGACGCCCGCTCCTCGCCGGCGATGAGATGGCCGATACGCCGCACTCTCGTGCTCCTTGTGCTGGGCAGTGGAGATGGGTCACTGCTCGCTACCTGGGACTAGCTCGCAGTGTCGCATAGGACATCGCCGCACGCGGCCTCGCGCTCGGCGATGTCAGGCGCTACTGACTGCTTCGGCGAGGTGACTCAGGGACTCGTCGAGCTGGTCTTCGGAGACAAGCGGGAAGGAGACCTTCGACAAGACGTTGGAGTCGGTGACCTTCTCCCAGTCGTAGGTGAGCGACACCGACGTGGAGTTCGGTCCCTGAGCGTCGAGCTCCCAGACCCACTCCCATCCCGGCGGCTCGGTACCGGCCGGCGCGGTCTTCCAGGCGAGCAGCTTGCCGGGCTCGAAACCAGAGACGACGTTGTCGGTCTGATAGTCGCCACCCATGTGGTCGCCGGACATGTTCATCCGGAAACTCTGACCGGTGCCCGTGATGCGGTCCGCGTGGTGGACGCCCTGGACAAACCCCGAGCCATCGAGCTCGACGTGGTGAGCGGGGTTGGACAGTACGGCGAAGATCTCTGTTGCGGAGGCGGGAATGTCCCGCTGGACGGTGATGGACTTCTCTGTTGGCATCTCCCTCCTTTACCCATTCCGGCCGGATCCATGCCTGGCCAGGCGCGACCTACCCATCAGGGCTACTCCCTCGCAGGGCGACGGTTCGAAGGAACGACAGCAGCGCGGACTCGATGCGCTCGCGCACCGCGCGAGGGCGACCCGGCTGGAGCATGTCCGTCCCGTGCCACCTGCTGGGAACGATGAGCAGCCGCTTCGGGCCGGTGACCCACTGCGACAGGAGCTCGGTGTCCCCCGCTGCGCCGTACGGGTCTCCGGCCCCCGCGACGAGAAGCTTCGGGGCAGTCACCCGTGAGACGGTTGCTTTCGTGAACGTGTAGGCGCTGGCGGAAAGGACGCCGGCGATCCACACCACCCCGGCAGGTTTGATGTCCGTGTGCTGCACCGCGTAGAACGTGCCCATGGCCCCGATGCTCGCACCGCCGAGGACGACGCGCCGAGCGCCATGAGCACGGAGGTACGCGTAGGCGCCGGCGACATCCTTCCAGTTCTCGTTCAGGATGTTGTCGCCCTCAGAGCAGCCGCGCAGTCCGCCTGGACACACTCCGCGCCGGTCGTAGGTGAGGACCTGGTACCCGTGGTCGGCAAGCATCGCCGCGGTGCCATACCAGTCACTTTGGTCATCAGACCCCCTACCCATATGAGACAGCACGATCGCGAGGTGTCCGGTACCGAAGACGCGCCCGCCGAGTCGTACGCCGTCGCTCGCCTGGAATGTCACCCGCCTGGACCCCGCTACGAGGCGCTCCAGGGGATCAGGCGTAGCCGGAGAACCTGTCTGGCCGGGATTCGAGGTGGTAGGCGACGTGCTGACCCTGCTCGGAGGCTCCTGCGACGCACCATCGGAGGTGCAACCCGTCGTCAACCCGCATGTCAGCATCACACTCCCTGAGCCCACCAGGGCAATAAGCCATCTCACCTGAGCTCAGGCACTGGATGAGTCGAACGTCTCGAGCGTCGCGCGGCCTGCCTCCAGCCGCGCGACCGGCACCCGGAACGGCGAGCACGACACGTAGTCGAGCATGATCGTCTCGAAGAAGTGGATCGATGCGGGGTCGCCACCGTGCTCGCCGCAGACGCCCAGCACCAGGTCGGGGTTGGACTCCTTGCCCTCCCAGGCGGCCACGCTGACGATTCGTCCGACCCCGGCTTCGTCCAGGGTCTCGAACGGGCTGATGCCGAAGACGCCCGACTCGATGTACATCGGGAAGAACTCGGACTCGACGTCGTCGCGGCTGAACCCCCAGGTGGTCTGGGTCATGTCGTTGGTCCCGAACGAGAAGAACGCAGCCTGCTTGGCGATCTCGTGGGCCGTCATCGCCGCCCGCGGCAGCTCGATCATGGTGCCGATCGCGAAGCTCAGTTCGGTCCCCACCTCCTCCGAGACTTCGGAGATCGTCGTCAGAGCTTGCTCCTTGATGATCGACAGCTCCTTCACGTCGGCGACCAGCGGCACCATGATCTCGGCGTGCGGGTCCAGTCCGCGCTTCTTGAGCTGCGCCGCAGCCTCGGCGATCGCCCTCACCTGCAGGAGGAAGAGGCCTGGCACTGCAAGGCCGAGCCGGACGCCGCGCATGCCCAGCATCGGGTTCTGCTCTGAGTGTCGCTGCACCTCCTTGAGGAGCGCGGCCTTCTCCTCGTCCGGCTTACCGAGGGCCTCGGCAACGGCAACCTCGACCGAGAGCTCCGTCAGGTCGGGAAGGAACTCGTGCAGGGGTGGGTCAAGCAGACGCACGACGACGGGCAGGCCGTCCATGGCCTCGAAGATCCCGAGGAAGTCGTCGCGCTGGAGAGGCAGCAGCTCCTGCAGAGCCGACTCCCGCTGCTCGTCGGAGCTCGCCAGGATCACCCGCTCGACGATTTTGCGACGCGAGCCAAGGAACATGTGCTCGGTGCGGCACAGACCGATGCCCTCGGCTCCGAAGTCGCGGGCGCGCTGGGCGTCCTCCGGGGTATCGGCGTTCGCCCGCACCCCCATCCGTCTCGTCTTGTCGGCGTGGGCCATGAGTCGCAGCACCGCGTCGACGAGCTCGGCGTCCTGTCGCGGCTTGGCATGCTCGCCCGAGTCCGACGAGGCGGCGAGCAAGGCCTCGACCACCACGCTCGGCACTACGGGCACATCTCCTTCGAAAACCTCGCCGGTGGTGCCGTCGATCGCGATCATGTCGCCCTCCGCCACCTGCGCACCGCCGGTCGTGCGGAACTCCCGCTTCTTGAGGTCCACGCGCAAGGCCTCGACCCCGACCACGCAGGTGCGCCCCATGCCCCGTGCCACGACTGCGGCGTGCGACGTCTTGCCACCCCGGCTTGTCAGCACGCCCTTGGCGGCGATCATCCCGCGGAGGTCGTCGGGGTTGGTCTCACGTCGTACCAAGATCACGTCCTCGCCGGCCGCCGCCCATTCGGCAGCCGTCTTCGAGTCGAAGGCGGCCTTGCCGACAGCCGCGCCGGGGCTCGCGGCCATTCCCTTGGCGATGAGATCACGCTTGCTGCGCGGATCGAACTGGGGGAACATCAGCTGTGCGAGCTGTGCCCCGGTCACCCGCCGCAGGGCCTCGTCGATGTTGATCAAACCCTCGTCGACGAGCTGCATGGCGATCCGGAAGGCCGCGGCCGCCGTGCGCTTGCCGACCCGGGTCTGCAGCATCCACAGCTTGCCGCGCTGCACCGTGAACTCGATGTCGCACATGTCCTTGTAGTGGCGCTCGAGAGTCGCCATGATGTCGAGCAGCTCTTCGTAGGACTTCGGGTCGCTGTCCCCCAGTGACGCGAGCGGTTCCGTGTTTCGGATGCCGGCCACCACGTCCTCGCCTTGCGCGTTGGCGAGGTAGTCGCCGTAGACCCCTTGATGGCCAGACGCCGGGTCGCGGGTGAAGCAGACGCCGGTGCCGGAGTCGTCGCCCAGGTTGCCGAAGACCATCGAGCAGATGTTGACGGCGGTGCCGAGGTCGTGCGGGATCCCCTCCTGGCGCCGGTAGATCATCGCCCGGTCGGTGTTCCACGATGAGAAGACGGCGCGAACGGCGAGGTCCAGCTGCCGGCGAGGCTCCTGCGGAAAGTCCTCCCCGGTGTGGTCGCGGATCAGGTCCTTGTACGTCGACACGAGGCCCTTGAGGTCGTCGAGGTCGAGGTCCAGGTCGGACTGGACGTCCTTGGCCTCCTTGACCGACTCCAGCGCCTCGTCGAAAGCCGAGCGCTCGATACCCAGCACGGTGGCCCCGAACATCGACAGCAGCCGGCGGTAGGAGTCCCAGGCGAACCTGGGGTCGTCGGCGATCGACGCCAGGCCCTCCACCGACTCGTCGTTGAGCCCGATGTTCAAGACGGTTTCCATCATGCCCGGCATCGAGAACTTCGCGCCCGAGCGGACGGAAACGAGGAGCGGGTGGTCGGCCTGACCGAGCGTCCGGCCCATCTCGTCCTCGAGGCTCGCCAGATGCTCGTCCATCTCCTGAGCCAGCTCCGGGGGCTCGGCTCCCGTCTCGAGATAGACGCGGCAGGCATCCGTGGTGACAGTGAAGCCGGGTGGGACGGGCAGGCCGATGTTCGTCATCTCGGCGAGGTTGGCTCCCTTGCCGCCGAGCAGGTCCTTCTGGGACGCGTTGCCCTCGCTGAAGTCCCACACGTACCTCGACATACCCCCATCATGCCGCGTCGCCACGCGTTGTACGACTCGGAGGAGGGCGCACCCACCGTCCGAGGCGACGGCGGACCGGTGGTCGGTAACCTGGTTCCGCGGCACTCGCTCGACCGGGCGTGCCGGACTCCGGTGAGGGGAACGAGACCGCGATGGCATTCCGCAAGACCGGGGTCACGATCCTGGGCTGGATCCTGGTGCTGCTGGGGTTGTTGGCGCTGGTCCTCCCGGGACCTGGCCTGCTCCTGCTGCTGCTCGGACTCGTCGTGCTGTCACAGGAGTACGACTGGGCCGAGCGGCGCGTCGACCCGGTCAAGGACAAGGCGTTCGAGGTGGCCAGGCAGGGGGTGTCGTCGTACCCCCGAATTGTCATGAGCGCCCTGGGCGCGTGCGCGGTGATCGCCGTCGGAGTCATCTGGTGCATCGACCCGCCCATCCCGACGGCGGGCCCGATCGGCCCCGACCTGCCTTTCGGTGGCTGGCCCACCGGCAGCAGCATCATCGCATCGGGTCTCATTGCGCTGGTGCTTCTGGTCTACAGCATCAAGCGCTTCCGCCCGGCCGTCGGCTGATCACCTGCCCGGCTCACAACCGCCTTCGAGGTACGTCGTGCCGCCGGCCGGGTCGAGCAGATGCGGAAGCAGGGCGGCGAGGTACGGCGCGACGTGCGCGGCCGCATTCACGGGAGAGCACCAGTGGACGGCGCGGATCTCCCTCGGCTCGAGGGCGACACTGTCGATCAGCGACTCTGCGTGCATGCCGAGGTCGAAGACGAACAGGCAGGCATCGTCCCATCCTCGCCAGGGCGGGAGCCAGTTCACGAGACGGAGCCCGAGGTTGGGCAGGGTCAGGCCGAGCTCCTCGTGGACCTCTCGCGACAGTGCCTGGGACGGGGACTCGAGCGGGTCGACGATGCCGCCGGGGAGGTCCCACTCGCGCTTGTACGTCAGCTCGCAGAGAAGAATCTTGCCGGTGTCGCTCCGGATGAGGCCCTGGGTGATGACGTGCTTCATGGGCAACGCCGCGTTGAGCACGCCGCGGAACCCCTCCGGGCTCTGCGGCGGTGGGTCGGAGCTGAGCCTGGCGAGCCAGACGAAGTCGGGTCGGCGGTCCCCCGTCGTCTCGGAGCTTCTCGCCACCCCCTCCCGGCGGAGCCCGGCTCGACCCGCCGTACGCAGCGACGCGAGGTTACCGACCTCGACGGCCGCCTGCACCCGAACCAGTCCGAGCTCATGGAAGCAGTAGTCGATGAGCAGGCGCACCGCGCGCGTTGCGACGCCATGGCCCCGGTGCGCCGGGTAGACCGCCCAGGACAGGTTGCCCACGGCGTCTCCTCGCTGCCTGACATCGACGCTGCCGGCGATCTCGCCTCGATGCTCGATCGCAAAGACGACCGTGTGACGACCGGCGGCGTACTTCACACGCGAGTCCTCGATCCACGCGCCGTGCCGTTGTGCGGAAGGGGTCACGGCGTCGAACCCGAACCAGTGCGCCATCTCCGTGTCGTGCTGAAGCCTGGCCGGCTCGATGTCGTCGACGTGCCACGGTCGCAGGACGACGTCACCACCGCGCAGCGTCGGCTGGGGAGGAGGCGGATCCACGGGCTGACCTGTCGCGCTCACATCGCGACCTTACGCAGAGGACCCAGCGGTCCCGCACCCATGTGATGAAGAGCCTCGACCCGACGGGCGGAGGCCGCTGCGACGATAGGCTGAGGTTATGACTACTCACGTCGACGTCGTGGTGCTGGGTGCAGGTCCCGGGGGTTATGTCGCCGCGATCCGTGCTGCGCAGCTTGGGCTCAAGACGGCGATCGTGGAGAAGAAGTACTGGGGCGGTGTCTGCCTCAACGTCGGGTGCATCCCGAGCAAGGCGCTGCTCCGGAACGCGGAGCTGGCCCACATCTTCACCAAGGAGGCCAAGACATTTGGCATCTCCGGCGATGCCAGCTTCGACTTCGGTGCGGCTTTCGAGCGCAGTCGCACCGTCGCCGAAGGACGGGTCAAGGGCGTGCACTTCTTGATGAAGAAGAACGCCATCACCGAGTACGACGGACTGGGCACCTTCGACGACGCGAAGTCGATGACGGTCGCGCTGAGCTCGGGTGGCGAGGAGAAGCTGACCTTCGACAGCTGCATCGTCGCCACTGGTGCGACGACCCGGCTGCTTCCCGGTACTTCGCTCAGCGACCGTGTCGTGACCTATGAGGAGCAGATCATGACGCCCGAGCTTCCCGGGTCTGTCATCATCGCCGGCGCCGGCGCGATCGGCGTGGAGTTCGCCTACGTGCTCGCAAACTACGACGTCGATGTCACGGTCGTGGAGTTCCTCGACCGGATGGTGCCGCTCGAGGACCCGGAGGTCTCCAAAGAGCTCGCCAGGCGCTACAAGCAGCTCGGTGTCACCGTCCACACGTCAACGCGCGTCGACGCGATCGACGACAGCGGCGAGCGGGTCAAGGTGACGGTCACGAAGGGTGACAAGCAGCAGACCCTCGAGGCCGACAAGGTCATGCAGGCCATCGGGTTTGCGCCCCGAACGGAGGGCTACGGCCTCGAGAACACCGGCGTCGCTCTCACCGAGCGCGGCGCCATCGACATCGACGGTTTCATGCGCACGAACGTCGACGGCATCTTCGCGATCGGCGACGTGACCGCGAAGCTGATGCTCGCGCATGCGGCCGAGGCGATGGGTGTCGTGGCGGCCGAGACGATCGCCGGCGCGGAGACCATGGAGATCGACTACGTCATGGTCCCGCGAGCGACGTACTGCCAGCCCCAGATCGCCAGTTTCGGCTACACGGAGGAGCAGGCCAAGGAGCGCGGGCACGAGACCAAGGTCGCGAAGTTCCCCTTCATGGCCAACGGAAAGGCACACGGGCTCGGTGACGCCGGCGGCTTCGTCAAGATCGTGGCCGATGCGGAGTACGGCGAGCTCCTCGGCGCCCACCTCATCGGACCCGACGTCACCGAGCTTCTGCCGGAGCTGACACTCGCCCAGCGGTGGGATCTGACGGCCACCGAGGCGTCACGCAACATCCACGCGCATCCGACCCTCGGCGAGGCTCTGCAAGAGGCAATCCACGGCGTCGCCGGTCACATGATCAACTTCTGAGAAAGCCACATCACTGACCAGCGGTGATAGGCGTAGGCACGTGCTGACCTGGGGAGATGGCTTCCGTCGCTTGTCAGTGTTGCGCATCGTTTCCGAGTGTCTTGTTACATCTGAGTTTCACAAGCGGACGGCGTGGAGCCCGGCCCGTCAGACGTGACGAAAGCGAGCCGAGGGACATCCCCAGCTCGGCTGCCAGCCACGTCTCTGCACGCCGGCGCTGGGCGAGCTGGTCGATGATCGCCGCCGCCGACCGGCTCCCCTACGTGCGGCACCGTGATGGCACCAGGCTGTACCGGCAGGCACAGCTCGAGGTCACGGCGCGGCGGAAGCCGTGAAACTCAACGAACTAGTGTGACTTCTTCTTCGCCAGCGACCGTCAGCCCTTCGGCGAGTAGGGGTCGTTGCCGTAGCTGTTCTTCTCGCCGATGGTGCCGTCTTCGTTCTTGATGATGTGCTCACCCTTATGGTCCTGAGCCAACCGGCGGCCGATTGCCGTCTGCTCGGCTTTGGTACCGCCCACGCGGGCTGCACGTTCACGGCCCTCGACCTTGGACTTCCATTGGCCGTCTTCGTAGTAGGTCTCGATGTCGCCCTTCGCCATGGTGGCCACCTCCTGGTCGTGTAAGGCGAACGTAGCGCCATCAGCGCGGCTGTGCCAGCGAGGCATGGGAGACCCCGCCCGTGCCTGGCGGGGTCTCCTGCTCGCGTCCTGTGCGAGTTCCGCAAACACTGGTGATGTTCGGTTGGCGAACTACACCAGGTTGCGACCCGCAAACGTCGCGCCTGCGACGTTTCGAGACTGTCCAACGCGTTGGACAGTCACATGTCATGGACCGACCTGCGCGGGCGAAGGGGGTTCATATCGAGCGGTTCTCATGAAGATCCACTCGATAGGCCAACATGTCGTCGCCGGCGCTCAGCGGTGGTCCTGCACCCAGGGCCAGCACCGCCGGTCGGGTCCCGGAGGGCCCCGTCAGGCAGAAAGCCATTCCGTGATGTCGGCGCCGTGAGTTTGGCGAGTGCGGCCAGCTCTGCGACCTCGAATGGTGAGCGACCCTCGAGGCGGTCCTGCATCGTTTGAAGCGTCAAGCCGCACGCGTCAGCGGCTTCGCTCCAGCTGTACCGGTATCGCAGCGCATCCCCAACCGCCGCCGCGATCGCATACCGGCTGCGTAGGGGCTCCGGCATGGCTGCATCGGCCTGCTCCGCGAACAAGTCGAGCAGAGTTGCCGCACGCTTGGCCTTCCCGGCTCCCCGGAGCAGTTGGGCTAGGCCACGAGCCTGAGCGCCCGTGAGACACACGGGGTCCGACCCCGGCCCCATACCTACGTTCAGCCGGATGTGATGCCCCCGGCGCGAGGCCGTGGCGTCGACACAGATGTCCGCGGTTGACCAGTCCTCATCCGGGTGATGTGTCCACGGGAGGGGCTTGGTGTGACTCACGAAGTTGTGGGTGACACCGTTCACCACGCAGCTCGCTGGGGCTGCCTGGTCGGTGTCGCTGTCTGCTGGACGGGTCGTCGTCATGCCGTGACCTCCACTTCCTGCTCAGCGACGTCGGCCAACTTCAACAGGTGGCTACTCAGAGCGCGTGCCTGGTCGGCCGTCAGCTCACCGGCAGTCGCACAGATGCTGATTCGCGGAGGCCACAGACCAGGCTGTGTCCAGTCGGTCTCGAGCCCGACATGGACACCCTGATAGTCGCCGGGGCATTCGTCGTGGTCGCCGAAGTAGCTGGTCGGTCCCTCGTGGACGACCGATGGGTCATCGGCGCTCTCAAGGTGTCTGACGCACCACGAGGGGCAGATAAGCGGGCTGGCGGTCGGGGGATGTTGCTGTGGTCATGCGGATGTCTCCGATCGGTAGTTCCCCACCGTAGGAAAGTCTCCCGGAGACGCAGCATGCCCGACGGTCGCGTGACCGGTCGGGCATGAGCAAAGATGCTGCCATGGGATTCCTACCTAGCTGTAGGGGTTCCTAGGTCCCGTTCGGTGCGTCAACACCGGGCGGGACCGCTTGCCATACATCATGCACCTGGGCAGTCCGGTTGTCTACGATCCGAGCCGGGGCGCTGAGTCTGCTAACGGCTTGCTAACACGAGAGTGCGACTTTCGTGGACGCTGCTGGATTGTCATGGACTAGAGGGCAGCGGTTTTG
>JBBJMF010000151.1:0-4436 GCA_037719575.1 Nocardioidaceae bacterium
GAGCCACGGCGGGAACGATACGAGCGATGACCCGGCCATGCTCGGTCACGGTCACCGTCACCGTCATCGGCCGATGGACGGGGCGGCTCGGGCAGTGCACACCCCGTGTTCCCGACGTGTTCCTTAGCGGCTTGACAGACAGTACGACAGGCATCAGTCTCTGTGCCAGGAACACGTCCGGAACACGGGAGGCAACGATGCGCTACTACACAGCGAGCAAGACGCGCGACAAGGGCCGCTATCGCTACTCGGTGATCTTCAGACACCCGGTCCGCCTGGACCCAACGACCGGGCGGCCCGGGCGCCGCGTGCGCCGGGGGCTGGGGACGAGCGACGGGCAGGAGGCCGACGCGCTCGTCGCCGAGCTCGACATGCTGTTGAGCACCGAGGAGTACTGGAATCTTTCCGCCCGCGGCACAGCCGAGGGGCGGTTCGATCCCCGGGTTGTCTCGGCGTTCTTCGATGGCATGGAGCTTGCCACTCTGGCACCGTCGGTTGTCCTCAGGGACGGCGTCATCCCGCTGCCGACGACCGAACAGGGATACCGGCGCGTCCTGCTGCTCGGAACCACGGGCGCCGGCAAGACCACCGTCGTCCGCCAGCTGCTGGGAACCGACCCCGTAAGGGACCGCTTCCCGTCCACGTCCACGGCCAAGACCACCGTCGCGGATACCGAAATCGTGCTAGCGGAAGGTCCATTCAGAGCCGTCGTCACGTTCTGCTCCCGCGACGAGGTCGTCGACCACCTCGTGGACTGCGCATCCAAGGCGGCGCTCGCCGCCTTCCGGGGCGCCGGCGACAAGGACCTTCGGGGGATGCTGCTCGACCATGAGAACCAGCGCTTCCGCTTCAGTTATGTCCTCGGGCGCCATCGCGATGCCGCCGAGTCGGTCTCGGAGTCATCGGCCTACGACGGGTTTGATGACCTTGATGACCTCGACGACTTCACTGACGTGGACGAGTTGGGCGGGCCGGATGACGGACAGGCCGGACCCGAGCAGGAGTTCGACGCTGAGCCAGAGGGCCTCGCCGGCATTGACCTGGTGGCGACCGCCACGGTCGTCGACAACGCCCTCGCGACACTCAAGGCGCTGATCGCCGAGCACGGCGATGCCACCCGCGCGCAGCTGAACGTTGCGAACGAGGACGACGAGCGGGTGGCCAGGGAAATCCTGGATGAGGAGCTCGATAAGATCCTCCGCGCCGACGAGCGCTTCAACGCCATCATCGACGGCCTGCTCGACGAGATCGAAAAGCGCTTCGACGCACTGTCCGTCGGCATGGTCAAGCGCGATAGGCAGGGATGGCCCTCGACCTGGGCCTGGGACAGCGAGGACAGGGTCGCGTTCCTGCGCGCCGTCAACCGCTTCTCCTCCAACTACGCCCCGATGTTCGGTCACCTGCTCAGCCCGCTCGTGAACGGCATCCGCGTGGCCGGCCCCTTCCGCCCGACCTGGCTCAGAGGGCCCGCGCCGAAGCTCGTCCTGATCGATGGGGAGGGGCTCGGCCACACCCCAAAGTCGTCCGCAGCGCTGCCTACTGCCGTCGCGAAGACCATCGAGGAGGTCGACGCGGTGCTCCTGGTCGACGACGCGAGCCAGCCCGTCCAAGCGGCTCCCGCGTCCGCGATCCGGTCGATTCTGACCTCAGGAAACACCGACAAGCTGATCTTCTGCTTCACGCACTTCGACGAGGTGACGGGCGACAACCTGCAGACCCCGAGTGACCGGGCGCGGCACATCCTCGCCAGCGCCGAGAACCTCCTAGCGACTCTGCGCGAAGACTTCGGCCCTCGGTCTGAGCGGGCCCTGCGCCGACGCCTCGGGGGCAACAGGGTCTTTCTCGCGGACATCGACAAGCCCCTCGACCCCGCGGCCGTGACCGGTCGCCGGTCGATCGACCAGCTTCAGAAGATGCTGACGGTGATCGAACAGGTCACCGACCGGCCCGAGCTTGGACCCGGGAGGCCCGTGTACGACAAGACGAACCTGGTACTCGCAGTCACCGCAGCCGTTGCGTCATTTCACCGGCGATGGAGGGCTATCCTCGGGGTCACGTCCGTACCGGACGTTGACAAGGCGCACTGGACCCGAGTCAAGGCCCTCAACCGGCGCTACGCCGAAGGAACCGCGGACTTCTACGACAAGCTTCGCCCCGCCTCCGACCTACGTGAGCTCCTCAAGGATGAGATTTACAAGACGCTCGAGGCGCCGCTGCGTTGGACGGGCGGCCGGCCCACTGATGACGTCATTGTGACAAGGGTGATTGACGAGTTCTCACAGGCGATCTCCAAGAGGCTCCCCGCACCCATCCGGGAGCGGCTGTCGGTCCGGCCCCAGCGTTCCTGGCAGGATTCCTACTCCCTGAGCGGAAGCGGCTCGACCTTCGTCCGGGCCCGGCGCATCTCAGACGACATCCTCGGTCGGAACGTGCCGGTGCCCGGGGCGGCGCCGTCCCCAGACCAGAACGACTTCCTCCACGCGGTCATCGGCAGTGTGGAGGAAGCGGCCCAGGAGGTCGACGTCGAGCTCACCTGAATCGGCACGCCCCGCGCGACCGGCTCCTATCACGGTCTGCGAGACGTCACGCGCTCCAGGCCGACGACCCGCTCGCCGGGTCGCCGTCCGACGGGTCGACAGGTCCTGACCCTCCAGCTCGGTGACGGCCGCGCTGTCTAAGCACTCCGTGCCCGGCGTCCCGTAAGCCGAACCTCAAGCGGACGCTGGCGACCCGCGACACGGTCCCGGTGGTCTCGCGTCGGTGCCCCGTAAAGACAGCGATGTCGATCTCACGGGCAGCACCACCCTTGACGGCCGGGATCCCAGGTTCCGGTGGCGCTCGCGGCGAGGATCGGGTCGATCAGCGCGGCCGCGACCGCGAGCGCTTGAGCAAGATCGCGGTCGACGAGTCTCGGGTTGTCTCGTGCCACCTGGGCGTACCCTGGTCCCCAGCTGGGGCCGGGAATGCTGAGCTGGGTGGGTAGTTCCAGGCCTCGTTGCGTGGCCTCCGAGCGGAGAGCTCGGGTGAGCGCGTCGGCCTTGGGGAACGCGGTGCGGGCGAACGTGGCCAGGTCGGCCAGGTCGTGGTAGCGGGTACTCGCCTGCGCTCGCCCATCCGCTCGAGGATGGACCTCAATCATTGCGCAGACCTTGTCGGCGATGTGGTCGGCAATCGGGTAGGCGCGATAGGTGGTGGTCATAGCTCCGACCAAAGCGAGGGAAACGAGGGGCATCACCTCGTCGGGCGGTGCGGTGATCGTGAGGTCGGTGACGAGGTCGACGTGAAAGCGGGAGTACTCGCGCACTCCGAGGTACGCGACGACCGGCACCCTCACTGTGTGCCTGTCCTGCGTGATGCGTCGGGCGGGGCTGAGCGCGAAACGGAAGAAATCGCCCGCGTCGACGGTGGCCGCGGTCCGCAGCGCGTCCTCGGCGGCGATCAGGTCGCTGTCCAACCGGTAAAGATCGATGTCGCGGGTGTGCCGGGCATCGCCAGCCAGTCGAGCGAGCATGGCTGTGGCGCTCACCAACCCTGACCTAGTGATCAGGACCGACCTCAAGGCCGACAGTCTGCTCAGCGGCAGCGCCCAGGTCCACTACGCAGTCGCCGGCGTGGTGCCTGACGCCGACAGCAATGTACTGATCACTCTGCCCGACAAGTACAACGGCCTGGGATTCAAGAACCTCATCTACATGGTGGTCGAGATCCTCGACGTCCATCAGGCATGGATGGACTCCAAAGAATCGCGACCGCCGGTGCACATCGTCATGATCGAAGAACCCGAGTCGCACCTACATGCTCAGCTTCAGCAGGTCTTCGTTCGGCACATACGAGAGATCGTCGGAGACGCGATCGACGGCCTCGGCACACAGTTCGTGGTCACGACGCACTCGTCCCACATCGTCTACGAGGACTTCCGATTCATTCGGTACTTCTGCCGCCTCAAAGGCGACGACGAGTTCCACTACACCGAAGTCAAGAACCTGTCGACGTTCTACGACGAGGAGGAGGACACAACACGCGACTTCCTACTCCAGTATCTCAAACTCACCCACTGCGACCTGTTCTTCGCCGACGCGGCCATCCTCGTGGAGGGCAACGTCGAACGGCTCCTGCTCCCGTTGATCATCGGCAAGGAGTGCAACCAGTGCCACCTGACAATCTTGGAAGTGGGTGGTGCGTTCGCTCACAGGTTCCAGAAGCTGATCGATTTCATCGGTCTGACGTGTCTCATCGTCACCGACCTCGACAGCGTCAGCATACCCGACGACGGGCAGGGCGCCGACGCTGACGAAGATGAACTAGAAGAGGTATCAAACACTGAGGGTAAGGCCGTGAAGACGAAGTCATGCCCGGCGAGCGTTCCAGGGGCTGTCACCGCCACGCCCCCGCCACCCCTGCGGTTGACCTCGGTTCGGCCCGCGAGTTGGTGTGCC
>JBBJMF010000152.1:0-4395 GCA_037719575.1 Nocardioidaceae bacterium
TTTCTCGACCAGATCAAGCCGGAGGATTTCGACGCCGGTGAGACGCGCGGCTAGTGGTGTGTCTCAGTTTTGAGTAACTGCTTGCAGGGTCACGCGTCCGCGGGCGACCTTGGCGAGGATGTCGTCGGCGGTGGCGGTCCACACGAACGGCTTCGGGTTCTTGTTGTGCGCGTTCAGGTAGGTCTCGATCGAGGCGATCAGGTCGGGCACGGAGTGGAACACTCCACGACGTAACGCCTTGTCGGTGAGTTCCCGGAACCAGCGTTCGACCAGGTTCAACCATGAGGACGATGTCGGGGTGAAGTGCAACTGGAAACGGGGGTGTCTCTCGAGCCAGGCTTGGACGTTCGCGTGCTTGTGCGTGGAGTAGTTGTCCAGGATCAGATGCACATCGAGCCCCTTGGGAACCTCACGGTCGATGACGGCCAGGAACTTCAAGAACTCGCTGTGTCGATGCTTCGGCAGACACGATCCGATCACCGTGCCGGTCAGCACGTCCAGGGCGGCGAACAGGGTCGTGGTCCCGTTCCTCTTGTAGTCATGGGTCATGGTCGCCGCGCGGCCCTTGACCATCGGCAATGACGGCTGGGTGCGGTCCAGAGCCTGCACGGACGACTTTTCGTCCACGCACAACACGATCGCCTTCTCTGGGGGGTTCAGGTACAAACCGACCACGTCGATCAGCTTCTCCTCAAAGCGCGGGTCGGTGGAGAGCTTGAACGTCTTGACCAGATGGGGCTTGAGTCCTCGAGCCGACCACACCCGCTGGACCGTGTCCTTGGAGACACCGACCTTTTCGGCCATCGTGCGGGTGCTCCAATGGGTCTCGCCAACAGGGGTTGAGTTCTGCGTCAACTCGACGATCCGGTCAATCACCTCCTGAGGGATCGTGGCCTTGCGGCCACGTCCCCGCGCAACCTTGCCGAACTTGGCCAACCCCTCGGCCTCGAATCGGCTCCGCCACGACCGCACCGTCATCGGCGTCACCCCCATCTCAGAGGCGATCCGCGCGTTGGCCACCCCATCAGCGGCCAAGAGCAGAACACGAGCCCGCTGCACCTGACGATGCGGTGCCGTCCGCGATCGCGACAACCTCACCAACACCTCTCGCTGACTCTCCGAGACGACCAACGCAGCAGCAGGCTTCGACATAACCCAAGTCTAAACCAACACCGGCTTGTCAAATAGGCGACACAACACTAGGCCCCACGGAGGACCTCACCGAACGGGACTGGTTGTGGCAGGAGCTTCAGCGACTGGCTCCCCGTCAGCGTGCCGCCATCGTGCTGCGCTACTACGAAGACCTCACCGAGGTGCAGACCGCCGACGCACTCGGCTGCTCGGTGGGGACAGTCAAGAGCCAGGTGTCGGACGCGCTCAAGAGGCTTCGCGCGGCCCTGGGCACAGACATCACGCTCGTCACGGACGAGCCGAACGGAATGGCGTAGGACGATGAGCGAGCTGTTGAAGGACGTCATGAACGAGCGGGCAGGGGCCACGGAACAACCACGCCTCGACCTGCAAGCATCGTCACGAACGGCGACAAGCGGATCCGCCGCAACCGCATCGTCACCGCGGTCGCCGCCACCGCAGCGGCCACGGTGGTCGCCGTCGCCGCTGTGAGCGTCGGCGACAACGACGAGCTGTCGCAGCCCGACCGGATCCAGCCCGCCACCGGCGGCGGCTTCGAGGAGCGCACGACGACGTACGCCAACGGGCCAGTCATCCACTACGGCACGAAACAGATCGACGTGTCTCCGCACTCGATCTCGTCGTTCGTGCAGACCGACGACGGGTTCGTGTTCACCGATAAGGGCGGCACGGTCTACCTGACGACCGGCGATAACGTTGGCGTGATCGGCCAGACCAACCAGCCCTATGGGACGCTGCTCGCCGCCGCCGACACCGGGCCGTACATCACCTGGCTCGAAACCGACGCGTCGACGTTCAAGGTCTACGACACCGCGCTGCGCAGCGAGGTCGCCAGCGTCAAGCAGCCTCAGCAGGGCAGAGACGTCGGCGAGTTCGACCGGCTGGCGGTGCTCGCCCTCGACGGCTCGACGGCGTACTGGCACACCTCCGACGGAGTCGTCAGCTACGACGTCGACAGCGGCCGCAGCCAGGTGGTCAAGGCGGGCGCCAGCACCAACTGGTTGGGAGACGTCGCAGACGGCACGCTGGTGCGCATGTCGTTCGACGACCAGAGCATGACGATCAGCCCTGACCCGGAGGCCAAGGGGCCGGTCGTGCCCGGCTACGGTCACGCGGACCTGTCACCCGATGCCGGTTATGTGGCGACGGACGCGAACGACTCGGAGCAGGTGTACGACGTCGCGACCGGCAAGGACGTCACACCTGCGGCCGACGAGTACTCCTTCATCGCCGTCGTGCAGTGGTCCGACGACGACTCCTTCACGGCGGTGGGGATCAAGCATGGAAATGTCATGAAGGAGCCCTTCGACCTGCTCACGTGTTCAGTCGCAGCGGGCACGTGCACTGTCGCGGCGGAATCCGTCGCTCTCCCTCGAGACGTGCAATTCCCGATCGGTGCGAGCGACTAGGGGCGTCCCGGCTGCGGCTCAGAGGCGTTGCGCTCCGCCGCTAGGACTCGCGGCGTTTCGCGGCGGCCGTGTCTGCATCGCGCGAGTAGTTCGGATCCGTCACGAGCCGGCTGTGACGCGCGCTGTACACGAAGTACACGACGAAGCCGAGCGCCATCCACACGAAGAACCGGACCCAGGTCGCCGCCGCCAAATTGAGCATCAGGTAGAACGCCGCCAGGACGGCGAGGATCGGGACGAGCGGGACGGCGGGACACCGGAACGCCCGCTCCAGGTCGGGGCGCGTCCGTCGCAACACCAAGACGCCGATGGCGACGAGGATGAACGCGAACAGCGTCCCGATGTTGACCAGCTCGGCCAGCTCGGTCAGCGGCACGAACGCCGAGATCAACGCAACGACGACACCCGTGGTGATCGACGTACGGATCGGAGTCCCGAAGCGCTCGCTCACCTTCGAAAAGGCGGGTGGCAGCAGCCGGTCGCGGCTCATGGCGAAGAAGACCCGGCTCTGTCCGAGCAACAGGATCATCATCACCGTCGTGAGACCTATCAGGGCCCCTACCGAGATCGTTGTCGCGATGCCTGGCTGCCCCACCGAGCGGAACGCCGCCGCGAGCGGGGCGTCGATCTCGATCTCGGTGTAGTCGACCATCCCGGTCACCACGAGCGACACCGCCACGTACAGCACGGTGCAGATGCCAAGCGAAGCGAGGATGCCGATCGGCATGTCACGCTGGGGGTTCTTCGTCTCTTCGGCCGCAGTCGCCACGATGTCGAACCCGATGTAGGCGAAGAACACCAGCGCGGCACCGGTGAAGATGCCGCTGAAGCCGAAGGCTCCGGGTGCGAACCCAAGATCCTGCAACAAGGACTCGGTCGGTGCCGCCCCTGAGGCAGCCTCAGAACCTGAAGGCGGGATGAACGGTGAGTAGTTCCCTGACTTGATGAAGAACAACCCGGCGACGATCACGAGCAAGATGATGCTGAGCTTGACGACGACCATCACGAAGTTGAACTGCGAGGAGACCTTGATCCCCAAACAGATGACGGCTGTCAGGATGAGCACGATCGCGGGGGCGACGAGGTTCGGGACGAGGTCGGGCTCGGCACCGTACGTGGAGGCCGGGAGAGTGATCCCCGCCTGCTCCATCACGTCTGCGAAGTAGGTCGACCACCCCACCGCCACCGTGCTCGCTCCCAGAGCGAGCTCGAGGATCAGGTCCCAGCCGATGACCCAGGCGACGAGCTCACCAAGGCTGGCGTAGGAGAAGGTGTACGCCGAGCCGGCCACCGGCACGGTGCTGGCAAACTCTGCGTAGCACAAGGCTGCCAAAGCACAGGCGATGCCCGAGAAGACGAACGAGAGCGCGACGGCGGGACCCGCCTTCTCTCCCGCGGCCTCGCCCGTCAACACGAAGATGCCTGTACCGATGATCACGCCGACTCCGAAGACCGTCAGCTGAAGCGGTCCGAGCTCCTTTCGGAGCTGGTGGTCGGGCTCCTCGGTGTCGGCGATGGACTGCTCGATTGTCTTGGTACGAAAGAGGTTCATGAGTCACTACCTCCATCACAGGTCGGCCTTGTCTTGCGACCACGGTAGACCTCTCGACGACATTCCGCAGAGGAGCGCTTGCGCGTGTGGCAGCCGCGCAATCAGCTCGAGTCAGCGGCCTTGTGCTCAGCCGTGTCGACGCCGTCCAACGCAGCCACCCGGGCGGTGATCTCTCGCGCCAGCGGCTGCGCCGTCAACTCGCTGGCCTTGCGACCCGGCGAGATCGCCTGCCGAAGCATCGACACAGCGAGTTCTTGAAGTTCCTGGCCGTCATCGACCGTG
>JBBJMF010000153.1:0-4368 GCA_037719575.1 Nocardioidaceae bacterium
GCGATCCTCGTGGTCGCGGCGACCGACGGCCCGATGCCGCAGACCAAGGAGCACGTGCTCCTGGCTCGCCAGGTCGGTGTCCCGTACATCGTGGTGGCTCTGAACAAGGCCGACATGGTCGACGACGAGGAGATCCTCGAGCTGGTCGAGCTCGAGGTACGTGAGCTGCTCAGCACCTACAACTTCCCCGGCGACGACCTGCCGGTGATCCAGGTGTCGGCGCTCAAAGCGCTCGAGGGCGACGCCGAGTGGGGCGCGAAGCTGCTCGACCTCATGAACGCCGTGGACGAGTCGATCCCGACGCCGGAGCGCGAGACCGAGAAGCCGTTCCTCATGCCCGTCGAGGACGTCTTCACGATCACCGGCCGCGGCACCGTTGTGACCGGCCGGATCGAGCGCGGCATCGTCAAGACGAACGACACCGTCGACATCATCGGCATCCGCGAGACCAAGCAGACCACGACCGTCACCGCGGTCGAGATGTTCCGCAAGATCCTCGACGAGGGTCGCGCGGGTGAGAACGTCGGGCTGCTGCTTCGCGGGACCAAGCGCGAGGACGTGGAGCGCGGGATGGTCATCGTGAAGCCGGGGACCCACACGCCACACACGAACTTCGAGGCCCAGGTGTACATCCTGTCCAAGGACGAGGGTGGCCGGCACACGCCGTTCTTCAACAACTACCGGCCCCAGTTCTACTTCCGGACGACGGACGTCACCGGGGTGGTGACGTTGCCCGAGGGCACCGAGATGGTGATGCCGGGCGACAACACCGCGATGTCGGTCGAGCTCATCCAGCCGATCGCCATGGACGAGGGCCTCCAGTTCGCGATCCGTGAGGGTGGCCGGACCGTCGGCGCCGGCCGGGTCATCAAGATCACCAAGTAAGAACCGCACCGCTGCTCTGCTAAGGTAGTCAGGCCTTGGCGGCTGGACCCTCGAGTCACCGAGGGCCCAGCCGCTGAACCTCGCACCGGAGCTCTCCGCCCCAAGGCCCGACACGCCCGACCGCGTGTGCACCGGGACTCGGCGCGGGCGCGCCCAGCTCTGGACCACCATCCGTTACTCCGACCACGACGACTCCGCTGGTGCACGTGCCCTGGCGGGGGCAGTCAAAGCCAGCCACGCGCCCGATCGACGATCGCGAAGGAACCCGAGACCACCATGGCGGCACAGAAGATCCGGATCCGGCTCAAGGCCTACGACCACGAGATCATCGACAGCTCGGCGCGCAAGATCGTCGACACGGTGACGCGTACCGGCGCGAAGGTCGCTGGGCCGGTGCCGCTGCCGACGGAGAAGAACGTGTACTGCGTCATCCGCTCGCCGCACAAGTACAAGGACTCGCGCGAGCACTTCGAGATGCGGACGCACAAGCGGCTGATCGACATCCTCGACCCGACCCCGAAGACGGTGGACAGCCTCATGCGGCTCGACCTGCCGGCCGGCGTCGACATCGAGATCAAGCTCTGAGGCGGTTGAGACGATGAGCGCAACGAGCATGTCCAAGACTGGGTCCAAGGCGGCCCAGAACGCCGTCATCCGCGCCCTTCTCGGTACGAAGGTCGGCATGACGCAGGTCTGGGAGGCGAACGGCCAGATCGTGCCGGTCACCGTCATCCAGGCTGGTCCGTGCGTCGTCACCCAGATCCGTACCCCGGCGACCGACGGGTACTCCGCGATCCAGGTCGCCTACGGCGCGATCGACCCGCGGAAGACCACGAAGCCGCAGGCCGGGCACTTCGCCAAGGCCGGTGTCACGCCGCGGCGCCACGTCGCGGAGATCCGCACGGGTGACGCCGCCGAGCACACGCTCGGCCAGGAGCTCACGGTCGACGTCTTCGAGGCCGGCCAGATCGTCGACGTCGTCGGCACCAGCCGCGGCAAGGGCTTCGCCGGCGGGATGAAGCGGCACGGGTTCCACGGTCTGGGTGCCTCTCACGGCACGCACAAGAAGCACCGCTCGCCGGGCGCCATCGGCGCATGCGCGACACCTGCCCGCGTGTTCAAGGGTCAGAAGATGGCCGGGCGCATGGGCAGCGACACCGTCACCACCCAGAACCTCACGGTGCACGCGATCGACACCGAGCGCAGGCTCCTCCTGATCAAGGGTGCGGTCCCCGGCGCTACCGGCGGACTCGTCACCGTTCACACCGCAGCCAAGCGCGGCTACGTATCGAGCGGGGTCTCCAGCGAGGCCTCCGCCGGGGGTGATGAGGCGTGAGCATCGACATCCGTACGCCCGCGGGCGGCACCGACGGCGGGGTCGAGCTGCCGGCCGAGATCTTCGACGTGCAGGCGAACATCCCGCTGATGCACCAGGTGGTCGTCGCGCAGCTCGCGGCTGCACGCCAGGGCACGCACTCCACCTTGACCCGTGGCGAGGTCCGCGGCGGTGGCCGCAAGCCGCACCGGCAAAAGGGCACCGGCCGGGCGCGTCAGGGCTCGATCCGCGCCCCGCACTACGCCGGCGGCGGGGTCGCACACGGCCCGACACCTCGCAGCTACGCCCAGCGGACCCCGAAGAAGATGAAGGCGGCTGCGCTGCGAGGCGCCCTCTCCGACCGCGCCCGCGAGGGTCGGGTCCACGTCGTGAGCGGCGTCGTCGACGGCGACAAGCCGTCGACCCGTGGAGCGATCGCGCTGCTCGCCGGGCTCAGCTCAGGCAAGCACGTGCTCGTCGTGGTGCAGCGCGAGGACCTGCTCGCCGCGAAGAGCCTCCGCAACGTCGACCGCGTGCACACCCTGTGGCCGGACCAGCTCAACACCTACGACGTGCTGAAGAGCGATGACGTGGTGTTCACCCGCGGCGCGCTCGACGAGTTCCTCGCCACAGTCGGCCAGAGCGTGACCGAGGTCGACGCGACGAAGCCGGCAGCGGCGGCCGGGCGAAAGCCGGCCAAGAAGTCGACGAAGAAGGCGGTCGCCCCCGAGCCGGTCAAGGCAGTCGCGGCAGCCGAGCCGGCTGACGAGGCGACCATCGGCCCATACGGGCCGGGTTCGGCCGCGCCGCTGGCCGACGGAGCCGCCCCGGACGGCTTCTCCGTCAAGGGCAACGCGAACTCGATGAAGTTCCACACGACCGAGAGCCCGTGGTACGAGCAGACCATCGCCGAGGTGTGGTTCGCCACGGCCGAGGATGCGGAGCGTGCCGGCTTCGCCGCCCCAGCCGGGACCACCGACAAGGCCGAGGAGGACGACAAGTGAGCCGCATGGCCGCAGGCGACCCGCGCGACGTGCTGCTCGCGCCGGTGGTGTCGGAGAAGAGCTATGGCCTCCTCGACCAGAACAAGTACACGTTCCTGGTGCGCACCGACGCCAACAAGACCGAGATCAGGCTCGCGGTCGAGAAGGTGTTCGGCGTCAAGGTCACCGGCGTGAACACGCTCAACCGCGGTGGTAAGCAGCAGCGCACCCGGTACGGCTTCGGCCGCCGGGTGGCCACCAAGCGAGCCATCGTGAGCGTCAAAGAAGGCGACCGCATCGACCTGTTCGCCGGGCCTGGGTCCTAGGGCGCCGGACGGATCTGGAGACGAGCATGGGTATCCGCAAGTACAAGCCGACGACCCCGGGTCGCCGCGGCTCGAGCGTGGCCGACTTCGTCGAGATCACGCGCTCGACGCCGGAGCGATCGCTGGTGCGCCCGCTGCCGAGGAAGGGCGGGCGGAACAACACCGGCCGCATCACCACCCGGCACCAAGGTGGTGGGCACAAGCGCGCGTACCGCATCATCGACTTCCGTCGCCACGACAAGGACGGCGTGCCGGCCCGAGTCGCGCACATCGAGTACGACCCGAACCGCACGGCGCGGATCGCGCTGCTGCACTACGCCGACGGCGAGAAGCGCTACATCGTCGCGCCGAACCGGCTCAAGCAGGGCGACCGGATCGAGAACGGCCCGGGCGCTGACATCAAGCCGGGCAACTGCATGCCGATGCGCAACATCCCGGTCGGCACGGTCATCCACGCGATCGAGCTCCGCCCCGGCGGCGGTGCGAAGATCGCTCGATCCGCCGGTGCGAGCGTCCAGCTCGTGGCCAAGGACGGACCCAACGCCCAGCTGCGGATGCCGTCGGGCGAGATCCGCAACGTCGACCTCCGCTGCCGCGCCACGATCGGCGAGGTCGGCAATGCCGAGCAGTCGAACATCAACTGGGGCAAGGCCGGCCGCATGCGCTGGAAGGGCAAGCGGCCGACCGTCCGCGGTGTCGCGATGAACCCGATCGACCACCCGCACGGTGGCGGTGAGGGCAAGACCTCCGGCGGTCGCCACCCGGTGAGCCCGTGGGGCCAGCCAGAGGGTCGGACCCGCAGGGCGAACAAGGAGAGCGACCGGATGATCGTGCGACGGCGCAAGACCGGGAAGAAGAG
>JBBJMF010000154.1:0-4353 GCA_037719575.1 Nocardioidaceae bacterium
TGGGGCCATTTCGCACATCCGCCCGCCGATACAGGTGGCGGTCGAGCACCACCTCCCCGCGCATCGTGTAGTACGTGCTCTCCGCACGCTGCGCGAGCCGCTTGTACACGTGGCCGTCCACTTCGATTCGAGGCGCTGTCGGATCCAGGGACACGAGCATGCGCCCGAGGCTCGCGCTGTTACCGCCCACGCCTGATGCGGCGAACGCAATCATGTCCTGTGCGGTGTCGAGCCGCTTCGAGGGGTTGGCTGGTCAAGAAGGAAGGAGGGGGAGGCCAGAGCCAGCAGCTCCGGGTCGGCGAGATCGTCAGGATCCAGGCGGTCAGGTAGCCGAACGATGATGGCTTCGGTCTGGCCTCGAAGGGTGTCCCGGATGCGAGCCGCAGCCGTGATCCCCGGGGGATCCCCGTCGAGGATCAGGACGACGCGCTCGGATCTCGCGAGAAGTTCGCGTTGTACCGGCGACAGGTGCACGCCCAGAAGTGCGACCGCCGGGATCCCGAGCTGAGCGAGCCGAAGGACGCCCCACGGGCACTCGGTGACCGCCAGGATCGGCGGTGGGCGGCGGGCCGCGACGCGGTGGTAGTTGTACAGGATCTGGGCCTTCGGGAGGCGCGGCGGGACCTTCCATCGGCCGAGGTGGGTGGGGACCAGGGCGCGGCCGAGGTAGCCGAGCGGGCCGCCGGTGGGGTCGTGGAGACGAAGGCCGACGCACCCCTTCAGCCAACCGTCGCCGGCGTACGCGCCGACGTCGTGGTGGGCCGCGGTCGCGGGCGAGATCCCCTTGCCGCGCAGAAACGAGGACTCGGGATTCAGCGGGATCGCACGCCGGAAGGGACGGAACGGCTCGACGGGCCGGTCAGTCGGGGACGCCGCTGGAAGTGGCGACGCGCCGGTGGCCGACAGCCCGGCGAGGAGGGCGGCTGCGTCCCGGAACCCGACGCGATGGAGGCGTCGAACGAGATCGACGACATCGCCACCCGCCGAACAGCCTGTGAAACAGAACCAGCGATTGAGCCGGAGATCGACCGAGAACGCGGTGGGGTTGTCGCCGCCGTGGATCGGACACGGCCCGACGAGGCGGTCCCCACGACGACGCAGTCCGTCGAGGACGCCTGCGGCCTGCAGGACGCTCGGGATCTGGACTGCGCGCTCGTCCGGCCCGATCCTCGGACCTGCCGCGTCGTGGGGACGCTGGGTCACGCGAAGACGCTCTGCTGCCAGGCGCGCCGGACCGAGGCGCGGGTGACGAGCCGCTCGCCGGTGCCGCCCGCGAGCTCGAGGGCGTCGAGCGCGATCGCGTCGATTACGCGAGGGACGCCCGCCGTAAGCTCGTGAAGCAAGGTCATGGCGTCAGAGGCGAAGAGTTCGCTCTTCGCCCCCGCCGATTCGAGGCGAGCGCGCACGTAGGATGCGGTGTGTTCGGGCGAGGTCGGCATGATGTCGACCATCGTGCCGATCCGAGTCAGGAGCGACCGGTTCACGCCGAGCTTCAGCCGGTCGTGCAGCTCGGGGAGGCCGACGAGGACGAGCGAGAGCAGCGGACTGCTGTCGAGGTCGAAGTTGGCCAGGATGTGCAGGTGAGACAAGGTGGCGTCGTTCAGCAGGTGGGCCTCGTCGATGACGACGACCGGGTGCACACGCTGCTCCCGCCAGCCGTTGCGGATCTCGCGCTGGACGGCCTCGAAGACCGCGGCGGCCGTCCCCCGGGGCTCCAGGCCGAGGGCGAGAGAGAGCTGGCGATAGAAATCCCTCCTGCCGACGGTCACGTTGCTGATGTAGACGAGTCGGAAGCGGGTCTCCGGGAGACGGGCCATCAGGCCCCGCACGACGCAGTTCTTGCCGACGCCGGACTCACCTCGAACCAGGCAGTGCCGCCGGCCGGTGACGGCGTCGAACAGGCGCTCGATCGCCGCCTGACGGGTCGGGTCGAGCCAGAACGTGTCGACGGAGAGGTCCTTACCGAAGGGACAGCGCTTCAGGTCGAAGAGCGCGAGGACCGCCTCACTCATCGCGCACCGTCCTGGCGGCCGCGAGCAGGCCGGCGATCCGGTCGAACCGGGTCGAGGGCTGGACGGCGGCGTCCTGGACCTCCCCTCGCGAGCGACGGGCGTTGGCCTTGGGGTCGCAGACGGAGAACACGATCGGCTTGCCGTCGTGGCGCGCGTGGAGCGGGCGACCGGAGAACGGGTCGAGGGCCAGCTCGAGCCGCTTGCCGGCGAGGTGTCGACCACGGACCTCGTAGAGCTGCCCGTCGACGGAGAAGGTGGCGTCCTTGCGGATCGTCGCCTTGTGCGGAACTTCGAGCGCGGTCGCCAGCTCCGCGATCGTCCGAGGCGCGGCGAGGGCGCGGATCCCGTCCCGGAACCGGCGCTGGGGGGTCTCGCCGAGGAGGCCGCCGTGTTTGCGAGGATGGTAGTCGGTGTCGAGCCAGGCGAGGAGCGCTGCGTTCAGGTCGTGGAGCGAGGCTCCGGGCGGCTGGAAGTCGAGCATCCGCTGGCGGAGCGTCCTCCAAAACCGTTCCATCTTGCCCCGCGCCTCCGGATCGTAGGGTTCGGGGTGAACCACGCGGATCCCCAGCCGCGACAGCGCGAGCGTCAGCAGATCACCGCGGTACGTGGACCCGTTGTCGACGTACAGGACGTCCGGGGCGGGGTACCGGAGGAGGGCCTCGACCAGCAGCGCGAGCAGATCGTTCTCGGTCTCCCCCTCCCGTCCCTCCAGGCCCGGGCAGAAGCGGCTGCAGTCGTCGATCAGCCCGTGGACGTACACCTTGACGGCGGTGCCGTCTGCCTCGCGGCGCCAGACATGGCAGACGTCGGCGTGCCAGATCCTGCAGGGCCGGTCGGCCTCCCAGCGACGGCGATCGCGCCGCTTCTCCCCCTGATTCCGAGAAGCGCGGGGAAGATCCGCCCGAACGAAGAGTCGCCGCAGCGTCGGGATCGAGATCGCGTCCTTCGCCACGACGCCGTGACGGATCGCCTCGCCGAGGATGAGGTCGGCGGCTGCGTTCGGGTGCTCCCGGCGCATGTCGAGGAGCATTTCCCGAGCCTGCGTCTCGAGGACCAGGCCGAAGCCGCGCTCGCGGGACTCGGGCTTCAGGGCGGCGAGCCCCTCGCGCCCGTCGTAGAGCCACCGCTGGAACGTCTTCCAGTGGTAGGTACGGGTTCCCTTCGCCCCAGGCGGGCGATAGCGGCGCTTGGCGCGCTTCTTCAGCTCGGCCTGGAGCGCGCCGATCTCGAGATCGGACGTGATCAGGTCTCCGACGACGCCGTGTCGGAACAGGGCGACCTGCTCGGCGTGGTTCGGGGTGGGCAACGGGACAGGGATCTTCACGGACACCTCCTTGGCGGGTGCTCGCGTCTCACCTCATCGAGGGAGTTCGCCGCGGATCGTCCCGGTGGGGGCTGCTGCACGGGCGTCGGTCACATGGCGGCGGCTCCTCGGCGGTGGGCCTGCACGGCGGCCTCCAAGAAGGCGACAACCGAGAGACCAGGCCCGATCGCAGCCGTGAAGGCGAGAGCGCGAGCCCGGAACCCGTCGCCGACCAGGACGAGCGCGGGCCACCACCGTTCGAGGCGCGCGACCCACCGACGCAGCGCGATCCAGCGGGGCTCGCCCGAACGAGCGCGTTCGGAGATCGGCACCTTCGCCGAGTGGCCCTGGAGGCGTCGTCGGACCTCGGTCTCTGCCAGCCCCTCCCCGAGCGGCGGGGCAGCGGCCGCCCGCACCGCGGCGGCAACGGTGGCGATCGAAGCCCGCAGCCTGGGAACGATCCCCGGGTGTCCGACGAGGCACCCGTGACGGCACCTGGGACACCAGAAGCGTCGGAAGCAGGCCAGGACATCCACGAAGGTCAGGTCGGGACCCACGACCGGGCAGGTCACCCAGCGCCGACGCAGCCCGTCCCCGTGCAGACCGACGAGGCCGGGGCCCGCTACAGCGTCGCAGCAAGGACAGCTCGGAGGTCGACAACGATCGAGATCGGGCGACGCCGCCAGCTGGGCTGGCGTCAGGAGTCTGACGGAGGTAGACATGGTGCGCGTGTCGTCCGACCGCACCGGGGCGAGAGCGTAGTTTGCTGCTTGGCTCTCGCCCCACCCCCGCAGGGGACGTCGGGATCGACGCGTGTGGCGGCACCGACGTAGTCAACGACCCGGACGATTCGGGGTCGAACGTGAGCGACACCGCATCGAGCGTGAGCGCGAACCGAGGCCTACACCGTGTTCAGGCTGGGCGGCAACACGACGGGCACTCCCCGAGCGTGGTGCCCATCGCCTCCAGCCTAACCGACCCCGAAACGAAATCATCAGGACATCCGGCCGCAAAAGGACCTGACGACGGGTGTGCGGC
>JBBJMF010000069.1:0-15662 GCA_037719575.1 Nocardioidaceae bacterium
GTGCCCTGCAGCCCCTCCCACAGGTATCGGATGTTGCGGTTCTGGAAGACGTCGTTGAAGACCGTGCTCGTCATCACTCCCTCGGAGCGGAACCGCTGCACGACCCAGGCCGCGATCGCGAGGAGGAGCAGGCTGAACAGCACCGCGTAGACCTGGTGCCGTCGTCGCGCCCGCGGCCCTGGTGTGTCGAACAGGACGCTGCTCATGTGCTCACCCTCGCTCGGCGTTCGGCGAGGCGGGCGATGCCCGCGATCGACCAGACGATGACCATGTAGCCCAGCGCGAACGCCGCGATGATCCACCACTGGTCGCTTGTGTGGTTGTTGCGGAGCTTGCTCATCTGGAAGCTCGCCTCCGTCACGCCGGCCGCCAGGGCGACGCTGGTGTTCTTCGCGAGGGAGATGTAGGTGTTGGCGAGCGGTGGGATCACCGCCCGGAACGCCTGGGGCAGGATCACGTTCGTCATCGACTGGCCGAACGTCATGCCGATCGAGCGGGCTGCCTCCGCCTGGCCGACCGGGATCGAGTTGATCCCGGACCGCAGTGCCTCGCACACGAACGCCGCCGTGTAGAGACCCAGTCCCACGGTGGCTGCGACGAAGAAGAAGTTGAAGTAGTCGTTGACGTCATACGTGAAGCCCACCTGCGGGAACGCGTCCCTGAAGAGGAACAGCACGAGCAGCAGCGGGGTGTTGCGGAAGATCGTGATGTACGCCGTTCCCGTGCCGCGCATGATCGGGACGGGTGAGACCCGCATCGAGACCAGCACGGTGCCGACGACGAACGCGATCACCCCCGCGCAGAGCAACAGCCACAGGGTCTTCTCGAAGCCTTCGACGACGAGCGAGAAGTTGTCGATGACGACGTTCATCGGGCCGCCTTTCGGTCAGCGTGTGGAGCGCCTGCTGGTGGCCCGATGAAGGGCCACCAGCCGGCGGGCTCCTTCTACTGACAGGGGTCCATCGTCGGCGGTTCCGGGGTGTCGACGCCGGACTTGCCCAGCGTCTCCTCGAAGGCCTTCTTCCAGGTGCCGTCGTCCATGGCCTCCTGCAGGGTGTCGGTGATGTAGGTGCACATCGCCGAGTCGCCGAGCTTGTAGCCCACCCCGTAGCGCTCCTCGCTGAACGGCTCACCCACGACCTCGAGCGCGTCCGGGTCCTCCGCCGCGTAGCCGAGGAGGATCGCGCCGTCGGTCGTCACGGCGTCGACCGTTCCGTTCGTCAGCTGGTCGACGCACTCGGAGTAGGTGTCGAGGGGAACCGGGTCGGCACCCTTGGCCTCGGCGGTGTCGAGGGACGTCGAGCCGCTCACCGAGCAGACCTTGATCCCGGCGAGGTCGTCCGGTCCGGCGATCTTCTCCTTGTCCTCCTCACGCACCATCAGCTGCTGGCCGGTCACGTAGTAGGGACCGGCCTGGCCCACGACCGCGCGACGCTCGTCGGTGATCGAGTACGACGCCAGCACGAGGTCGACGTCTCCACCCTGGAGGAAGGGCTCCCTGTTGTCGGAGATCGTCTCCTTCCAGGTGATGCCGCTGTCGTCGATTCCCAACCCGGCGGCCAGGACGCGAGCCATCTCGATGTCGAATCCCGTAGGCAGGTCGTCTCCTGGCTGAAGGAAACCGATGCCGGGTTGGTCGATCTTCACCCCGATGGTGATCTTGCCGGCCGCGGCCAGCTTCGCCATCGTCGTACCCTCGTCGAACGTGGGGTTATCGGCCACCGAGACGTCGACGTGGCCACCGGAGGTGCTGGCGTCGTCGCCGCATGCGGTCAACGCCAGAGCGAGCACGCCGCCGAGCGCCAGTGCCTTCATCTGCTTGAATCTCATCTGTTGTCCCCTTGCGTTGTCGTGCCGTCCCCGGGCGTCGCCCGGCTTGCGTTGTAGGGGTCAGCGCCTCCTCGTGTCGCTGTCATCAGTGCTTCAGGATCTTGCCGAGGAAGTCCCTGGCCCTATCACTCTGGGGGTTGTCGAAGAACTCCTCCGGGCTGGCTTCCTCGACGACCTGGCCGTCGGCCATGAAGACGACCCGGTTCGCTGCGGTCCTGGCGAAGCCCATCTCGTGAGTCACGACCACCATCGTCATGCCGTCCTTCGCCAGCTCGACCATCACGTCGAGGACCTCGGAGATCATCTCGGGGTCGAGCGCCGACGTGGGCTCGTCGAACAGCATCACCTTGGGCTGCATCGCGAGGGCCCTGGCGATCGCCACCCGCTGCTGCTGACCACCGGACAGCTGCGCGGGGTACTTGCCGGCCTGCTCTGCCACCCCGACCCGCTCGAGCAGCTTCATGGCGCGCTCCCTGGCCTCGGTGGACGACTGCTTGCGCACCTTGATCGGCCCGAGGGCGACGTTGTCGAGAACCGTCTTGTGGGCGAAGAGGTTGAACGCCTGGAACACCATGCCGACCTCTGCCCGCAGGTTGGCGAGCTCCTTGCCCTCGCTCGGCAACAGCGTGTCGTCGAGCCGGATCTCGCCTTCGTCGATGGGCTCCAGGCGGTTGATGGCTCTGCACAGCGTGGACTTGCCCGACCCGGAAGGGCCGATGACGACGACGACCTCCCCCTTGGCCACGCTGAGGTCGATGTCCTTCAGCACATGAAGGTCGCCGAACCACTTGTTGACTCCTCGCAGCGTCACGAGATCGTCGCCGCGGTGCGTCTCCGACTCGAGGGACGGTGCGTCAGCCATGCCTCAACCTACATAACCCCGCGGCGTGTTGTCACCAACGCGGCCGGCTCACGCCAGGTCCACCAGGACCTTGCCGGTGGCGTTCGACTCCTGGGCCTCGTGAGCGGCGGCGATGTCGTCAAGGGTGAACCTGTGCGTGGGCAGCGTGGTGAGCGCGCCCGCCTCGAGCGCCTCGGTGATCGCAACCGCCGCCGACTCGAGCTGGGGCCGAGGGACGCCGTACAGCAGCACGAAGCGCAGCGTCACGTTCGCACTCATGCAGGCCCGGACGGGCAGCGTCGGGTCGGTGCCGCTCGCGGCGTAGGAGACGATCGTGGTCTCCGGTCCGGCGAGCTGGAGGTCCATCGCCAGGTTGGCGCCCACGTTGACCTCGACGATCCGGTCCATCCGCGGCGCGAACGCCGTGAGCTGGTCGAGCGCACCGTCGGCCGTGTAGTCGACGACGGCATGGGCACCGGCCGCGATCGCCAGCTCGCCCTTCTCTGGCCCACTCACGGTGCTGACCACGCGGGCACCCGACCTGCGTGCCAGCTCGATGGTGAAGTGCCCCACCGCCCCCGCGCCGCCGGCGACGAGGACGCTCTTGCCCTCAAGGGATCCGTCGGCGAAAAGACAGTGGTGGGCCGTCATGGCGGGCACCCCGAGGTGGGCACCGAGCTCGAACGAGGCGCTGTCCGGCAACGCGACTGCCTGCGCGTCGGGTACGACTGTCCACTCGGCGGCGCTGCCCCACCTGTCGGTGGCTGCCATCCACAGCCAGACCCGCTGGCCGACCCGCGCCTCGTCGACGCCTGACCCGACCGCGTCGATGACGCCGGCTCCGTCCTGGTGCGGGATCTGGAAGGCGTCGATCGGGCGCGGGACGGCGCCGCTGCGCGCCTTGACGTCGGTCGGGTTGACCGCAGAGACGTGCACCCGGACCCGCACCTCGCCGGGTCCCGGCCCCGGCCGGTCGACGTCCTCGACGTGCAGCACGTCGCGTGCCTCGCCGGTCTCGCGATAGACCGCAGCCCTCATGCTCGTGCTCCTTCGCGGATCTGGCGGTTGGGTTGGCTCCGACCCGGGTCGAGCCGGTAGTCGCGCCGGCGCAGTCGGCGGGTCCTGAGCCAGTAGCGCACCGTCGACCTCGGCCAGATGGAGATGTTGCGTCCGGTGTCGTCGAGATACCAGCTCCGACAACCCGACTGCCAGACGGTGCCGACCAGGTCGTCCTGAACCGCCTGCACGCTTTGCTCCTGGGCCTCTGGCCGGACGTCGACCGCCCGCGCCCCGACGCCGTCGAGAAGGCGCAGCGCCGAGAGCACGAAGGAGATCTGGGACTCGATCATGAAGACCACAGAGGAGTGCCCGAGACCGGTGTTCGGGCCGAGCAGCAGGAAGAGGTTGGGGAACCCGGAGACCATGATCCCCAGGTGTGCGTTGACACCGTGTGCCCAAGTCTCGTTGAGCACGACACCGTCCCGGCCGACGATGTCCATGTGCTTCACGTTGGCACTAACGTCGAACCCGGTGGCGAGGACCACAGTGTCGACGGGCCGCTCGACGCCTGAGGTGTCGACGATGCCGCGCGGAGTGAAGCACCCGATGCCGCTGGTGACGAGTGCGACGTTCGGCTTCTGGACGGCCGGGTAGAAGTCGCTGGACAGCAGCGCCCGCTTGCAGCCGAACTCGTAGGTCGGGGTCAGCCGGGCCCGCAGGTCGGCGTCCTGCACCTTGCGCTCGAGGTATCGGCGCGCCATGCGCTCGGCGACCGGCTGCAGTCGCGCCGACACTGTGAATCCGACTCCGCGCGCCTCGAGGCTCCAGTAGACCCGGTTGCGCGCCAGCCGGAGCGCTGCCGGGTGCCGTCGGAAACGCTCGTGCTCCGCCGCCCGGATCGCTCGGTCGGGGCGCGGCAGGATCCAGGCGGGGGTCCGCTGGTAGACGTCGAGGTGCTTCACCCGGTCCGCGATCGCCGGCACCACCTGCACGCCGCTCGCGCCGGTGCCGACGACCGCCACCCGCTGCCCCGTGAGGTCGAGGTCGTGCCGCCAGGTTGCCGAGTGGAACGTCGTACCGGAGAAGGACCCGAGACCTGCGATCTCAGGGATCTTCGGGACGTGCAGCGCCCCGATCCCGGAGACCAGCACCCGGCAGCTGATCGGCCTCGAGCCCATCACCTCCAGCAGCCACCGCCCGGCCGCCTCGTCCCAGGTGGCCGACGTGACCTCCGCGCCGTACTCGAGATGCGGCCCCAGGCCGTACCGCTTCGAGCAGTCGCGGAGGTAGTCCCAGATCTCGCGCTGCGGCGAGAACATCCGGGTCCAGCGCGGGTTCTGCGCGAACGAGTACGAGTAGAGGTACGACGGGATGTCGCAGGCGCACCCGGGATAGCTGTTGTCGCGCCAGGTGCCGCCCAGGTCGGCCGCCCTCTCCAAGATGATGAAATCGTCACGCCCCTCCTGCCTCAGCCGGATCGCCATCCCGAGGCCGGCAAACCCGCTTCCGATGATCACGATGTCGACGCTGCGAGGCACGGGCCGACGCTAGCACCGGCGAAACAGTCGCTGGCCGGCGTTAACGTCGTGGGATGAGGTTCGGGTTCGTGGTTCCGTATGCCGATGCCCGTGAGTTCGCGGGGATCGCCGCGCTGGGTGAGCGCTCCGGCTGGGATGGCGTGTTCACCTGGGAGGCGTTGTTCGGCGTGGACGCCTGGGTCTCGCTCGCGGCGGCGGCGATGGTGACCGAACGCATCAGGCTCGGCACGCTGCTGACGCCGGTGTCGCGCTGGAAGCCGTGGGACCTGGCGTCACGGGTCGGAACCGTCGATCGGCTCAGCGGCGGTCGGGCCATCATGGGCGCCGGACTGGGGGCGCTGCATGATGGCTGGCTGGCGTTCGAGGCCGACGAGGGCCGGAAGGCACGGGCGCAGAAGGTCGACGAGTGCCTGGCGATCTACGCCGGTCTGATGGCTGGCCAACCATTCGCGTTCGAGGGTGAGCACTACTGCGCTAAGCCCACCGACTTCATGCTGCCCGACCCGCCCGTCCAGCGGCCGCACCCTCGGGTCTGGATGGTCGGTGCCCAGATGCTGGGTCGCGAGCGTCAGCCGTCGCTCGATCGCGCGGCCCGCTGGGAGGGGCTCATCCCGCAGGTAGTCGATCCCAACGCCCAGCGGAGAAAAGGCGGCATCGAGGAGTTCGCCACGATCGTCACCGACGTGCTGGCTCGGCGGTCTGCCGCCGGACTGGATCTGCGGGGGTACGACGTGATCCTCGAAGCCGACAGCACGGGGGAGTTCATCAAGCGCGAACCGGCGGACCCGTCGGCCTGGGCCGACGCGGGAGCGACCTGGTGGGTCGAGTCCTGGTGGGCCTTGGAGCGCGGCGAGCGGGGAATTGACGAACTGCGTCGCCGCATCTCCGCCGGCCCGCCGGCACTCTGACGAGTCTGTTAGTGGAGCCATAACTTGTACCACCGTTCAGGAGGCTGAGATGGCGATCACTGCGAGCGAGGCACGCAGGAACCTGTTCCCACTGATCGAGCAGGTCAACGGTGACCGCACCCCGATCGAAATAACCTCGCGGCGCGGCGATGCCGTGCTGCTGTCCCGAGCCGACTACGACGCGCTGGCGGAGACCGCCCACCTGCTGCGGGTGCCCGCGAACGCCATGCGCCTGATCGAGAGCCTGCAGCAGGCGCGGACAGGGCAGCGAGAACGGCACGATCTGGCGCAGTGAGGCTGGTCTTCACGCCGCACGGATGGGGCGACTACACCAACTGGCTCGGAGCTGACCGCGCCACCCTGAAGCGCATCTTGCAGGCTCGTTTCCACTACCGGTAACGCCTACATCTGCCACTGGGAGGCGAGTCAGAGCCACTCGCCGAAGGCGAATGGCTCACGCGTGAAGCGGTACGTAGCCCAGTTGAGGCGGGCCACGGCGCCGGAATCGTCGCGGGTCACCCGGAGCAACTCGCCGGTCTCGCGGCCAGACTCCGTGCGGTAGAGGTCGTCGTGGATCCTGGCGAACACCGACGGTGGCTGGTGTGCCGGGGCGCCGTCCGCACGGGCCTCGAGGCGACCCTGTCGGACGCTGAAGGTGAACGGCCGGCCTTCGGAGTACCACCGCCCAAGGATCCCGTCGAGCTCCGCGGGCAGCTCCGTGCCCGGCCGCCAGACCTCCGGCTCCACCGGCTCGTTGTCGATGACGTAGGCGCCGAGCTCGATAGCGAGGGCCGAGGGGTCGGGCGCCGACGTCGAGTTCATCAGCGAGAGGCCGACGGTCTTGCTCTGTCGGTGAACCTGCACCGCGCTGACGTGGCCAGGCATCCCGCCGTCATGGCCGACCCACACCCTGTCCTTCGCGCGCCGCAGCATCAGGCCGAGCCCCCAGGCCTGCTGCCAGCCCTCCAGGTCGGCCACGATCTGTGGCTGGCACATCTCGTCGAGGGTGTCTCCATTCAGCACATCGTCCGTCGGGTCGGCCAGGAAGGATCCCCACGTCGCCATGTCTCGCACCGTGCTGGCCAGTGCGCCGGCCGCAGCCGTCGCCTTGACGTCCACAACAGGCTCGATGACCGGTATGTCGCTGAAAGGCGGGACGAAGTAGCCCGTCGCCGTGTGGTCCGCCAAGCCCACCGTCGTACGCCGCATCTCGAGCGGGTCGAGGATCCTCGCCTGCAGGGACTCCGACCACTCCCGACCGTCGATCCGCGCGACGATCTCGCCCAGGACGGAGAAGGCCAGGTTGGAGTAGTGCCACTTGTAGTGCGGCTTGAGGATCCGCTCGGCCCCGTTCCAACTCTCGATGAGCTCCGTGCGGTCGGGCCACACCAGGGCGTCCCACACGTCTCCAACCGGCTCCCGCTGCATCCCGGTGACATGGCCGAGGATCTGGCGGATCGTGACTCCCGCGTGCTTGCTCTCCGGGACGAACTTCTCGACCGTGTCGTCCAGGCTGAGCTTCCCCTCGTCGCGCAGGCTCATCACGAGCACTGCGGTGAACGTCTTGGTGTTCGAGGCGATCAGGAACTGGGTGTCGTCGTTCGGCGCCTGGTCCGGCCTTGCGATGTCTGCGGCACCGACGCCATCGGACCACAACGGGTCGCCGTCGCGGGCAACCCCCGCGGCGATGCCGGGCACACGATGCTTGCTTTGTCGCTCGGCGATGAGCAGGTGAAGATGACGCGCCGATGCCTCGGAGATCTTGGTCATGGCGCGACCCTACTCGCGACGGTTCGGTGCTTCCGGATACCGCCGGACAGCCTCCGCCTGGCGAAGAGCGAGCGCGTGACCAGCGGCCACGGCCGCGCAGCCTCCGGCGCACACCCACCACAGCATCCGGTATCCGCCATGGTCGAGGAGCAGCGTCGCCGGCACCGGCCCGACCGTGGCGGCCACGCCCCAGCTGAGCCCGAAGACAGCGAGGTAACGCCCTCGCTGCGTGGCTGGCGCAAGGGTGCTGACCAGCGCCAGGACGTGGCCGCCGACGAAGACCTCTCCGACGCCGCCTACTGCGGTGGCGACCAGGAACCCGGTAAGGGTGCCTGCCTCGCCATACCCGGCAAGTCCGATGGCGAGCAGGAGATAGCCAGTGACGATGGGAACCGAGTGCACACGGATTGGTGCGTCGGTGAAGGGGTTTCGGCGTCGGCGCACGCGCAGGACCGGCTGGGCTGCGATCACCATCAGCGACGAGGCGACCAGGACGACGCCGTACCCGGACACCGCCACGCCGCGGTGCTGGAGGGTAAGCGGGAGCGAGAGGCTGACCTGGAGGTAGCAGACGGCGAACACCACGTTCGAGGCGAGCAGGAACATGAGCAGTGGGTTGCGCCAGGGTCCGGGTCCGTGTCGTGTCTCAGCGCGCCGTCGTACCGCGCCGACGTCTCGCGGCAGCAGCCGCAGGACCATCGCGCCGGCCAGGAGACAGGTTGCCGCGTCCACGACGAAAAGCAGGCGAAGGCTGAGCGGAGCAAGGACAACCGCGATCGCCCCGGCGCCCAACGCGGCGACCGAGAGCGAGGCGCCGAGCAGGCCGAAGGCGGCCGCCCGCCCCAGCGGCTCGACCGAGTCGGCGATCCACGCCTGGCAGGGCGACTCGTAGATCTCGAAGGCCAGACCCAGTGCGATGACCGAGATGGTGGCCGCCAGCAGGGAGAGCGACGAAGCGATCGCCAGCTGCGACAGCCCGCAGGCGCTGAGGCCGGTCACCATCGTCGTACGACGACCCCACGCATCTGCGAGCCAGCCACCGACGAGCCGCGAGACCATGCTGGCAACGCCGAAAGCGGCGAGCACGAGCCCGACGGTCGGCAGCGATGCGTGCATCTCCCGGGTCAGCTCGAGGGAGAGGAACGGCAGCGAGAAAGCGCCGAGGCGATTGACCGTCCGCGCTGCCACGAGGACGCTGACGTCGCGCGGGAGCCGTCTCGAGGGGGTGCTGATGACACGACTCCTCCGCGGCGTTCGTCACTGACGTAGCATATGTGGTCAGGTACGAGACTACGAGACAGAAGGTAACTGGTCAAGTGCATTTCGACAGTCATTTGTTGGCCTTGCTGGATGCCGCCGTGGGCCTGGTCAACGGTCTGACTCCGGGGGAGGCGCACGGTCGGTCGTTCGAGACGCCGAGCGCACCGGCGAGGTCAACGCTCATCGCCGACGTGCTCACGCCCCGGAGCGGCGGGCGTCCTCGACTCGGGCACGCCGACGTGGCGGTCCTGATGGGGGTGGCCCGTCGACTCAGGCGAACGTTCGAAGGTGTTGCCGCCGGTGATCTCGCGGCCTCCGCGGGGGAGGTCAACGACCTGCTGAAGGACTTCGGCGCCCGACCGCAGCTCGACTACGACCGGAGCGAAGGGTGGAACGTCCACTTCCACGGGACCGACGACTCGGTCGTGACCGGCTGGACCGCCGGATGTGCGACCGCGATGGCCCTCGCCATCGGCAGCGACCTGGCCGGTCGGCTCGGGGTGTGCGCCGCTCGGCGGTGCGACCGGGTCTACGTTGACACCTCGCGAAATGGCGCACGCCGCTTCTGCTCACTCAGCTGTCAGAACCGAACCAAGGCAGCCACCTTCCGGACTCGGAGCCGCAGCCCCGGATAGCCCGACGTCATCGGTCGTCAGTCGTGGGGGCCTGCCTCAGCTGCCTTGCGGGGACTCGTCCGCCGTGGTGTCGCGATCGTGCTGGTGGCGGTGTTCGCCGTCGTGCTTGTGGTCGTGGTCGTGGGTCTGGTCACCGTCATGCTCGTGCTGATGCCGGTGCTCACCCTCCTGGCCAGCCTCGCGCGCCTCGCGGGCCTCCTGGTGGCGCTCCTGACGGGCCTCGAGGTTCTTCTCGTGACGGCGCTCGTGCTTGTGCTCGTGGTCGGGCTCCTGCTGGCGGTCGCGACCCGGCTCGTCGTCCTGCTGCCGGTCGTGCCGGCCTTCCTTGTTGCCTTCGTCTCGAGTGTCCTGCGGCTCCATGATGACGCTCCTTGTCCTTGTCCTGCTGGGCTACGGACGTGCTTCGACACGATCATCTCGCAGGTCCGCCGATGCTGCTCGCGGCGGATCGCGTCGAAGATGCGGTCCGGCTAGGGATGCGGAGTGTGGTCAGCGGGCACGGTCTCCGCGTCCGGCGGTGGCCCAGGGGGCGTCCCGTCGCCGAAGGGCCGCCCTCCGAGGTCCTGTCGGCCGGGTGGCTCCAGCCATCCGGAGAGGTCCGGCCCCTTGGGCACGATCTGGGTGGGGTTGAGGTCGGTGTGGACGACGTAGTAGTGCCGCTTGATGTGCACGAAGTCGGTGGTGTCCCCGAAGCCCGGCGTCTGGAACAGGTCGCGTGCATAGGCCCAGAGCACCGGCAGCTCCGCCAGCTTCTGTCGGTTGCACTTGAAGTGGCCGTGGTAGACGGCGTCGAAGCGGGCCAGCGTCGTGAACAGCCGCACGTCGGCCTCGGTGATCGCGTCGCCCACCAGGTAGCGGCGCGTCGACAGCCGGTCGCTCAGCCAGTCGAGGCGGGCGAACAGCCGGTCGTATGCCTTCTCGTAGGACTCCTGCGAGCCGGCGAAGCCGCAGCGGTAGACGCCGTTGTTGACGTCGGTGAAGACGAGCTCGGCGACCTCGTCGATCTCGTCCCGCAGGCGCTCGGGGTAGAGGTCCGGCGCACCGTCGCGGTGGTAGGGCTGCCACTGCGTCGACAGGTCGAGCGTGATCTGCGGGTAGTCGTTGGTGACGACCTGGCCCGTCGGCACGTCGACGATGCAAGGCACGGTGATTCCTCGCTCGTAGCCGGGGAAGCGCTTGAAGTAGGCGTCCTGGATTCTCGGGATCTGCAGGACTGGATCGACGCCACCTGAGTCGAGGTCGAACGTCCAGCTCCGCTTGTCGTGGGTCGGCCCACAGACTCCCATCGACAGGACGTCCTCGAGGCCGAGCAGGCGCCGTACGATGATCGCCCGGTTGGCCCAGGGACAGGCGCGGGCGACGACGAGCCGGTAGCGCCCGGCTTCGACCGGGTAGCCGTCTCGTCCGTCGCCGGTGATCCGGGTGGAGATGTAGTTCGTGTCGCGGGTGAACTCCCGGCCCGACGACACGTAGGCGCCCGTCGTGCTCTGCTCGTGGGTGTCGGTCGTCATGATCCGCCTCTCGTCTGTCGTGTGCTGTTCCAGGTTACGAGGGCCGTCGCGTGCGACGAGCCCTCGGCCGCGATTGCGGCTCGGCTCGTCAACCTGGTGGGCGGCGTCGCAGCTGACTGACGAGGTACAGGTTGTCCGCGGCCACCCAGACCTCGGCGATCTTGCCCGCCTCGACCCGATAGAAGGCGAACTCCTGTGCGCTCACCGTCCGTCCGGTCGCCGGCACGTCGAGGAAGCTGTCCTGGTGGGTGCCGGTGTCGATGAAGTGGGCTGCGACCCAGGGGCCGTCGATGAGGAGGTGCTGCAGGCTCCAGGTGTAGTCCGGGAAGGCCGTGACGACCGCCTCGAGGCCGGCGATGTAGTCCTGACTGCCTTGCGTTTCGCCATTGACCCGCACGTCCTCGGCGATGAAGGACTGGAGCTCGTCGAAGCGGTGCTCGTTGCAGTGCCGGAGGTAGTCACGATAGAAGGACTCGAGATCGGTCGGGCTGTCGGCGTCCATGCCGCACCGTCTCAGGTCGACGGGCGCAGGTCGGACCCGGGCCAGGACCGAGCGAGACGCTCAGCGGCGGACCCGGCTCTTGAGACGTTCGTGGCGGCGAGGTTGTCTCCCCGGGTCGAGTCGTCGGGGTGGGATGACCTCGGGGACTCCGTCGGGAGCCATCTGGATCTGCCAGCCCGCGCCGGAGTGGACCAGGTGGTGGTGGAACGGGCAGAGCAGGCAGCCATTGGCCAGGTCGGTGGGGCCGCCGTCTGCCCACGCAACGATGTGATGGGCTTCGCACCAGGCAGGCGGTCGTTCACAACCCGGCCATACGCACCCAAGGTCTCGGACGGCCAGTGCGAGGCGCTGGTACCGGTCGAAGAGCCGCCTGGCGAGGCCGAGGTCGAGGATGGTGGAGTCCGCACCCAGGACGACGGGGACCAGCCACGAGTTGCACGCGAGCCGTCGGCACTGTCCGGGCGACATCGGTGTGCCGGTGTCCAGCATGGCCTCGCCGAGCCCCGACTTGAGCTGGTCGAGGGTCATGGTGACCATCACGGTTGCTGGGTTCACGCCGTGCTGCGGAAGCTCCTTAGTGGGGAGGTGTTCGATCAGCTCGAAGAACGCCCGACCGAGCCGCTGCGGGTACGACGGACCCTCGCCATCGCCGTCGCCGTCTCCCGCGATGACCTTGGTGGTGTCGGAGGGGCTAGGTGCGACGACGCGTTCGTGTCGCGGTGAGGCGTAGGAGTCGAGGGTCTTCTTCCACATGTCGGCCTGGGCGTCGGGCAGCCGGCCGTTGAACCCGGTCCAGCCGTCCCCGGACCGGCGGAACCTCAGCTCACACTGTCGCAGGGCGCGCTCCTCTTCCGACTCCAGCTGGGACGCCAAGGCGGCGTCGGCGCCGTCGGGGTCGACAACCTCCACAGCGTGCCGGCAGACCTGCTGCAGCTGAACGTAGGACAGCGTCCGCGCATGCCCGAACAGCTCCATCTGGAGCCGGTTGACGACGGGTTGCGAGACGTCGAGGCTGAGCCGGTCGACGGTCTTGGCGAACAGCACCGCCTGTTCGGCGTTGACCTGCCCGGCTGCCCATGCGACCCGGGTGGGTTCCGACCGCGCCTGCCCATCGTCGCTGTGGGGTCGGGTCTCGGCCACGAGGCGGGCCGCGTCCTGGATCGACAGGCCACGGGTGGCCATCAGCCATGCCCGGGTCGACGACGCCCCGGCCAGCCGCGGGATCTCCCGCCCGACCACCGATGCCAGCAGCCGCGCGGTCAGCTCCTCCACCCGAGCCCGCGCCACTAACGCCTGGGACAGCCGTTCCTGGACGGCGTTCTCCGACAACGACCACACCGGGACATCGACCAGGCCCGACAACGCCGCGCCCACCGACGACAGACACTCGTCGAACGGGTCGGGCACAGCGACCGGACCCGTCCGGGAGGTGTCATCCGTCGTCGTCATACCCCAACACTACGGCCGGCCCCTGACAGTTTTCAAACTAATGTTCGAGCCTGTTGATAACCCTGACACCGTTGCAGATAAGCGTTCTGCACCCCACGCCGTGCTTGGGGCTGGACACCTCGGGCACCTGGGGTTCAGGGAACCGAGCAGGACCGTGACTTCCCACAGCGGGGGGTAACCCCCGCGACTGCCCCGTGGATCCCCAGCGACAGTCACACTGATGACATGAGTGACGAGCAGGGGACCGTGGACAGCAGGGTGTGGCGCAACGGCACTCTCGCGGAGGAGGACTTCCCGTTCGAGCTGATCTCCGACTATCTCGAGGAGGACGGCGCCCTCGTCTGGGTCGACATCTGCGACCCGGACCCCCAGCGACTCAACGCGTTGGCCGAGGAGCTCAGCCTCGACAGGTTCGCCGTCGAGGACTCGCTGAGCCGCGACGGCAGAGCGAAGGCGACCCGCTATCCCACCCACACGTTCCTGACCGCCTACGCAACGATCGTGCGCGAGGTCGACGACTCGGGCCCGGTCGACGACAGGCTTGTGGTCAGCCGCATCTCCGCGTTCGTCCTGCGTCGGGGCATCGTCACGGTTCGGCAGAGCAGCGACTTCGACATGGCGACCGTCGTCGAGCGCTGGGACGAGAGCTCGGACCTGCTCAAGTACGGCGTGGGCGCCCTGCTGCACGGACTGCTCGACACGATCGTCGACGGTCACTTCGACGCGGTGCAGGTCCTGGACGACAGCATCGAGTCCCTCGAGGACGACCTCTTCGACGACAACCACGCGAATAGTGACGTCCAGCGTCGCACCTATCGCGTGCGCAAGGATCTCGTCGAGCTGAGGCGCGTCGTCCTGCCGATGCGGGAGATCGTCAACTCCGTCCTGCGACACCGCAAGGACTTCAACGCACCAACCGAGCTCGACTCCTGGTACGACGACCTCTACGACCATGTCCTGCGCGTGTCGGAGTGGACCGAGTCGCTGCGTGACATGGTGACGACGGTGTTCGAGACGAACCTCTCGCTGCAGGACGCACGGCTGAACACCGTGATGAAGAAGCTGACCGGGTGGGCCGCGATCATCGCCGTACCGACCGCGGTCACGGGGTACTTCGGGCAGAACGTGCCCTATCCCGGCTTCGCCCAGGAGTGGGGCTGGGCGCTCAGCTGCGCGATCATCGTCGGTTGCGCACTTCTGCTGTACGTCGTGTTCAAGCGCCGTGGGTGGCTCTAGCCTCCCCCTTTCACGCGGTCGGGGGATCGGCTCGTTTTGACCGTCTGATCGGCTTGGGGTGTGTTGTCGGCGTTCGGGGTACGACTGTTGCCCGACTGCCGCGTCGGGTTGGGGGTCTCCGGGTCCTTGGTCGTCGACGGCAGGGTCCGTCGTGGTGGTCAGGTGGCGAACGCGGTGCGTAGTCGGGTGATTCCGGTGGCGATGTGGGTGGCCCACCGCCACGTCTTGTCGATCCGCAGGTGGAGCTGGCGAGCGGATCGGACGAGTCGGGCGGCCACATGCAGGACCCGGTAGCGGAACGCGGCGATCTCGGCTCGGGCGAGGTCGGGGACGTCGGCGAAGCAGAGCAGCTTCGTCCAGCAGACCAGGTCGATGGCGGTCAGCACGGTCTCCAGCCAGGCGTTGTTCTCGTTCCAGGCCCGGCAGGGGAGGTTGCGGAGCCCGGTCGCCTTGGCCTGTCGGATGCGGTCCTCGACACGGGCGTGCTGGCGGTGCCGCAGCTCCAGTCCGGCGGCCTGGCCGGGGATGATCCGCGGTGGCGTATCGGTGAGGAATCCGGTGATGCGCATGCCGTTGACGTCGCTGAACGTCAGCTGCGCACCCGGGTGCGGTCGTTCTTTGCGCAGGATCAGCCGCGACCCGGCCGGCCAGGACGACAGGTCGACCAGGTCGGTGGCCTCGGCCACCCAGGCACCCTCGCGGAGCTCGTCGTCGGTCTGGATCGCCGGGGCCCAACACTCCTCGGGGATGACATCCACGATCGCCTGCACCCGCAGGTCGATCGGGAACCCGAACGAGAACCCGACACCGCGGTCTTGGCATGCCTGCGCGAACAGATGGGTCGCACCGGCGGAGTCCGAGCGGGCCAGCAGCCGCGGCGACCCGGGCTCACCGGGCCGCGGCCGCGCGTGGGCTGGCAGCGAGCCCAACGCCTGGTCCAGGACGGTGACATGGTCGGTAGCCGTGTTCGACCCGGCGTTTCCGCTGCGCAGCAGACCCGCCAACCCTTCGCCGGAGGCGATCTCCGGGCGGTCCAGGAAACACAGCAACGAATGAAAGCCAAAAGTCCGCTTCCAGGTCGCCGCGGCGTTCTCCTTCTCGGAGTGGCTGATGGTGATCGTCGCGTCGAAGTCCAGACACAGCTCACCGGTCAGGTCCGGCCCCGCACCAGCGGCCCACGCCT
>JBBJMF010000155.1:0-4214 GCA_037719575.1 Nocardioidaceae bacterium
GGTCGCCAGGCTGTTCACGGCGGTCGCCAGGCTCCGGTGAGCGGCCCGAGTACAACCAGTCGTACTTCGGGTCGTTCGGGTCCTGCTTGTCGGCCATGGTGCCCACGCTACCGAAGCAGGCGACGTGATCTGGACGCTCAGCGACTGCAGACGGCTGCGGCGGGTCGCCACGGATGTGACTGCTGTGACTGGTGATACTGAACCTCGTGTCGTCCACCTCGCGTTCGCATGACTTTCGCATGCGCGTGCGTGGACCGGCATCGCCGGCCGCGACTCGGGCGCGCCTCCGCCGGGCACTGACGCTGATGATGATGACTGTCGTGGTGCCCGGCAGTGCCCAGGTCGCGGCCGGCAACCGGCGGGTCGGCCGCCTCGCCATGCGCTGTGCACTCGCGGCCGTGGTGTTCGCCGCGGCGCTGCTGGTGATGGGTCTCCTGGCACCGCACGACCTCGTCGCCGTCTTCACCAAGGTGTGGTTCCTCATCGGGCTCCGCGTCGCGCTGGCCGTGGTCGCCGTCGGCTGGGCATACCTGGTCATCGACGCGTGGCGGATCGCCGACCCGCTGGGGCTGCCCCAGCGGCAGCGACTGTTCCTGACCGGCCTCAACGGCGTCCTCTGCCTGGGCCTGTCCGGCGGGTTGCTGTTCGCCAGCCACATGGTGGCGGTCCAGGAGGACTTCATCTCGACCGTGTTCACCTCGGACACCGTTTCCCACCCCGCGCAGGGCCGCTACAACGTCCTCCTGCTCGGTGGGGACGCCGGACCCGGCCGCTCAGGGGTCCGCCCCGACAGCCTGACGGTGGCCAGTATCGACACCGAGACGGGTCGCGCGGTCCTGTTCGGCCTCCCGCGCAACATGGAGGACGTGCCGTTCCCGGCGGGCTCGGTGATGGACAAGCAGTTCCCGAACGGGTTCGACTGCGAAGGTTGCTACCTCAACGGTGTCAACACGTGGGGCACCGACCATGCCGAGCTGTTCGGGAGGTCCGAGCACCCGGGGATTGATGCCACGGTGTCTGCCGTCGAGGAGATCTCCGGCCTCCCGATCAACTACTACGTACTCATCGACCTGCGCGGCTTCCGGGAGCTCGTCGACGCCGTCGGTGGTGTGGACATCAAGGTTGGGGAGCGCATCCCGATCGGCGGTGTCGGCGGCCCCGTGACGGGTTGGATCGAGCCCGGCAAGCAGCATCTCGACGGCTATCAGACACTGTGGTTCGCCCGTAGCCGCGCCACCTCCAACGACTACTCACGGATGGCACGGCAGAAATGTGTGATGAACGCAATGCTGCGACAGCTCGACCCCCAGACGGTGGTCACGAACTTCGGCGGCATCGCCAGCGCCGGCAAGCAGGTCATCTCCACCTCGATCCCGAGCGGTGAGCTCGCGACGTTCGTCGACCTGGCGCTCAGGACGAGGAACCTGCCGGTCTCGACCGTGTCGTTCGTGCCACCGAAGATCGACACCGGAGATCCGGACTGGGCGCTGATCCGGTCCATGGTGAGCGACGCGCTGCGCAGCTCAGGGGTCAAGGACGGGCTGGACCTGCGATCAGAGCGGTGGTTGCCGCGAGCCGAGCGGGCGGCACCGCCGGACGCCAACGACAGCGGCGACCTCACCACTGCCTGCTGAAGACGCCGGCGGCCCGAGGCGCCCTACGATGAGATCGCTGACGAAGGTTGCGGCCGCAGAGCGAAGACCACAAAAGGATGCTCTCGGCTACTTCTGGAAGTGGCAGTCGGCATTACCAGCAGTCTCCAGTGCGGGTCGTTCTGTTCCCGTTGTGGGCAGCCCGCAAGCAACGTACTGGCATGAGAAGAACTGAAGGAAGGGCGACCTCTGCTTGAGAACCCGCCCTCGGTGTGGCGAAGGCGCGGTCCTGCGTAGCGGCCCCGGCATTCATCAGAAGATCATGCGCGGGACAGCATCGGACACGAGATGTTTACCGCTCTTGCGGATTGTTGGGAAACATACGTCCCCGGGCGGTCTGGGCAATCCGGCGCCAAAGGTAAGACAGGGAGGCACCACACTATGGCATACCCAACAGTGCACAGCCTTTCACGATCCTGTGTGACAGCCTGGGGTGATCCGATGTACGGGTCGGTCATGCTCAGCGGACGGAAAGTCTCGGCGGCCACGTTCCCCGGCGACCAGGTCCCGGGCGGGTGAGCGACGCAGTGGTCACGGCCGTCGTGGTGACCTGGAACCGTTGCGACCTCCTCGCCGAGTCCCTACGGGCGCTGAGCGCCCAGACGCGGCCACCGGACCGGATCGTCGTGGTCGACAACGCGTCCGACGACGGCACGCAGCGGCTGCTCGCTCGCGAGTTCTCGCATGTCGACGTCGTCCGCACGCGGCGCAACACCGGCGGTGCAGGCGGCTTCGCGCTTGGGCTGCGCAGGGCTCTGGAGACACCCTGCGACGCCGTCTGGCTGATGGACGACGACACCGTGCCCGAGCCGCAGGCACTGGCGGCGCTGGTCGCGGCACGCCAGTCGTACGTCGACCCGACGTACCGCGGGCGGCTGCCGGCGGTGATCGCGTCTCGCGTCGTCTGGACCGACGGCCGCGACCATCCCATGAACACCCCACGCAGGCGGCCAGGTGCGCGGGCCTCGGACGTGGCGTCCGCCGACGCGGTGCGATGCGTGCCCATCCGATCGGCGTCGTTCGTGTCGATCCTCGTCGACGCTGCCCTGGCGCGTGAGCGGGGCCTGCCGGTTGCCGACTACTTCCTCTGGAACGACGACTTCGAGTACACGACACGGCTGATCCGCGGCCGCGTCGGGCTGTGGTGTCCGGCGTCGGTCGTGGTGCACAAGACCGCGACGTTCGGGTCGACCGACGCGGACCCCGGCGAGCGGTTCTTCTACGAGGTGCGCAACAAGGTGTGGCTGTTTCGGCGTTCGGGTGGGCTCGCCCCGCTGGAGAAGGCGGCGTACGCCGGATCGACGCTGCGGCGCTGGGTCAACACGTTCGCCGGCTCGACGGACCGCCGCACCCTGTGGCGGGGGCTGCGTCGTGGAATCACCGACGGCATCCGTACCCGTCCCGCCGACACGGCCGGGCTGATCGACGAAGCGCTCGCACCCGATGAGGCGCCGCCGCCTTCGGGAGGGCGGGACAGCCGTGGCTGAGGAGTTCAGCCTCCTGATGAGCGTCTGGGGCGGTGACGACCCGGACTTCCTCGAGGCGGCGTTTCGATCCGTGGTCCACGACCAGACCCGACCGCCCGACGACGTGGTCCTCGTCCAGGACGGCCCGGTGCCGCCCGAGCTCGAGACGAGGATCACCGGGCTGATCCACGAGTCTCCGGTGCCGACGACCTTGCTGGCGCTGGATGCCAACATCGGCCTCGGGCTGGCGCTCGACCAGGGGATGGCCTCGTGCGCACACGACATCGTGGCGAGGATGGACGCCGACGACATCGCGCTGCCGCACCGGTTCGCGACCCAGGTGCCGCTCGTCGAGGGCGGCGTCGACCTCGTCGGCTCCGCGCTGCTCGAGTTCGGCAGCGGCCCCGACGACATCGTGGGGAAGCGGGTGCCCCCCATCGACGCCGCCGAGATCATCCGTTACTCACGGTTCCACCAGCCTTTCAACCACCCGACGGTCGTCTACCGGCGCTCCGTCGTGCAGGCGGCCGGTGGTTACCGGCATCTGGCGATGATGGAGGACTACCTGCTGTTCGCGAAGATGATCGACCAGGGGGCGACGGTCGGCAACGTGGCCGAGCCGTTGGTGCTGTACCGGATCGGGGCCGGCGCCTACGCGCGGCGCGGCGGGGTGGCGTTGCTCAGGTCCGAAGTAGGGCTGCAACGGCAGTTGTACGAGATGGGGTTCACGTCGAGGCCGCAGTTCGTCCGCAATATCATGGTGCGCGGCGGCTACCGTCTCGTGCCCGAGCGCCTGCGCAAGGCGGCGTACCGAAGACTCATCGCACGCAAGGGCGAGCGGTGACAAGGAGACCGCCCAGCCACACCTAGAATCGGTGGTTGAGCGCGCCCGGACAGCCTGGGCCGCCGTGAACGGAGAATACGTGAACGTGGACCTCGTCGTAGTCGGCTCCGGCCTGTTCGGACTTACCATCGCCGAACGTTGTGCGAACGACCTCGGTCTGAAGGTGCTCATCCTCGACCGTCGTGACCACGTCGGTGGAAACGCCTACAGCGTGGCGGAGCCGGAGACCGGCATCGAGGTGCACAAGTACGG
>JBBJMF010000010.1:0-44013 GCA_037719575.1 Nocardioidaceae bacterium
AAGCGCCTCATCTCGTCGGCGCGAGCGTCAGCCGGGTTGGTGTGCAGCCATTCGGCGACGTTCCACCATTGGGCAGCGACGTACCGGTCCCACGAGTCCCCGTCGGCCAGCACCATCTCGACCAGCTCAGCGCCCGCCGACTCGAACCTGTCGAGCGTGCCGACCAGTGACGCGAAATCATCTTTGCCCACCTCCAGTCCGGAGCAGGCCGCGTCCGGAGGCTCCTCGGTCCAGTACGGCTCGCCGACGAGGAGGAGCCCGCCGGGGCGCAGGAATGGCGTCATGAGCCGGAGCGTCCCCACCAGCCCGCCACCGATCCAGGTCGCCCCGATGCACGAGACGACGTCGTACGAAGCGGCCTCGGCCTCGAAACTCGCGGCATCCCCTCGTTCGAAACGCACCAGCTCCACCACCCCGAGCTCGGCTGCGCGCGCACGGGCAGCGTCGACGAACACGTCGCTGACGTCGACGCCCACTCCCACGATGGCGAACCGTTGCGCCCAACGACAGAGCATCTCGCCCTTCCCGCAGGCCAGGTCCAGCTGACGATGACCGGGTTCCAGGCGGCACACGTCGCCGACGAGCAGGAGCTTCTCCTCCGTGAAGGGGTCCAGGATGCGGTGTCCTGACTCGCAGATCTCGTGTTGTTCAAGGACGTTCATGCGCTCGCTCTCTCATGGGTCCGATCGATCAGCTGCCAGTCAGTAGATGAGGCGGCTTCGGCGCTCGACGGCGATGACGTCGCGCCACTGCCCCGCCATCGGCCCGAACGTCATCTTCGCGATCTTGACCCTGGTGCCGACCACCCGGAAGCCTGCGGCTGCGTGCGCGGCGAGACTCGCCCTGTTCTCCGGGAAGACGCCGGACTGGAGCGTCCAGATCCCAGCTTCCTCGGTCGAGGCGATCAGGGCCTCCAGCAGCAGCCGGCCGATGCCACGACCGCCAGCATCGAGGTCGACGTAGACCGCGTGCTCCACGACACCCCCGTAGACGCAACGGTCGGACGCGGCGGACGCAGCCGTCCACCCGACCACCCGGCCGCGCTCGTCGAGTGCCACATGGCGATGGTCCGGCAGCCGTGTCGCGTCGAACCTGTCCCAGCTCGGTGGCGCTGCCTCGAACGTCGCATGACCGGTCCCGATCCCCGCCGCATAGATCGCCTCGACCCTTGGCCAGTGGTCTAGCTGCATGGCAACAACCGAGCATCGGCACGAGGCGCTCGCCATCTCACTCAGACCTTTCTCGTCGACGCCACTCGGCCGCCGCCTTCGGGGGCCTGGGAGATCAACCGGAGTACGGCGCGCTCCAGGCCGGCCTGACGGTCGGCAGGAGTGCGGTAGCGGCGCCGTAGCGCGGCCGCGATCGTCACGCCGTCCTCGTAGAGGTCGATGACCCGGGGGTCGATGTACGACGACCGCGCGATCGTCGGGGTGTTGCCGAGGTACTCCGACACCTGGACGACAGCCGACCGCACGGCCCGCTTGCGCGACGACACGGTGTCACCGGGTTCGGGCGATGCGGCCAGCGCTGCTGCCGCGATCACCGTCGCGTGCCAGGTCCGGAAGTCCTTGGCGGTCAGCTCGCCACCGACGAGCTCTTTCAGGTAGGTGTTGACGCGCGCCGCGTCGATGTCGGCCCAGCTTCGACCGTTCTTGTAGGCAAGGAGCCGCTCACCCCCGCTCCGCCTCCGCATCACCTCGAGCGCCGTCATGACCTCGAGATCGTCGATCTCCACGGTGTGGGTGACGCCGGACTTGCCGGTGAACGAGAACACCAGCCGCCCGTTGCGCAGGCGGACATGTCGCTTCTCCAGGGTCGTCAGGCCGAAGCTGCCGTGCTCGTCGGCGTACACATCGCTCCCGATCCGGAAGTAACCGAGGTCGAGCAGCCGGACCGCTGTCGCGGCGGCACGCTCGAGCGGCATCTGTTCCATGGCCAGGTGGAGCTCCACTGACTTGCGGGCATCGGGAAGCTTGCGTGCGATCTGCGACACGCGTTCGAACTTGAGCTGGTCGCGTTGGATCCGCCAGGTCGGGTGGTAGATGTACTGGCGCCTGCCGGCTGCGTCGATGCCGACCGCCTGGATGTGCCCGTTCGGCGCCGGGGAGATCCAGACGTCCGTCCAGGCGGGCGGGATGACCAGTGCCTTGACCCGCGCCACCTCCTCGGCACCGAGCGGGGAGCCGTCGACATCGAGGTAGACCATCCCGCGCCCGCGCTTTCGTCGGCGCCAGCCCGGCGAGTTGGGGGAGACTCGGCGGAGGCGGACCATGCGGGGACCTTACCCGCGCGGACAGACGGGAAAACGGTGCCGACCTCCGTTCGTCTCGCGTCCATTGAGAGCAGGTGTCCGCCGAGGGGCAGACGACTCGGCACGGGCGGACTATGTCAGTGAGCGAGAAGGACGACTGCCAAGGCCACCGCCGCGGGTGCGGACTGGACGAGCAGGATCCGCCGGGACACCGTCAGCGCGCCGAAGGCGCCGGCCACGATGACGAAGCCGAGGAATATGCAGCGGAAGGCGAAGCCGACGTCTCCTTCGGCGAAGACGCCCCACCAGAGCCCGAATGCGACGAAGAGGTTGTACAACCCCTGGTTGGCGGCGAGGACGGCGGTCTCCTCGGCCTGTTGGGGCGTCGTACCGAACGCCTCCTGGGCCCGCGGCGTCTTCCAGGCGACCATCTCCAGGTAGGCGAAGAACATGTGCAGGACAGCGACGATCGCCACCAGCACACCGGCGACCACATCCATCACGCCACCTCCACCGGGATCGTAGCGCTCGCCTGGATCAGAAAAGAGGCGTGCGGGTTCGTCCTCAGTCAACGAACAGTCACGTAACCTGCCTCCGCCGACCAGCTCAGGGTCGGTCGGCGCCCGACAGGTCGTCGGCCAAGTCGAGGTCGCTGACGAGCGCGTCCGGCGCGCGCATGCGCCACGCGTCGGTCACGAGCTCCCCCAGGCGCTCGACGTCCACCTCCGCTAGGCGCAGCATCACCAGCGGCCAGCCGTCGTACGCAGGCGTGGTGAAGAAGACCTCGGGCTCGCCGAGCAGGAGAGCCTGCTTCTCCGCCTCGTCGCCGACGAAGAGCACCGCGATGTCGGTCCGGATGAGACGTGGCCTGCCTGGTGTGCGCTCGGGGTAGGACCAGACGAACCCCTTGCCGGCCACCCTGAAGTCGAAGCCGTCGCTCTCGATCTCCGCCACGTGAGGCAGCGCCAGCGACATGCGGCGTACGTCGTCGGCGTCAGCCATCGAGGTCCCTCCCGGATCGCGCCATCTCCGGGCCCTGAAATACCCAGGTCACCACGACGATGTCGACCCTGGCTGCGTCCGCGTTGGCGAGGACGGCGCGTAGATTGGCTTGCAGCATGGACCTCAGCGCCGCACTGACACACCAGGGCTGATGCAACCACAGGTTGTCAACGTCGACCCACTGAACCAGTCGGTCGCCGTGAGCCGCGCGTCCAAGCAGGGCACGAGCCGTCGCGGACTTGCCGACGCCAGGCGCGCCACCGAGCAGGATCGTCCGCATGCTTCTCACCCTAAGGAGCACCCGAGCAGCAACGCTACGGTCGCTCCCGCGCCCCCTCTTCGCAGCTGCCGACAGGCTCGGTCTGCGCTGTTTCGCGCACGACCGGCCCGGATAGGGCGGGTCCACGCCGCAGCCCAGGCGCACGATCGCGTCGGTGGCGCCCGACGTCGCGGCGGTGGTCGATGCGCTCGGCATCGATAGGTTCGCCGTGAGTCACACGGGTGGGGGCCGCAAGCGCTGGCGTCCGCCTGGCCGAGCTGTGGTTCGAGAGCCGCAAGGCTCTCACCTCGGCGAGCGAAGCCAGTCCGATGCCCTGCGCGCCGATGCGCGTGACAGCCAAGCGTCCTGGACGATCTCAGCCAGCTCCTCTCGCATGAGCTCGCTGATGCGGCTTGCACGCAGTAGCACAGACAGGTGGCCGTCGAAGTGGGGGGTGGTGATGAACGGCGACGAGCCATCCTGCACCAGCGCCTCCTTGTCGGCTTCGGAGGCGACCCAGAACACGATCACGTCACGGTAGCGCTCGTTGGTATCCGGGTCGACGGCGTCGGGTCGTGGGTTGCGGAAGAAGACGAACGACTTGCCGCCCACCTGGTAGACCGGATTATCGGCCGGCCCGTGCTCGACCGTGGCGTGAGGCATCCCCAAGGCGAGCTCGTGCACGTCCTCGATCCGGGCCGCGCGGCCTCTGTTGGACACATCAGCAGGTTACGTGGCTGACCACGACTTGTCCGTCTGCGCCTTCTCGAGGTCGCGTTGAACTCGGGGCTCCTGAGACGCGGCTGGCGACGGTTCGACGCGGAACTCTACAGTTCCAGAACGAGACGGAGGGCGGCATCGACCTGCCTGAGTTCGTGGTAGCCAAGATGACCAGCGTGCTTGCCGAGGCGGCCCGGATCGACTGCTGCCGTCTGCTCTGCGAGTACACGGGTGGTGGCCCCGTGGACAAGTATCTCGGGTCGAAAGCTTGCTGGCCGTGCCGAAGTCGATGTCGGTGCGACAAGCCAGGTCGATAGCGGCAGCGAGTCCGATTGCACCACGACGCCATAGCGCATGCCGATCTGCCCGCGGCCCCTACCGCTTCGGGGCGAACGAAGCAGGTAGACGTCACCACGCACGCAACGTCTCCATGTCTTTGAGCACCTGGGCGGCCTCGGCGCGATCCACTGGGTCGTCGGCGATCGCCTCCGCCTCGAAGCGCAGTCGTTGCCGCGCCCGAGCGCGAGCCGCGTCGATCAACGCGGTTCGCACGGCGTTCGATGCGGAAGTGCCGTCAGCGGTCAGCGCGTCAAGCGCGCGCTGGGCGTCCTCGTCGGGACGGAAGGTGACCATGCTTGACACGTCACGAGCGTATCGCAACTTGTAAGACACTGGGCAGGGCAGTGAGATCCGGCGAGGCACTGTCATCCCTCGGCATGAGTTCGGTCGCTACAGACCATCAGCCGGGCCGGGGAAGGGGGTGGGACCGAAGGTGTGCGTTCCATTGTCGACGGTCCAGACAGCGCCCAGCGGCATCAGGTCGCGGATGTGGACGCGCCGGACTCCCGCCGGGGTGGGGAGGATGACCCAGATGTCCGGGTGGTAGTCGATCAACACCTGGCGGTCCCGACCGCAGGGGCCCACCGGACCGCGGCCGTTGTTGCCGACGGCAACGATCGTGGAGAGCTCTCGGGCTCCGGAGGCTCTCGCATGGCCCAGTGCCACGAGCTCCGCGCACGGCCCGCCGGTGAAGTGGTAGAGGTTGATGCCGCCGTACATCCTCCCGTCGACGCCTCGCACCGCGGCACCCATGGTGTGGACCTCGCCCTCCCCGTCGGTGTTCGAATCGACGATCTCCCGCGCGACCTCGATCAGCTCGAGGTCGTCAGGGGTCAGCTCACGACTGGGGACGTCCATGCCAGCAGGCTAGCGGGGTGCCGTCAGATCCAGTGGGTGAGCCACATCCGGTCGTTCCACTGCTCGTTGGTGAGCAACCCGTCGGAGAGGATCGGGTAGAAGTACGCGAAGTTGGCAGCGACCACGAACACGAAGGCGCCGGCAGACAGCACGCCCACCAGGCGTCGGCGCGGGCTGGCATCCGCCCGGCCGAGGATCTTGCCGAGCACGAGGGTCACCGCGATCACCGTGAACGGGATGATCGCGACGGCATAGTAGAAGAAGATCGGCCGCTGGTCGTAGCGCAGCCACGGCAGCCACGTCGTCAGCACGCCCACGATCGGCAGCCCGAAGCGCCAGTCCTTGCGGCTCACCCAGTAGCCCGCTCCGATGACGAGCGCGATGAGCCCGCCCCACCAGAGGGCAGGAGTGCCGATGGCCAGGACCTGGCGGACGCAGCTCCCCCCTCGCGGGCAGCCGGGCACCTCCTCCGGTCCGCCGCTGCGTGCGTCGATGCCGATCGGGCGGTTGAGGACCAGCCAGCCGCCCGGGTTCGACTGGAACGGGTGCGTGGCCTCCTTGATGTAGTCGCCCGTGTGGAAGGCGTAGACCTCCTTGTGGTAGTTCCACAAGATGTCGAGGTCGTGCACCGCACCCTCGACGAAGCCGCTCGGGTGACCCCCGAAGTCGTCGACGGAGCTCCACGCGACGCCGTCGTTCGAGGCGGCCGACCCGAACTCGTCCTCGAACATCTGCGCGTGGGTAAGCAGACCCATCCAGCTCACGACGTACACGACGAGCGCCACCGCGACGAACGAGAACAGCGCGGGGATCTCGTCCACGACGAGGGCCTTGAGAGCAGACCACCGTACGCCGACCGCGCGCCGCATCCCGCTGTCCCAGGCCCACATGAGCAGCGCCATCCCCGCCATGACGAAGGACGCACTCCACTTCGTCCCGCACGCGAGCCCGAAGCACCCGCCTGCTGCGATCCGCCAGGGTCGCCACAGCAGGCCTCGCACCGGTCCGAAGCCGAACCGGCCGCGGCTGGGCGAGAACTCGGTGGACCGCGCGAGTCTGAGACGCGCCCAGTCGCGGTCGGCGACCAGGCAGTGTGCCGCGCAGAGCAGCCAGAACGCCAAGAAGATGTCGAGCAGCGCGAACCGCGACATCACGAAGTGCAGGCCGTCGAAGCCGAGCAGGAGCCCGGCGACACAGCCGAGCATCGTCGAACCGGTGAGCCGCCGGACGAGCCGGCACATCACCAGGATCATCAGGATCCCGACGACAGCTGAGGAGAACCTCCAGCCGAACGGGTCCATCCCGAACATCCACTCCCCGCCGGCGATCATCCACTTGCCCACCTCGGGATGCACGACCAGGCTGGGGTTGTCCCCGAAGATCCCCTCCGTCTTCCCTGCGTTGATGGTGGCATCGGCCTCGTTGACATCGGAGGTGGCCGCGGCATCGACGAACGTGGACGCATAGTGCTTGACCAACAGCGAGTAGGCGTCCTTGGCGTAGTACGTCTCGTCGAAGGTGATCTTGTGGGGGGTCGAGAGGCCCCAGAACTGGAAGATGCCGACGAAGACCGTCACGAGCAGCGGTCCGTACCACCCCCATGCCATCCCGCCGCGGAAGTGCGCGGGCGTGAAGCGCCGGCGCACGGACGGGAGCGGCTCGCCCTTGAGCGTGTGGCCCAGCCCGTCGCGCACCGCGACTGACCCGGGGCTTGGGTCGGGCGGTGCCTGGGTCGTCGCCACGCGCCAAGCGTACGGACGGACGCGGCTGTCAAGATGGCGACATGACGCTCGTCCTCGCGGGTACGCCGATCGGCCGGCCCGAGGACGCGTCCCCGAGGCTGGCCGCGGAGCTGGCGGGTGCCGACCTGGTTGCCGCCGAGGACACCCGCAGGCTGCGTCGCCTCGCGGCCGACCTGGGGGTCACGATCGGGGCCAGGACGCTGTCCTACTTCGACGGCAACGAGCGGGAGCGGACGCCGGCGATCATCGATGCGCTGCTCGGCGGACAGCGCGTGGTGCTGGTCACCGACGCCGGGATGCCGAGCGTGTCCGACCCCGGCTACCGGCTGGTGGCGGCGGCCGTGGCTGCCGGCGTCGAGGTGACCGTCGTACCCGGGCCGTCTGCCGTGCTGGCCGCACTCGCCGTGTCGGGGCTGACCGCGGACCGCTTCTGCTTCGAGGGGTTCCTGCCGCGCAAGGCGGGGGAGCGCGCCCGTCGGCTGGCCGCCCTTGCCGACGAGCGGCGCACGATGGTCTTCTTCGAGGCGCCGCACCGGACCCGCGCGACGCTGGAGGCCATGGCGACGGCCTGGGGTGGCGAGCGTGCGGCCGCGGTCTGCCGTGAGCTGACGAAGACGTACGAGGAAACGCGACGCGGACAGCTGCACGACCTGGTGACCTGGGCGGCAGAGGTGCGAGGTGAGGTCACCATCGTGGTGTCGGGCGCTGACGGAGCCGCCGGCGACAAGCCGGATGCCCTCGCGCTGCTGGCCATGGTTGATGAGGCCGTGGAGAGCGGCCTGACCCGCAAGGACGCTGTGACAGCCGTCGCGTCGCGGACCGGACTGCCTCGTCGCACGGTCTACGACGCCGGGCACCGGCAGCCGGGGCCGGCGAGAACGCGGAAATAGGACTCGACAACCCTCATTAGGATTGGGGAATGGCTGACACCCCTACCAAGGCGTTCTACGTCACGACACCTATCTACTACGTGACAGCCGCGCCGTCGATCGGCAGCGCCTACACGACGGTGGCAGGCGACGTGCTGACGAGGTGGCATCGGCAGCGCGGTGAGTCCGTCTGGTACCTCACCGGCACCGACGAGCACGGCCAGAAGGTGATGCGGGCAGCCGCCGAGAACGGCATGGCCCCGCAGGAGTGGACCGACCACCTCGTCGAGTCGGCGTGGCGCCCGGTGCTGGACACCATCGACGTCGCCAACGACCAGTTCATCCGGACGACCGACCCGGCCCACAAGCAGCAGGTGCAGGAGTTCTGGGAGCGGGTCCGGGGAACAGGTGACGTCTATGAGGGGCGCTACGAGGGGCCCTACTGCGTCGGCTGCGAGGAGTTCAAGCTCCCCACAGACGTCGAGGCGGACGCCGACGGGGTCGAGGTGTGCAAGATCCACCACACCCCGCTCGAGACGGTCAGCGAGACGAACTACTTCTTCGCGATGTCGAGGTACGCCGAGCGGCTGCTGGACCTCTACGAGCGGCACCCCGAGTTCGTGCAGCCCGACTCGGCGCGCAACGAGGTGGTCTCGTTCGTCCGGCAGGGACTGCAGGACCTCTCGATCAGCCGCTCGAGCTTCGCCTGGGGGATCCCGGTGCCGTGGGACGAGTCCCAGGTGTTCTACGTGTGGATCGACGCGCTGCTCAACTACGTGACCGCCGCCGGGTTCGGGACCGACAAGCTCACCTTTGACAGCCGGTGGCCGGCCGACATCCACCTTGTCGGCAAGGACATCCTCCGGTTCCACGCAGTCATCTGGCCCGCGATGCTGATGGCGGCAGGGGTCGACGTACCCCGGCAGGTGTTCGCCCACGGCTGGCTGCTGGTCGGCGGGCAGAAGATGAGCAAGTCGAAGGCGACAGCCATCGCGCCGGGGGTGGTCACCGAGCACTTCGGCTCGGACGCCTACCGCTACTACTTCATGAAGACGATCGCGTTCGGTTCCGACGGCAGCTTCTCGTGGGAGCACATGACCGCCGTCTACACGAGTGAGCTCGCCAACGGGCTGGGCAACCTGGCGTCGCGGGTGACCGCGATGGTCGGCAGGTACTTCGACGGCGAGCTGCCGGGGCCGTCGACCACGGGCGAGGCCGAGCAGGCGCTCGCTGACTCGCTGTCCCGAGCGGTGGCGACCGCCGAGGCGGCGATCGACAGGGTGGCGATCAGCGAGGCGATCTCGGCGGTGGCGGAGTTCGTCGGCGAGGTCAACGGCTACCTGACCGAGCAGGAGCCGTGGCAGGTCGCCAAGGACAGCTCCGACGCGGGCCGAGCCCGCCTCGCGACGATCCTCTACGCCGCCGCCGAGTCGCTGCGGGCCATCGCGGTCCTGCACAACCCGGTGATGCCGAAGGCATGCGCGCTGCTGTGGCAGGCGCTGGGCGCCGACATCCTAGGCCCGCTCGCCGGACAACAGGTCTCGCAGGCCGGTCGGTGGGGTCAGCTGCCGGCAGGCGTCCAACTCACCAAGGGCGCGTCACTCTTCCCCCGCCTCCCGGCCGACGACGCCGACGACGACGCCGACGACGCCGATTCGTCTGCGGTTGGGAGGGTCCAGGCCCGTCGTACCACCGCAGACGAATCGTGAGGGGAGCACGGCCGCCGCTGCCCGAGCCGCTTCCGTCGCCGGTCGTCGACAACCACTGTCACCTCGACATCGCGTACGCCGATGTCCGGCTCGAGCCCGAGGAGGCCCTCGCACTGGCCAGCGCCGTCGCGGTGCCGCGGATCGTGCAGATCGGGTGCGACCTGCCGGGCGCCGCCTGGGCACTGGCCACCGCCCAGCGCTACGAGTCGATCGTGGCCGGCGTCGCGATCCATCCCAACGAGGCGCCGAGACTCGAGGCGGCGGGCAGTCTCGAGGCCGGGCTCGCCGAGATCGAGCGGCTGGCCGCCAGCAGCGCCGAGGTCCGGGCCGTCGGGGAGACGGGGCTCGACTACTTTCGGACCGGCGAAAAAGGACGGGAGGCGCAGCATCGCTCGTTCGTCCGGCACATCGAGCTCGCCCGGCGGCTCGACAAGACGCTCGTGGTGCACGACCGAGACGCGCACGACGACGTGCTCGCCCTGCTCGACGAGCACGGCATGCCGCAACGCACGGTGCTGCACTGCTTCTCCGGTGACGTCGCCTTCGCCAGGGCCTGCCTGGAGCGCGGGGCCTACCTGTCCTTCTCGGGGACCGTCACGTTCAAGAACGCGCAGCCCCTCCGCGAGGCCCTTGTCGTCACGCCCCTCGACCGGATCCTGGTGGAGACAGATGCGCCGTTCCTGGCGCCGATGCCACATCGCGGGCGGGCCAACGCGTCGTACCTGATCCCGACGACCGTGCGAGCCATGGCGGCGGTCCGGGGCGACGATCTCGCTGACCTGTGCCGGGCCCTCGACGCGAACACCGACGCCGCCTTCGGCGGTCGCTGGGGCTGACGCCTTCCACCAGAGCGTCCGCCTGCGAGCGCTATCACGCGCGCTTCCACGGACGTCCCGAGACGACCGGCGCTGCGCACGCCGGGGTGTGTGCCATCTCACAATCAATGGGGCCGCTGTGGCTCAGGTGACACTTGCTGTGCCATGGGGCGTTATCGGCAAGGGTTTTTTGCCTCTGTCAAGGGTATCTGGCATGGTCGGGGACTTGTCCGCCGGACAGCAGCCCGCCGCGAGTTAGCTCTTGGGGGCGGAAACTAGTGCTGCGCAATCCGGGAAGCACCACCCCTTGGAGCATTGTGTCGAAGAAGTTCCTCTTTGCGATCCTGAGCGGCGTCCTCGCCGTGGCCGTCACGGTCGGAGCGCTCGTCTATGCCGGTTACAGCCCCGGCAACACCGACAGTTCCGTGACCATTGCCGTCGACGGGAAGGCGCACACTGTCAGCACCTCCGCCGACACCGTCGCGGTCCTGCTGAAGCGCCAGGGCATCCGGGTCGGTCCGCATGACGCCGTCGCCCCGGCGCTCACCACCCCGGTCCACGACGGCACGCGCATCGCCGTGTCCTACGGCCGCGAGCTGACACTCGTCGTCGACGGTCGCGAGCAGTCCTACTGGACCACCGCGAGGACCGTCACCACCGCCCTCGACCAGATCGGTGAGCGGGTCGCCACCGGCGCGGAGTGGTCCACGAGCAGGTCAGCGTTCATCAGCCGGCAGGGCCTCGCGGTGCGGATCAACACGCCGAAGCAGGTCGTACTGACGGTGGGACCGCAGCGAGCTGAGCGCGTCACGACGACGAGTCTCACCGTCGGCGAGGTGCTTATCGATATGAAGGTCCACCTCGACAGCAACGACCGGGTGCACCCCTCGCTTGCCGGGTCGGTCAGCGACGGCCGCCGAATCGTGGTCACCCGGGTGTTCCACGGGCTGCGCCACGTGACCCGGCCGATCGGCTACCGGACCATCGTCAAGAGCGACAGCAGTCTTCCGCGGGGCCAGGTCCGGGTCCAGCGTGCGGGCCGGGAAGGCACCCAGCGGCTCACCTACGGCTTCCGCGGGACAAACGGCAGGGTAACGGCGAAGCGGCTCCTCAAGCGCGTCACGGTCACCGCACCGGTCGCCCGGATCGAGGTCCACGGCACCTACGTGCCACCGCCGCCCCCGCCCCCGCCGCCGCCTGCGCCAGCGCCGACGCCAGCGCCGACGCCCCCGCCGCCACCGCCCGCGTCGACCTCGACAGGTTCGATCTGGGACACCATCGCCGCCTGCGAGTCCGGCGGGAACTGGTCGATCAACACCGGGAACGGCTACTACGGTGGGCTGCAGTTCAGCTACAGCACCTGGCTCGGGTACGGCGGTGGCGCGTACGCGCCGACGGCGAACCTGGCGAGCCGCGAGCAGCAGATCGCCATCGCCGAGCGGGTTCAGGCGTCGCAGGGCTGGGGCGCGTGGCCGGTCTGCTCGGCCAGGGCCGGCCTCTGAGCGCAATCCGGTGACCGACCGGATGGCATGACCTCGCCTTCGGCATCCGCCGGCCCCCGACTGTTGGGGCCGGCGGATGTGCGCCTGCTCGCCGACCGACTGGGGATCCGGCCCGCCCGCCAGCGTGGCCAGAACTTCGTGACCGACGCCAACACGGTGCGCCGGATCGTGGCGGCATCGGCCGTCCGCCCCGGTGAGGTGGTCCTCGAAGTGGGACCCGGGCTCGGCTCGCTCACCCTCGGCCTGCTGGGCGCCGGAGCACACGTGACGGCCTTGGAGATCGACCACTCGCTCGCGGCAGCGCTTCGAGACACCGTCGCCGAGTATGCGCCGGAGCAGGTGCATCTGCTGCGCGTGGTGGAGGGCGACGCGCTCCGGGTGGAGATCACCGACGAGCCCACGGCGCTGGTCGCCAACCTGCCGTACAACGTGGCGGTCCCGGTCCTGCTGCATCTCTGGGAGACCGTGCCGTCGCTGGGCCGGGCACTTGTCATGGTCCAGCTCGAGGTCGCGAGACGCCTCGCGGCCGGCCCGGGGTCGAGGGTGTACGGCGTTCCGAGCGTCAAGGCCGCCTGGTACAGCGACGTACGCGTCGCAGGACGCATCGGCCGGACGGTGTTCTGGCCGGCGCCCAACGTCGACTCGGCGCTGGTCCTGATGCAGCGACGCGACCCACCGGTGAGTGCCGCGGGACGAACCCGCGTGTTCGAGGTGGTCGACGCCGCTTTCGGGCAGCGGCGCAAGATGCTGCGGTCCGCACTCGCGGCGCTGGCCCCTGACGGCGCCGCCGAGCGAGCCCTCGCCGACGCGGACCTCGACCCGACGGCGCGCGCGGAGCGTCTCACCGTCGACGAGTTCGCCAGGATCGCGGACTCCCTCGACCGCGCCCCGTAGCCTTGTCGGGTGAGCCTGCCACCCGTCACCGTGCGCAGCCCGGCCAAGGTCAACCTCGGCCTCAGGGTCGGGTCGCGCGATGCCGAGGGATACCACCGGATCGCCACCGTCTACCACGCGATCTCGCTGTACGACGAGGTGAAGGCACGCCCGACGGAGACGCCGGGCGAGATCACCCTCAGCGTCACGGGGGAGGGCCTGCCCCCGGTGCCGACCGACGGCACCAACCTTGCGGTCCAGGCCGCACGAAGGCTGGCGAAGGCGTACGACGTTCGGGCCGGGGCGGTGCTCAGCATCCACAAGACGATCGCGGTCTCGGGCGGACTCGCCGGCGGCAGCGCGGACGCCGCGGGCGCCTTGGTCGCGTGCGACGCGCTGTGGGGCACCGGCGCGACGCGCGACGACCTGTTCTCGCTGGCGGCCGAGCTCGGCAGCGACGTGCCGTTCTGTCTGCACGGCGGCACGGCCTTCGGCACCGGCCGTGGCGAGATCTTGTCGTCCGTCCTCTCGCGAGGGTCCTACGAGTGGGTGCTCGGGTACGCCGACGGCGGCCTCTCGACGCCGGACGTCTACGCGGAGCTCGACCGGATGCGCACGGTGTCCGGCGCCCGGGTCGCCGCGCCCGCGGTCCCGGAGGACCTGATGGCGGCGCTGCGCAGCGGGGACCCCTACGCCGTCGGCCCGGCCTTGTGCAACGACCTGCAGCCCGCGGCGATGCGCCTGCGGCCGTCGCTGCGGCGGACCCTCGAGCTCGGCGAGGAGTACGGAGCGCTGGGCTCGTTGGTCACCGGGTCCGGGCCGACCTGCCTCTTCCTCGCCTCGGACGCCGACCACGCGGTCGATCTCGCCGTCGCCCTGTCGGGCTCGGGGCTGTGCAGCTCGGTGCAACGGGCGACTGGACCGGTCCCCGGTGCGCGGATCGTCACCTGAACGGGTGCCCGACCTGGTGAACCTGATCAGCTGCGACGGGGTCTCGAAGTCCTACGGTGTCCGGCCGATCCTCGAGGCGGTCAGTCTCGGGGTGCATCGCGGCGACCGCATCGGCGTGGTGGGCCGCAACGGCGACGGCAAGACCACCCTGCTGCGGATCATGGCCGCCCTCGAGCCACCGGACGACGGCCGGGTCACGCACAACCGTGGCTTGCGGGTGGTCCTGCTCAGCCAGCACGACGACCTCGACCCCGCGGTCTCGGTTGGCCAGGTGGTTCTCGGTGGCCGGGCCGAGCACGAGTGGGCCGCGGACCCGGTGGCGAGAGGCGTGGTGGAGCATCTGCTGGCGGACGTCGCGCTGGGCCGTCAGATCGCGGGGCTGTCAGGGGGTGAGCGCCGGCGGGTGTCGCTCGCGGCCCTGCTGCTGAGCGACGCCGAGGTGCTGCTGCTCGACGAGCCGACCAACCACCTGGACATCGAGGCCGTTGCCTGGCTCGCTCAGGCGTTGCTCGCTCGGGACCTGGCGTTCGTCGTCGTCACGCACGACAGGTGGTTCCTCGACGCGGTGTGCACGTCGACCTGGGAGGTGCACGACGCGCAGGTGGACGCCTACGAGGGCGGGTACGCGGCCTACGTGCTGGCCCGAGCCGAGCGCCAGCGCCAAGGTGCGGCGGCCGAGACGCGACGGCTCAACCTGGTGCGCAAGGAGCTGGCGTGGCTCCGCCGTGGCCCGCCGGCCCGGACCTCGAAGCCACGCTTTCGCATCGACGCCGCGCAAGAGCTGATCGCCGACGAGCCGGCGCCTCGGGACGCGGTGGCACTGCACAGGTTCGCCAGCGCGCGGCTGGGCTCGAACGTGCTCGACCTCGAGGATGCCACGATCGCGCGCGGCGGCCGCCGGCTCGTGGACCGCGGCACCTGGCGGCTCAGGCCCGGTGACCGCGTCGGCCTGATCGGTGTCAACGGGTCCGGCAAGACGTCCGTGCTCTCGGTGCTCGCGGGCCTGGTCGCGCCGGACGGCGGTCGGCTCCGCACCGGGCGCACCGTTGAGGTCGCCCTGCTGAGCCAGGCGCTCGGCGACCTCGACACGAGGCAGCGGGTGCTCGGGTCGGTCGAGGAGATCCGCCGAGTGACCACCGTGGCCGGCGGCCGTGACGTGACAGCGGCAGCGATGCTGGAGCGGTTCGGCTTCACGGGTGAACGGCTCACGTCCCGGATCGGGGATCTTTCGGGCGGCGAGCGCCGGCGGCTGCAGCTGCTGAGGTTGCTGCTTCGGGAACCGAACGTGCTGCTGCTCGACGAGCCGACCAACGACCTCGACATCGACACCCTCAACGTCGTCGAGGACTATCTGGACGGCTGGCCGGGCACCCTGGTGGTCGTGTCGCACGACCGGTACTTCCTCGAGCGGGTCTGCGACACCACGTGGGCCCTCCTCGGCGACGGGTCGCTCGTCATGCTGCCTGGGGGCGTCGACGAGTATCTGGCCCGCCGGGCCGCCGGGCCGACCCCCGCTCGCAGCACGCCATGGCCCGACGGGGCGGCGGCGTCGACGGTCGATGGGGTGGGGCGGGCGTCCTCCGGGGCGCAGGGGTCGCAGAGATCGTCGTACGACGTCGGGAGGGCCGGCGACACGCGCCTCGCGAGGAAGGAGCTGACCCGCCTGGAGCGGCAGCTGACGAAGCTGCTCGCCAGGATCGAGTCCGTCCACGACGAGATGGCTGCCAACGCCAGCGACTACCAGCGGCTGGCGGAGCTGGACTCCACCCTCGCCTCGCTCACCGCGGAGCACGACGCCCTGGAGACCGCCTGGCTGACCGTCGCCGAGGGCAGTGACAGTCCTTGACCCGGGATCGGATCTGCCTGGCTGGCCAGGCAAAAGGCACCTGGTGCCAGGCAGATCTGGGTGGCGGAGGGGTCAGCTGCCTGGCTGGCCAGGCAAGTCCCGGGGGGCCGCGGGGTGGTCCTTACGGCGGGTCGTCGTCGAACGGGGCGACCACCATGCGCAGCATCGCGGCGAGTGACTCGCACTGGCTGGTCGTCAGGCTGTCCAGCAGCCGCCGCTCCTGCGCGAGCAGGCCCTCGAGCGCGGCGTCGACCCGACGTTGCCCGTCCGAGGTCAGCGAGACGAGCACTCCGCGCTTGTCGTCCGGGTCGGGCATCCGCACGACGAGGCCCTTGGCGGCGAGCCGGTCGACCCGGTTCGTCATCGTTCCCGACGTCACCATCGTCTCGCGCAGCAGCCTCTTCGGGGAGAGCTGGTACGGCGACCCCGACCGCCTGAGCGCGGTGAGCACGTCGAACTCCCACGTCTCGAGCTGGTGGGCGCCGAAAGCCTCCCGGCGGGCCAGGTCGAGGTGGCGGGCGAGTCTCGTGACCCGGCTGAGCACCTCCATCGGGGTGATGTCGAGGTCCGGGCGCTCGCGAACCCACTCAGCGACCAGCCGGTCGACCTCGTCCGTCGGCGGAATGGTCACGCCGAGAGTGTAGTGCCGGCCAGGCGGACGCAGGTGTCTTGACATCAAGATACATCGCCTGACACGCTCGGCTCTTGGCATCACGACCAGGAGGCACTCGCATGGCACTGTGGGACCCCGCGACGTACCTCCAGTTCGCCGACGAGCGCTCCCGGCCGTTCTTCGAGCTGACCCAGCGCGTCGGGGCCACCGCCCCGCACCGGGTGGTCGACCTCGGCTGCGGGCCCGGCCAGCTCACGGCGACGCTGGCTGCCCGCTGGCCGTCCGCTGAGGTGGTCGGCCTGGACTCCTCACCCGAGATGGTCGAGCGAGCCCGGGCGCACGCGACCGAGCAGCTGTCGTTCCGGGTGGCAGATCTGGTCGACTGGGCGGTGGTCCCCGACGGTGAAGGGGACGAGGCACCCGACGTGCTCGTCGCCAACGCCGCTCTCCAGTGGGTGCCCGAGCACCGCGCCCTGCTGCCCGCCCTGGTGCGCCGGCTGGCTCCGGACGGCTGGCTCGCCTTCCAGGTCCCCGGCAACTTCGCCCAGCCGAGCCACCTGCTGCTCCACGAGCTCGCCGCCGAGCCGCGGTTCGCGGGCGCCACCCAGAGCGTCGAGCGTCCCGACGCGTTCGGCGCCGACGTCTACATCGCGGACCTGGCGGCTGCCGGCCTGGCTGTCGAGGCATGGGAGACGACCTACCTGCACGTGCTCACCGGGGAGGACCCGGTGTTCGCGTGGATCTCCGGAACCGGCGCCCGGCCGGTCCTGGAGTCGCTCGACGGCGAGCAGCGCGAGGCCTTCGTCGCGGAGTACAAGGCGTTGCTGCGGGCGGCCTACCCTCCTCGTCCGTTCGGGACCGTGCTGCCGTTCCGCCGGGTGTTCGTCGTCGCGCACCGGGAGGCGTCGTGACAGCTCTGCACCATGTCCAGGTCTCCTGCCCCCGCGGAGGTGAGCGGGAGGTGCGCGCGTTCTACGGCTTGCTCCTGGGCCTCGAGGAGGTGGACAAGCCACCCGAGCTCGCCAGCCGGGGAGGGGTGTGGTTCCGCGGCACCGGTTACGAGCTCCACGTCGGTGTCGAGGACCCGTTCTCGCCGGCCCGGAAGGCGCATCCGGCGTTCCTCGTCGACGACGTCGACGCGTTGGGAGCCCGGCTGGCTCAGGCGGGGTACGGCGTCACGTGGGACACCAGCTTCCCCGGCTACCGGCGGTTCCACGTCGCAGACCCCCACGGGAACCGGGTGGAGATCCTCGGCGTCGGCCCGGCCACCTAGGCGGGCGCCTTAGAGTGCGGTGGTGACCACGCGGCGCCTCCTCGACTTCGCCGCCGCGCTGCCGAAGGCGGAGCTGCACGTCCATCACGTCGGCTCCGCGCCCCCGCGGGTGGTCGCCGCGCTAGCTGCGTCGTACCCCGCCGCCGGAGTGCCGAGTGACGTCGACGCTCTGCAGGACTACTTCACGTTCACCGACTTCGCGCACTTCATCGAGGTCTACCTGACCGTGGTGGACCTGCTGCGGACCCCCGAGGACGTCCGCCTGCTCACCTACGAGGTGGCCCGGGACATGGCCGAGCAGCAGATCCGGTACGCCGAACTCACCTGCACGCCATACACCTCCGTCGTCCGCGGCATAGCGGCCGAGGCCTACTGCGAGGCGATCGAGGATGCCCGCGTCGCCGCGGGCAGGGACTTCGGCGTCGAGCTGTCCTGGTGCTTCGACATCCCCGGCGAGCTGGGGCTTCCAGCCGCCGAGGAGACCCTGCGGATCGCGACGACGCTGAGGCCCGAGGGGCTCGTGTCGTTCGGTCTGGGCGGTCCGGAGCTCGGCGTCGGGAGGGAGCAGTTCGCACCGTACTTCGACGCCGCGCGCGCCGCCGGCCTGCACTCGGCGCCCCATGCGGGCGAGACCGGCGGGCCGGACACCGTCTGGGAGGCGGTGCGCCATCTCGGCGCCGAGCGCATCGGGCATGGCATCGCCGCGATCGAGGACCCGGAGCTCGTCAGGCACCTGGCGGAGCACGACGTCGCGCTCGAGCTCTGCCCGACGTCGAACGTCGCGACCGGCGCCGTCGCCAGCCTCGACGCGCACCCGATGCGAGCCCTGCGGGAGGCGGGCGTGCCGGTCACGGTGAACAGCGACGACCCCTCGATGTTCGGCACCACGCTCACCAACGAGTACGTCGTCGCGGCCGGCCTGCTGAGCCTCGACGAGGCGGGGGTCGTGACGCTGGCCCAGGCGGCGGTCAACGCGTCGTTCGCCACCCCTCAGGTCAAGCGGCGACTGCTCCTCGAGATCGCGGCAGCCCTGCCCGCCGAACGGGCGGCCGGCAGCCCCTGAGGGCGTGGCGCCGTCACACCGAGGGTCGGGCAGTCAGTGCGGCCGCGCCTAGGAGTCGCGCGTGCCCACGCGTCCGGCACGCGTGGCGGCAGGTGGCTGAGTCTGCAGGGTGGGTGCCTTCTCGAGCCCCGAGAGGCCGTGCCAGGCCAGGTTGACGAGGTGCGCCGCCACGACCGACTTGGCCGGCTGGCGGGCGTCCAGCCACCACTGGCCCGTCGTCCCGACCATGCCGACCAGCATCTGGGCATACATCGGGGCGTACGTCGCGTCGAAACCGCGACGGCTGAACTCGGCCGCCAAGATGTGCTCCACCCGCCCGGCGATGTCGCCGATGATCGACACGAACGAGCCCGAAGCAGACCCGATCGGCGAGTCGCGCACCAGGATGCGGAAGCCGTCCGACGACTGCTCGATGTAGTCCAGCAGGGCGATCGCGGCCTGCTCGAGCAGCTCCCGCGCGTGCCCGGCGGTCAGCGACGTACGCATCATCGCCAGCAGCTGCCGGACCTCGCGCTCGACGACGACGGCGTAGATGCCCTCCTTGCCGCCGAAGTGCTCGTAGACGACTGGCTTTGACACCTCCGCGCGTGCCGCGATCTCCTCGATCGAGGTGCCTTCGAAACCGCGCTCGGCGAAGAGCGACCTGGCGACGTCGACGAGCTGGTCGCGCCGCTCGGCGCTCGGCATCCGGCTCCGGGTCTGGCGTTTCGGCTGCTGCGTCACCTCAACCTAGGCGCTCGACGCGGTGACGCGCTTGAGCTCCAGACGCTCCCGCACCGGCCAGCGAACCTCCTTCACCAGGCCGACCTTCTCCAGCACCCAGATGATGCGCGCCGACGAGTCGAGCTGACCGCGCAGCACGCCGTGCCGGGCGCAGGTCGGGTCGCTGTGGTGCAGGTTGTGCCAGGACTCGCCCATCGACGGGATCGCGAGCCACCACACGTTCCCCGACCGGTCACGAGACCGGAATGGCTGTTGACCGACGGCATGGCAGATCGAGTTGATCGAGAACGTGACGTGGTGCAGCAGCGACACCCGCACCAGCGATCCCCAGAAGAAGGCAGTCAGGGCGCCCTGCCACGACATCGACCACAGGCCGCCGGCGATGGCGGGCAGCACCATGGAAGCCATCACGAGCCAGGGGAAGGAGCGCGAGATCCGCACGATGTCGCGGTCCTTCAGCAGGTCGGGCGCATACTGGCGCTGCGAGGTCTGCTCGGTGTCGAAGAGCCACCCCATGTGGGCGTAGAACAGCCCCTTCGCCAGCGCCGGCACGGACTCGCCGTAACGCCACGGCGAGTGCGGGTCGCCCTCGCGGTCGGAGAACTTGTGGTGTTTGCGGTGGTCGGCCACCCAGCGCACCACCGGGCCCTGGATCGCCATCGACCCGGCGACGGCCAGCGCGATCTTCACCGCCCGGACCGGCTTGAACGACTTGTGCGTGAAGTAGCGGTGGAAACCGACCGTGACGCCGTGCCCGGTGATCGCATACATGACAAGGGCGATGACGACGTCGTGCCAGCCGAGCCACCCGCCGCGCCACATGATGGGCACCGCGGCGATCACTGCCAGGAACGGCACGACGATGAAGACGCCGAGGGTGACCTGCTCGGCTCGGGACTGGGTGTCGCCGCCCAGCGTCCCGGACAGGACCTCCAGCTCGTCGGTCGTCAGCTCCACGGTGGTGGTGGTCGTCATCGCGAGATCCTAGGCATCGAGGTCGGGTCCATGCGGCTAACTTACGGTACCGTAGGTAGCAGGTCCAGCAATGCAGTACCGAAGGCCGCAGGCCGTGCTGTGGCAGACTTGAGCCACGCAGGGGTGCGCCGGTGACGGATCACTCCACGCAGTCCCCTGTGGGGTAACCCGGCAGCCCGCGAGCCTTTGAAGCTTGAGGTCCTGGATCGAAGCCAGGCAGGGGAGCGAGCAGCGCAGCCGCATCCGCGACGCAGCCGTCGACGCAGCCGAGGAGCGAAACGCCCGTGACGTCCACCCGCCCCGCCGCCGTCATCGTGCTCGCGGCAGGCGGCGGCACCCGGATGCGGTCGTCCACCCCGAAGGTCCTGCACCCGATCGGTGGCCGCACCCTCCTCGGCCACGTCCTGCGGGCGGCGCGGGAGAGCGGGCCGGACCACGTCGTCGTCGTCGTACGGCGTGACCGCGACCGGGTGGCAGCTCATGTCGCGGAGGTCGACCCGGACGCGATCATCGCCGACCAGGACGACATCGCCGGCACCGGGCGGGCCACGGAGTGTGGGCTCGGCGCCCTGCCCGAGGGGGTGACAGGGACCGTCATCGTGACGGTGGCCGACGCGCCGCTCCTGACGGCGGACACCCTCGCCGAGCTGGCGACCAGGCATGCCGAGGTCGACGGCGAGATCACCGTTGTGACGGCCTCGCTCGACGACCCGACGGGCTACGGACGCATCCTGCGCGACGCCGACGGCGCGGTCGTCGGCACGGTCGAGGAGCGCGATGCCACACCCGAGCAAAGACTCGGCACCGAGGTCAACTCGGGCCTCTACGCCTTCGACGCCGCCACCCTCCGCGACGCTCTGCACCAGGTCGGGACCGACAACGCCCAGGCTGAGAAGTATCTCACCGACGTGCTCGGCGTCGTCCATGCGAAGGGGGGACGGATCCGGACCCATGCCATCGGGGACAGCTGGCAGACCGAGGGCGTCAACGACCGGGTCCAGCTCGCGCGGCTCGGCGCCGAGCTCAACCGACGGGTCGTCGAGCGCTGGATGCGAGCCGGCGTCACCGTCGTCGACCCGGCGACCACGTGGGTCGACGTCGACGTGGCCCTGGGCCGCGACGTCACGATCCGACCCCACACGCAGATCCTCGGCGCGTCCACGATCGGCGACGACGTGACACTCGGGCCCGACACGACGCTGACCGACGTCGAGATCGGCGCCGGGGCGAGCGTCGTACGCACGCAGGCCACCCTGGCAGTCATCGGTGCAGGGGCCAGCGTCGGCCCGTTCGCCTACCTCCGCCCGGGCACCCGGCTGGGCGCGGACGGCAAGATCGGTGGCTTCGTCGAGACCAAGAACGCTGTCATCGGCGCCGGTGGCAAGGTCCCGCACCTCAGCTACGTCGGGGATGCCGACATCGGCGAAGGAACCAACATCGGTGCCGGCACGATCGTGGCGAACTACGACGGGGTTGCCAAGCACCGCACCTCGATCGGGGCGCACTGTCGCACCGGGGCCAACAACACGTTCGTCGCACCCGTCGCGGTGGGCGACGGTGCGGCGACCGGTGCGGGAGCCGTCGTACGCCGCGACGTACCCCCCGGTGCGCTGGCCGTCACCACCGGGCCGCAGCGCCACATCCTCGACTGGGTACGACGCAGGCGACCGGGCACCGCGGCCGCGCGGGCAGCCGAGCAGGCGCAGCGGACCGAGCAGCCGACACCCGGGAGGGAGCAGGAGTGAGCGGCCTGAAGCGCACCACCGAGAAGAACCTGATGCTCTTCTCGGGCCGGGCTCACCCGCGGCTCGCCGAGGAGGTCTCCCAGCTGCTCGACACCCCGCTCGTGCCGACGACCCATCGGGATTTCGCCAACTCCGAGATCTATGTTCGCTACCAGGAGTCCGTCCGCGGCTGCGACGCGTTCGTGCTGCAGAGCCACACCGCGCCGATCAACGAGTGGATCATGGAGCACCTGCTGATGGTCGACGCGCTCAAGCGGGCGTCGGCGAAGCGGATCACGGTGGTGATGCCGTTCTACGGCTACGCCCGACAGGACAAGAAGCACCTGGGTCGCGAGCCCATCTCGGCCCGGCTGATGGCCGACCTCTTCAAGACGGCGGGCGCGGACCGGCTGATCACCGTCGACCTCCACACCGCCCAGATCCAGGGCTTCTTCGACGGTCCGGTCGACCATCTGGCGGCGCTGCCGGTCCTCTCCGAGTACGTCGCGCTCCGGTATGCCGACGAGGACATGGCGGTGGTGTCGCCGGACGCCGGACGGATCAAGGTCGCTGAGCAGTGGTCGTCCCGCCTCGGAGGCGTCCCGCTCGCGTTCATCCACAAGTCCAGGGACGTCACCCAGCCGAACGAGTCGGTGGCCAACCGCGTGGTCGGCGACGTCAGTGGTCGGCTCTGCGTGCTCGTCGACGACATGATCGACTCGGCGGGGACGATCTGCCAGGCCGCCGAAGCGCTGACGGACGGTGGCGCGACCGGCGTGGTCATCGCCGCGACGCACGCGATCCTCTCCGGACCGGCCGTCGACAGGCTGAAGAACTCGGTGGCTCGCGAGGTGATCGTGACCAACACCTTGCCGATCCCCGACGACAGGCACTTCGACAAGCTCACCGAGCTGTCCATCGCGCCCCTGATCAGCCGGGCGATCCGCGAGGTGTTCGAGGACGGCTCGGTCACCAGTCTCTTCGACGGCCACGCCTGAGCCTGCGCCTCAGCGAGCCCGCCTGTGCGCGGCCTTCAACAGGACGCGGCCGGCTATCGCGATCGCCACGAAGGCGACCAGGTCGGCCGCGACGACGCCGTGGTGCTGTGAGAGCCGGAACAGGATGGGTCCCTCGAAGTCCGCGTCTGCGCCCAGCCAGGCAACGGCGAGGAGCAGCAGGACGACAGCGGCAGCCGTCTCACCGGACAGCGCTGTCCAGGCCGTCACGCCCATGGCAACCAGCAAGGGCGCAGCAATACAAAATAAATCAGTAGACATCAAGCAGCTGAACCTCGGACGCCGCCGCCTAGCCCACTTCCTGAGCCGCCTACGAAGGAGTCTCCGCGATTTCACCTGCGGCGTCAGGGGCGATAAGATCGCCGGGTTGCCTCGGCGAGGGAGTGCCGGCCGTCGAACGGCCGATTGTTCCGTGATCGACGCGGTGCGGTGTCGCTCCCACGTCCCGGACAACACGTTCCCGCTACGTTGCCATGCCAAGGAGTCGTCCCGTGCCTTCCGAGGTCAAGATCGCCGCAGAGTCCCGCACCGAGTTCGGCAAGGGCGCGGCCCGTCGTATCCGGCGGGCGGACAAGGTTCCTGCCGTGCTCTACGGCCACGGCACCGATCCCGTTCACATCTCACTTCCCGGCCACGACCTGATGCTTGCGCTCAAGACCGCCAACGCCCTGCTTTCGATCGAGTACGACGGCAAGAGCCAGCTGGCGTTGCCGAAACAGGTTCAGCGCGACCCGGTCAAGGGCTTCATCGAGCACGCCGACCTGCTGATCGTGCGAAGGGGCGAGAAGGTCACGGTCGACGTCGCGGTCGTGCTGCTCGGCGAAGCGGCCCCCGACACCCTGGTCAACCTCGAGAACACCTCCGTCGCCCTGGAGGCAGAGGCCACCCACATTCCGCAGTCGGTGGAGGTGACGATCGCCGGGCTGCCGGCGGGCACCCAGATCCACGCCCGGGACCTGGTGGTTCCGGATGGCACTACGTTGGCCGTCGACGAGGACCTGCTCATCGTCAACATCACCGCCCAGCAGTCTCAGGAGGCACTCGAGGCGGAGTTGGCCGAGGCCGAGGCGGACCTGGGTGTCGAGCGCGACGAGCCCGAGGCTGAGGACGATGCAGACGACGCGTCCGAATCCGACGATGGAGCCGACGCCGACGCCGACGTCGACCACGACGGCTGACCCAAGACGTGTTCGGCAGGCTGTTGCGGCGACAGTCGGAGGAGACAATGCCGAGGGGAGTCTGGGTCGTCGCAGGTCTCGGCAACCCGGGCTCGGCCTACGCGACCACCCGGCACAATGTCGGTTTCCTCGTCGTCGACGAGCTGTTGCGGCGGTCGAACAGCACGCTTCGACCGCACAAGTCACGCCGCGCCCTTGCCGCCGAGACCCGGCTGAACGGCCACAGCGGCGAGCGAACAGTGTTGATGCGCGGTCGCGGCTACATGAACGAGTCGGGTGGACCAGTTGCGGCCATCCTTGGTTACTACAAGGTGACCCCGGAGAAGCTGGTCGTGGTCCACGACGAGCTCGATCTTCCGTACGGTGGCCTGAGGGTCAAGTTTGGCGGAGGCGACAACGGCCACAACGGGCTCAGGTCGATACGGCAGTCCTTGGGTACAGGAGACTACTACCGAGTACGTCTCGGCATCGGGCGCCCACCCGGGCGTCAGGATAGCGCTGACTTTGTGCTGAAGCCCTTCGCGGCTGTCGAGAGGCGTGAGCTGGACCTGCACGTGCAACGCGCCGCCGACTGCGTCGAGTCACTGGTGGCCAAGGGCCTGGAGGCGACGCAAAATGTTCACAACTCGTAAGGGGCTCTCGGCCGGACCACCCCGGCCACTCCAATAGCTGAAGGCGACCGCCCACGGATGGTGGACGCTCGCACAGTACTCCCGATGATAGGTCGTCGGGTTAACCGCGGTCGGGTCAGCAACCGCGGTTCTCTTGAGGTTGCCGCGGCGACTGCTCCGCCGCGCGTGATCACAGCGACCTTCGTCGTGGATGTATCGGGCTGTTTGGTCGGGGCAGTGCCGCGAGTGGACTCTCGCTTCTGAGGAAGGTCGTGCAACATCATTTCGTACGGGCAACGAGCGTGCAAGTATGAGCGCCTCTTCAAGGTTCCGCGTGATCGGGGTCTGCCGAGGGTGGTCACGTCGTCCTGGGGGGCGGCGCTGGTGAGGAGGATACGGGTCTTGTAGGTGGTGGCGCGGCGGCGCCGCGGCAGCCGTCGACAACGCCGAGCACTGCGCCACCGCCGGCGTCGGCGAGCGTCGCCATCCGGGGCTCGAATCGGCGCCACGACCCCGCCTCGGCACGGCTGTGGCCGCACGGGGCACGGATGCGTGTCTTACTGCCTGTCGCTCCCGCGGGTGGCTCTTCGATTCCAGCGGGGTCAACGGCTGGCAGGCCGCTCTTCGCGGTATGGCAGAGTGTGTGCCCGTGACGCATGAGGACCTCGACCTGCCGGTGCCGTCTGCCGACGTGCCCGGCGACGACCATCTGCTTGCGGCGTGGGCGGCCACAGTGGCAGGAGACCGCCTCGAGACGCTGCGCGGCCAGGGCCTCGTAGGCACGGAGCTGAAGAATGCCGGCGATGAGCTGGGCCACTCGATCCTGATGCAGCTTCTCGGCACCTACCGCCCGGACGACGCCGTCCTGAGTGAGGAGGGCAAGGACGACCGCGCGCGGCTGACGAGTGACCGGGTCTGGATCGTCGACCCGCTCGACGGGACGCGCGAGTACTCCGAGCCCCCGCGTGACGACTGGGCTGTCCACGTCGCCCTGTGGCGGGACGGCGATCTCGTGGCCGGAGCCGTCGCCCAGCCGGGGATGGCAATTACGTTCAGCACGGCCGAGCCGCCGGTGGTCCCGGTGCGGACCGAAGGCCGGCCGCGCCTCGCCGTCAGCCGGACACGTCCTCCTGCTTTCGTCGATGTGCTGGCCGAGAAGCTCGACGCCGAGCTGGTCCCGATGGGGTCGGCGGGCGCCAAGGTCATCTCGGTCGTGCGGGACGTGACCGACGTCTACGTGCACGCCGGCGGACAGTACGAGTGGGACTCCGCGGCACCTGTCGCCGTCGCCCGGGCCGCCGGTCTGCACGCCAGCCGCGCCGACGGTGCGCCGCTTGCCTACAACCAGGCCGAGGTGTGGCTGCCGGACCTGCTGGTCTGCCGGCCCGAGCTCGCCGGCCCGGTCAGTGCCTTCGTCCGTGACTACTGGGCTGAACACGGCGAGTGAGACCACAGCCTCGCCCCGCTCGCCCATGACGATCCGCGGCCTGCTGCCGGTCGTCACCGCTGAGCCGTCCCTCGACCAAGTGCTCCGCCGGGTCGGGGACAGCGCTGCGGCCACCCTCGACCTGACGGCGCCCGCCGCCCTGCGGCCCTTCATCGCCGCCGCTCTGGCCGACGGCCGAGGTGGCGAGACCCCGCCGACGGTCCTCGTCGTGACTGCGACCGCCCGCGAGGCCGAGGAGATCGTGGACGCGGCACGAGGCCTGCTCGACCACGACTCGGTGGTCGAGTTCCCCGCCTGGGAGACCCTGCCGCACGAGCGGCTCTCGCCGCGGTCGGACACCGTCGGACGACGCCTGGCGGTCCTGCGCCGGTTGCTGCACCCTGGCGAGGCCACCGGGCAGGGTCCGGTCCGCGTCGTCGTGGCTCCGGTGCGCTCGGTGCTGCAGCCGCAGGTCAAGGGGCTCGGCGACCTCGAGCCGGTGGCGCTGCGCGAGGGCCAGGTCACCGACCTGGAGGACGTCGTACGGCGACTGAGTGCGGCCGCCTACCACCGGGTCGACCTCGTCGAGCGACGCGGGGAGTTCGCGGTCCGCGGGGGCATCGTCGACGTGTTCCCGCCGACCTTGGAGCACCCCTTGCGGGTCGAGTTCTGGGGCGACACGGTCGAGGACGTCAGGTCGTTCGCCGTCGCGGACCAGCGCTCCCTCGACAAGGCTCCTGAGGGACTGTGGGCGCCGCCGTGCCGCGAACTGCTGCTGACCGACGACGTCCGTCAGCGGGCGGCGGAGCTCGCGGAGAAGCACCCTGAGCTGCGCGAGATGCTCGACCGAATGGCGCAGGGCCATGCCGTGGAAGGGATGGAGTCACTCGCGCCGGTCCTCGTCGACGAGATGGAGATGCTCGTCGACCTGTTGTCGCCCGGCTCGGTTGTCCTCGTCTGCGACCCCGAGCGGGTCAGGTCACGCTCCCACGACCTGGTGGCCACCAGTCAGGAGTTCCTGCACGCGTCCTGGGCGGCCGCCGCGGGCGGCGGCCAGGCTCCGATCGACCTCGGCGCCGCGGCGTACCGATCGCTCGGGGTGGTGCGGACCCAGGCGGTCGCCGCCGGGCTGTCGTGGTGGTCGATCTCGCCGTTCGGTCTGGACCCGGAGTCGGTTGCCCTCGCGCCCGCCCCGGTCGTGCGCACCGACACGGGAGAGGTCGTCTCGCTCGACGTCGACCTCGCGAGCACCGTCGAGACCGTCGCGATCGAGGTGCGGGCGGCGGAGACCTACCGGGGCGACACCGAGCGGGCGGTCGAGGACATCGCAGCCTTTCTCGCCCAGGGGGTGTCGGTCGTGCTGGTGACCGAGGGGCACGGTCCCGGCGAGCGGCTCGTCGAGGTGCTCCGGGACCACGACGTCGCGGCGCGGCTCGTGGACGAGCTCGAGTTCCCGCTCGAGCCCGGCGTCGTCGACGTCGTGCAGGCCAGCCTGCAGCACGGCTTCGTCGCACCCGGCTGCGACCTGGTCGTGCTCACCGGGACCGACCTCACCAGCCAGCGGCCGCTCACCCGCGACGCGACCCGGATGCCGTCCCGGCGCCGCCGGCAGGTGGACCCGCTGCAGCTGGCACCCGATGACTACGTCGTCCACGAGCAGCACGGGGTCGGGCGCTACGTCGAGATGATCCAGCGGACCGTGGCCGGCGCCACCCGCGAGTATCTCGTGGTCGAGTACGCCGCCTCCAAGCGTGGCCATCCACCCGACAAGCTCTTCGCCCCGACTGACTCCCTCGACCAGCTCACCAGGTACGTCGGCGGTGAGCAGCCGACGCTCGACCGGCTGGGCGGGTCGGACTGGGGCCGGCGCAAAGGCCGGGCACGCAAAGCGGTCCGGCAGATCGCTGCCGAGCTGATCAAGCTGTACGCCGCCCGGCAGGCCACCAGGGGACACGCGTTCGCGCCCGACACCCCGTGGCAGCGCGAGCTCGAGGACGCGTTCCCGTACGTGGAGACACCTGACCAGCTGGCCAGCGTCGACGAGGTCAAGGCCGACATGGAGCGGTCCATCCCGATGGACCGTCTCATCTGCGGCGACGTCGGCTACGGCAAGACCGAGATCGCCGTCCGGGCGGCGTTCAAGGCGGTCCAGGACGGCAAGCAGGTCGCGATCCTGGTGCCGACGACACTTCTCGTCCAGCAGCACCAGCAGACGTTCACCGAGCGCTTCGCGGGCTTCCCGATCAACGTCCGGCCGCTCAGCCGGTTCCAGAGCGACACCGAGGTCGACGAGGTGGTGGTTGGACTTCGCGACGGCACCATCGACGTGGTCATCGGCACGCACCGACTCTTCAACCCGGAGGTCAAGCTCAAGAACCTCGGTCTCGTGGTCGTCGACGAGGAGCAACGCTTCGGCGTCGAGCACAAGGAGGCGCTCAAGCAGATGCGCACGGCCGTCGACGTGCTCAGCATGTCGGCGACGCCGATCCCGCGGACCCTCGAGATGGCGGTGACCGGCATCCGGGAGATGTCCACGATCACGACCCCGCCCGAGGAGCGGCACCCGGTGCTGACGTTCGTCGGCGCCCAGGACTCCGCCCAGGTCGTGGCGGCGGTGCGGCGCGAGCTGCTCCGCGAGGGTCAGGTCTTCTACATCCACAACAGGGTCCAGAGCATCGACCGCGCGGCGAGGCGGCTCAGCGAGCTGGTGCCCGAGGCCCGGGTCACGGTCGCGCACGGCCAGCAGAACGAGCACCAGCTCGAGCAGGTGATGCTCGACTTCTGGGAGCGCAAGTTCGACGTGCTGGTGTGTACGACGATCGTCGAGTCCGGCCTCGACATCGCGAACGCCAACACCTTGGTCATCGAGCGTGCCGACCTGCTGGGCCTCTCCCAGCTGCACCAGCTGCGCGGCCGAGTGGGGCGCGGCGGCGAGCGAGCCTATGCGTACTTCCTGTACCCGCCCGAGAAGCCGCTGACCGAGACGGCGCACGAGAGGCTGGCGACCATCGCCCAGCATGCCGACCTCGGTGCCGGGATGGCGGTCGCGATGAAGGACCTCGAGATCCGCGGGGCCGGGAACCTGCTCGGCGGCGAGCAGTCCGGCCACATCGCCGACGTGGGCTTCGACCTCTATGTCCGGCTGGTCGGCGAGGCGGTCGCCGAGTACCGCGGCGACGCCCCGACGGACGACCCGGAGGTCAGGATCGAGCTGCCCGTGGATGCGCACCTCCCGCATCAGTACGTCCCCAGCGAGCGGCTGCGGCTCGAGATGTATAGAAGTCTCGCTGAGGTCAAGTCTGGCGATGGCGTGGCTGGGTTGCGCTTGGAACTGCTGGACCGGTACGGCGCTATCCCTCCGGTGGTCGACAACCTGCTCGCGGTGGCGCTCCTGAGGGTGAAGGCCAAGCAGGCGAGGCTCACCGACGTCAACGTGCAGGGCGCCTACGTCCGGTTCGCCCCGGTCGACCTCGCCGACTCGACCCGCGTCAGGCTCGACCGGCTCTACCCGAAGAGCGTGGTCAAGCCCGCCCAGCACAGCGTGCTCGTGCCACGCCCGCGGACGGCAGTGGTCGGCGGAGAGGCGGTCCGCGACGTCGCCGTACTAGATTGGGCGGGTCGCGTCATCGACGACATCGCGATGTCGACGCCGCCGCAACCCTCACCACCGTCGTCATCCCGAGGAGCCCAGCAGTGACGTCCCGAACGACTCGGACCTCGCGGCAGCCAACGCGTGGCCCGGGCCTGCAGCGCACCGCCGTGGTGCTCGTCGCGATGGCCGCGCTGGCAGGGTGCCAGTTCCACCCGGGGTCGGCGGCCGTCGTCAACGGGGACAAGATCAGCCAGGGCACGATCGACGACCTCGTCGTGGCCGGCTGTGGCTTCTTCAAGGCCCAACGGGCGCTGGATGGTGGGGCGGTGCCCTCCACCTCGACGGCCTTTCTGCGCAACGTATTCACCGGGAGCCTGATCTCGTTCACGATCGTCGACAAGGCGGCTGCCCAGCTCCACCTCACGGTGAGCCGGGCCGCCATCGCCAGCGCCACCCAGACGCCGCCGAAGGGCATGAACAGCGAGGACCGCGAGCGGCTCGCAGACTTCTTCGCGGACTCCGCCCGGTCTGAGCTTCAGCAGGCCGTCATCGGCGCTCATCTCAAGGACCCCTCGGTCACGAACGCCGACGACGTGACCCCCGACGACACCGCCGCCGCCGAGAAGTACCTGGCGGCCTTCACCGCGAAGCAGCACGTCGAGGTCAACCCCGCCTACGGGACGTGGTCCGGCGGCAGGCTGCTCGACACCGACGGGTCGTTGTCGAAAGCGCAGTCGTCGGAGGCCAAGAGCTGGTTGGCCCTCCGGGCCGGCAACGGCCAGAGTGTCGCAGGCCTCCCAGCGAGCCAGGTCTGCGGCTGAGCAGCGATCCGGGCCGGCGGCCGGGCCGGCTTGCGGTGGTCCTCACGTCACCGCGCCTCCCGGGCGGGCTGCTCACGCCGACCGCCTGGCAGACGGTCGCCCGCGCGGACCTCGTCGCCGCCGCGGACACAGCCATGCCGCTCGCTGTCGCCTTGGCCACCGCCGGCATCGAGGTCGTGGCCCGACCAGACCCGACCGCGACCAGCCTCCTCGACCTGGCCCGGGACGCGTACGTCGTGTGGCTCGCCTCGGACGACGGCGACCCGGAGCTGACGAACGAGCTGGCCCAGGTCGTCGTACGACGGGGCGAGGACGCGGTCGACGGGCCGGAGGTCGAGGTCGTCGTGGGGTCCTTCGACCCCGTGGGCGCCCGGCTGCTGGACGCCGTGACGGTGATGGACACCCTGCGCCGGCAGTGCCCGTGGGACAAGGAGCAGACCCACGAGTCGCTCGTTCCCTACCTCGTGGAGGAGACGTACGAGGTCATCGAGGCCATCGAGGCGCGGGAGACCGACGACGTCGGTGCGGGGGCAGAGCTGCGTGAGGAGCTCGGCGACCTGCTCCTCCAGGTGCTCTTCCACGCGCGTCTCGGGGCCGAGCACGAGAGGGAGCCGTTCACGATCGACGACGTCGCCGGTGGCCTCGTCGACAAGCTGGTGCGCCGCCATCCCCACGTGTTCGCCGACACGGTGGTCAGCGGCGTGGGCGACGTCGAGACCAACTGGGACCAGATCAAGCGAACCGAGAAGCGCCGCGGGTCGCTCGTCGACGGGATCCCGGCCGGGCTGCCGGCCCTGAGCCTCGCCGACAGCGTGATCGGGCGGGCGTTGCGTGCCGAGGCGACGCTCAGCGTGCCGGTCCCCGACGCCGACCCGGCCTACACGGAGGAGACTCTCGGTGACGTGCTGTTCGCGCTTGTCGCCGCCGCTCGCGCGGCCGGACTCGACGCCGAGAAGTCGCTGCGAGTGCGGGTGCGAGCCGAGATGGCGGCCTTGCGGGCTGCCGAGGGGCAGGCCGGCGGCTGATCGCCCTGCAGCATTTCCCGGGCCGGCCGAGCAGCGTGCCGGTCCGGGGAACGAGCAGACCCCTCGTTAGGCTGACCGGGGCACCTCAGAGGCAAGGAGCGAGCAGTGGCGCAGATCGAGGCTGTCGGAGCACGCGAGATCCTCGACTCCCGGGGCAACCCGACCGTGGAGGTGGAGGTAGCGCTCAGCGACGGCACGGTATCCCGGGCGGCGGTTCCCTCGGGCGCGTCCACCGGGCAGTTCGAGGCGGTCGAGCTGCGCGACGGCGGGGAGTGGTACGGCGGGAAGGGCGTCGGCAAGGCCGTGACCGCGGTCAACGAGGTGATCGGCGAGGCACTCGTCGGCGTCGACGCCGACGAGCAGCGGGTGGTCGACCAGGTGCTCGGGGACCTCGACGGCACGCCCAACAAGGCGACGCTCGGCGCCAACGCGATCCTCGGCGTCTCGCTGGCGGTGGCCAAGGCGGCGGCCGAGTCGGCCGCGCTGCCACTCTTTCGGTATGTCGGCGGCTCAAACGCCCACCTGCTCCCGGTGCCGATGATGAACATCCTCAACGGCGGGGCGCACGCCGACAGCAACGTCGACGTCCAGGAGTTCATGATCGCCCCGGTCGGTGCCGCCACGTTCACCGAGGCGCTGGAGAAGGGGGTCTCGGTCTACCACGCTCTCAAGGGCGTGCTGAAGAGCCGCGGGCTCGCGACCGGCCTGGGCGACGAGGGTGGCTTCGCCCCCAGCCTCGACTCCAACCGCGCCGCGCTCGACCTGATCGCCGAGGCCGTGGACAAGACCGGCCTGCAGCTCGGGACCGACATCGTGCTCGCCCTGGACGTCGCCGCCACCGAGTTCTACGACGCGGCGGCCGGTCACTACACGTTCGAGGGCCAGTCCCGCTCAGCGCAGCAGATGGCTGACACCTACGAGGAGTGGATCGGCGCCTATCCGATCGTGTCCGTCGAAGACCCGTTGAGCGAGGACGACTGGGAGGGCTGGGCCGCGATGACCGCGGCCGTCGGCGACCGGGTGCAGATCGTCGGGGACGACCTCTTCGTCACGAACGTCGAACGGCTGGCTCGCGGTATCGCCGAGTCGTCAGCCAACGCCCTGCTCGTCAAGGTCAACCAGATCGGCAGCCTGACCGAGACGTTGGACGCCGTCGACCTCGCGCACCGCAGCGGGTTCCGCGCCATGTTGAGCCACCGCTCCGGCGAGACCGAGGACACCACGATCGCCGACCTCGCGGTCGCCACGAACTGTGGCCAGATCAAGACCGGCGCCCCCGCCCGCTCGGAGCGGGTGGCCAAGTACAACCAACTGCTGCGCATCGAGGAAGAGCTGCAGGACGCGGCACGGTACGCCGGTCTGCGCGCGTTCCCCCGCTACCAGGCGAGGGGCTGAGCCGTGCCCGCACGCTCCGGGCCCCGGGCGGGTCGCGCCGACGGTTCCAGGCCCGGGGGCTCGACGAGGTGGGGAGGCCACCGCCCCGGCGAGTCGGCGCCGAGCACCCGTCGTACGACACGCGTAGAGGTGCCCGAACCGCAGCCGGCTCCACGACCGGGCGGCACGTTCACGAGTCGCGCGCTGATCCTGCTGCTCGTCGTGGCGGTGCTCGGCGTCTCCTACGCGTCGAGCATCCGGGCCTGGCTCAACCAGCGCAGCGAGCAGCACAACCTCGCCGCGCAGATCGCCGCCCAGCAGACCGAGATCTCCCGGCTGAGGCACGCGAAGCTGCGCTGGGACGACCCCGCCTACATCGAGCAACAGGCCCGTCTCCGGTTCGGCTGGGTGATGCCGGGCGAGCGCAGCTACCGGGTGATCGGCAAGGACGGGAAGGTGCTGACCGCGGGCAGTGACTCGCTCTCGACCAGCCTCCCCGGCTCGGCGGCCGAGCAGCCGGCGTGGTGGGAGGGTGTCACCGGAAGTCTCGTGCGGGCGGACACGCCCGCCCCGCCGGTGGAACCGACGAAACCTGCCCGCCACCCGGCGAGGCTGATCGGTCCGACCTCGGGCCCCCCCACGACCCGGTGACCGTGCGCGCGCTCACCCGGCCCGACGTCGCAGCCGTCCGGGCCCAGCTCGGACGCTTGCCGCGCGACCTGGTGGGCGTTGCGCACCGGTGCCCCTGCGGTCATCCCGACGTCGTGGCAACGGCACCGCGGCTCGGCGACGGGTCGCCGTTCCCCACGTTCTACTACCTGACCTGCCCCCGTGCCGCGTCGGCGATCGGCACCCTCGAGGCCGATGGGTTGATGGGCGAGCTGGCGAAGCGGCTCGCCGACAACCCTGACCTGCGCCTGCGCTACGGGAAGGCGCATGCGGCCTACCTGGACGACCGGCGGGACTACGGCGAGGTGCCCGAGATCGCGGACACGTCTGCCGGCGGGATGCCGAGCCGGGTGAAGTGCCTGCACGCCCTCGCAGCTCACGCACTGGCCGCCGGTCCGGGCGTCAACCCGATCGGTGACGAGGCCGTCGGGCTGCTGGGCCCCTGGTGGGAGTCCGGTCCGTGTGTCTCCCCGGTCGAGGGTGACAACCCCGGGGAGAGCCCATGAGGCGGGTCGCCGCCCTCGACTGCGGCACGAACACGCTGCGGCTGCTCGTCGCCGAGCTCGACGCCGAGTCGGGCGGGCTGACGTACGTCGACCGCCGCAGCACGATCGTCCGGCTGGGCCAGGGCGTGGACCGGACCGGGGTCTTCGCTGCCGAGGCGCTGAGGCGCACGTTCACGACGCTCGACGACTACGTCTGCGCAATCGAGCGACACGGCGTCGACGCGGTGCGGTTCGTCGCCACCTCGGCCGCCAGGGACGTCGCGAACCGCGGGGTCTTCGTCGACGGAGTGCGTGACCGGGTCGGCGTCGAGCCCGAGATCATCTCCGGTGACGAGGAGGCGAGGCTGGCGTACGACGGCGCGACCCGCCAGCTCATCGGACGTCCCGACATCCCCCGGCCGCTCCTGGTCCTGGACATCGGCGGCGGCTCGACGGAGCTGGTGCTCGGGGCCGGACCCGAGAGCGCGATCGACGGGGTCTCCCTCGACGTGGGTTCCGTTCGGCTGACCGAGCGACACCTCCACAGCGACCCGCCCACGGCGGCCGAGGCGGCTCGCGTCGTGGCCGATGTGGTGGCAGCGCTGGACTCCGTTCGGCTGCCCCTCACGTCGGCGGGGTCGCTGATCGGCGTCGCGGGGAGCGCCACCACGATGGGTGCCATGGTGCTCGGGCTCGAGACCTACGACCGGGAGCGCGTGAACCTCGCGCGGCTTGCCAGGGCGGACGTGCTGAGCGGCGTCGAGCAGGTCGTGGCGATGACGATCGACGAGCGCCGGGCGCTTCCTTTCATGCACCCCGACCGAGCCGACGTGATCGGCGCGGGCGCGCTCATCCTGGGTTGTGTGGTCGAGCGGGTCGGGTTGTCGGAGTTCGTCGTCTCGGCCCGCGACATCCTCGACGGGATCGCCTGGACGATGGCATGACGCAGTTGCCCCACCCGGTCACCGGCGAGCGGTTCCCGAGCCCGGTGCCAGCCGGGAGTGGCTGGCCCGGGGACCCGTCCAGGGCGGACACGCCGGTCGCTCTCAATCCCGGGTCGGTCGCCGAGCTCGCCGCTCGCGCCGACTCGACCGGCACGGTGTCCGCGGCGGTCTCGGTCTGCCGCGCCTGTCCTCGGCTGGTGGCATGGCGCGAGCAGGTCGCGGTGGAGAAGCGGGCGTCGTTCGCGCACGAGCCCTACTGGGGAAGGCCGATCGCGGGCTGGGGGAGCGATCAGCCGCTGGTGCTCGTGGTAGGGCTGGCACCGGCTGCCAACGGAGGCAACCGGACGGGCCGAATCTTCACCGGAGACCGATCCGGAGACTGGCTGTTCGCTGCGCTGCACCGGGTCGGGCTCGCGTCCCGGCCGACGAGCGAGCACGCCGGTGACGGTCAGCGACTGGTCGGCACCCGGATGCTGGCGGCCGTGAGATGCGCCCCGCCGGCCAACAAGCCCACGCCTGCCGAGCGCGACACCTGCGCGCCCTGGCTGGACGCGGAGCTTCGTCTGGTGCTGGCGTCGGTGCGGGCGGTCGTGTGTCTGGGGTCGTTCGGCTGGGACTCGGTGTGGCGCGCGCTGGGTCGCCTGGGCTACGACGTGCCTCGGCCGCGACCCCGCTTCCGCCACGGCGCCCAGGTGTCACTCGCGGACCCGGCGGACACGGGGCGGCAGGTCGTCGTACTCGGCTGCTATCACCCGAGCCAGCAGAACACGTTCACCGGCACGCTGACCGAGCCCATGCTCGACGCGGTCCTCGGAGCCGCCGCGTCCTGCGCCTCCTCGCCCTCCGCACCCTCCGCGCCCTCCGCACAAAGATCCGACGGTGCGGCGGTTGGGACCACCTGAATGTCGGATCTTGGCGCCGGGGACCCTAGGCTGAACGTGACCAGAAGGGGTGACCGGGCGATGACGACCCCGCACATCGTGATCGCCGGCGGAGGCTACGTCGGCATGTACACCGCGCTCGGCCTGCAGAAGGCGCTACGCAGGGGCGAGGCGCGCGTGACAGTGATCGACCCGCGCGCCACGATGACCTACCAGCCCTTCCTGCCCGAGGCCGCCTCCGGCAGCCTCGAACCCCGCCATGTCGTTGTTCCGCTGCGTCGGGTGCTCTCCCGGTGCGAGGTCCTCACCGCGCGGGTCGCGGCCATCGACCATGCCGCCCGCACCGTGCGGGTCGAGCCGCGCGAGGGCACGGCGTACGAGCTGGCCTACGACGAGATCGTGGTGGCGCTGGGCGCGGTGGCACGCACCCTGCCCATCCCGGGCCTCGCCGAGCGGGCGATGGGGTTCAAGCAGATCGAGGAGGCGATCGCGCTTCGCAACCAGGTTCTCGACCGGCTCGACCTGGCGGCGTCGGTCCAGCAGGCAGAGACACGCGCGCGAGCCCTCACGTTCGTGTTCGTCGGTGGTGGGTACGCCGGTATCGAGGCGCTGGCGGAGATCGAGGACATGGCGCGGTTCGCCACCCGGTACTACGAGAACGTCCGGCCCGCCGACCTGCGATTCGTCCTTGTCGAGATGGCCAACCGCATCCTGCCGGAGGTCGACGAGCTGCTCGGCCGCTACACCGTCGACCGGCTCGCCGAGCGCGGTATCGAGGTGAGGCTGGGCACCAAGCTCGAGTCGTGTGTCGACGGGCACGTCGTCCTCTCCGACGGCTCGGAGCTCGACGCCGACACGATCGTGTGGACCGCGGGGGTGAAGGCCAACCCGGTGCTCGCGTCCAGCGACCTGCCCCGAGACCCGGCCGGACGGGTCTCCGCCCGCCCGGACCTGCGCGTCGACGGCATCGACCACGCCTGGACGGCAGGCGACAACGCCGCGGTCCCCGACCTGACCCAGCCGGGCAAGCTCTGTGCGCCAAACGCGCAGCACGCCGTGCGGCAGGCCCGGCTGCTGGCGCGCAACGTCGTGCACTCCCTGCGAGGCGAGCCCCTGACGGAGTACCGCCACAGGTACGTCGGCTCGGTCGCGAGCCTCGGTCTCTACAAAGGTGTCGCGCAGGTCTACGGGATCAGGCTCCGCGGCTTCCCGGCCTGGTTCATGCACCGGACCTACCACATGAGCCGGATGCCGACGTTCGACAAGAAGGTGCGGGTGGTCCTCGACTGGACGCTGGCCCTGCTGTTCCGCCGCGACGTCGTCTCGCTCGGCACGCTGCACGACCCGCACGCGGACTTCGACCGCGCCACCACGTAGCGGAGGTGTTCGCGGCCTCGCCTCTACGATGAGGGATCGCGGTCGATGCGGGTACGACGACACCGGCTGCCCCCGTATCCCAACGGCAGAGGAAGCGCCCTTAAAAGGCGGTCAGTGTGGGTTCGACTCCCACCGGGGGCACTAGGCGGCGTTCCCGGTGCCGGCGGCAAGTCTCATCCCGTGTGCGGAAGCCATTGAACCGAAGGTCGCGCGAGTAGCGGGTGATCCCGAAGCGGAGGACAATGGCCTTCGGAGGAGGACGACGGTGTCATTGCAGCTGACCGGATCGGGCGGGGTGCTCTCGATGCCGGCCGAGCACGTACCCGGCCTGGTGGCCCTCGCCGCCGTACCCGTCGTGGTCTGGCTCGTGGTGTGCGGCTGCCGGTGGCTGGCAAGCCGGGGCGAGACAAGCGTGACGCGGTGGGTGCGCCACATCGACACGCTCTCGTTCCCCGCCCAGGCGGCGCTCGTCGCCTCGCTCGTCGGGGCCGGGGTGCACGCGGCGCTGGTGCCGAGTCATTGGGTCGAGGACCGGACCAGAGCACTGCTGTTCGTCGCCGACGCGGTCGGCTTGCTGCTCGTGTTCGGGTGGACCCTGGCGGCCCGCCGGGGCTGGCGGCTGCTGAACCTGGGCGTGCTCATCGCCACCGTCGTGACGTATGCCTTCTACCTGCTCAGCGACCGGGAGTCCCTCGACCTGCTCGGGCTGCTCACGACGACAGTCGAGTTGTCCGTCGTCCTGCTGCTCCTCGATCCCGGCCCGTCCGTGGCGCCGCCAGTCGCGAGGCGCGGGCGCTGGACCGCCGTCGCCGCCGTTCCCGTCGCGCTCGTGGCGATCCTGGCCACCGGCGCCGTCGCCGGTCCTGGCAATGCCAGTAGCCATCATGGCGACCACCTGGCGGCCGACCATCACGACGCCGAGAATCACGCCGCCGGAGATCATGCCGCGGGGGATCACGGCACGGCAGGCATGGCCATGGAAGGTGCCGAGGCGCTGACGCTCGAGACGACGTCACCGGCGGGTCCGATCACCTGGCCCCAGGACACGGGGGAGATGGGTCCCGGGATGGCCATGGCGGACCACGTGTGCACCACACCGCCGACCGCGTCACAGCAGCGGGCGGCAGTGCAGCTGGTGGACGAGACGGTGGCGGCTGTCGAGCCGTACAAGAGCCTCGACGCCGCAAGGAATGCCGGCTACGTGCCGGTCACGCCCACCGGTCTGAAGATCGTTCATTATGTCAATCCGACGACATACCTGCAGGGGTCGGAGCTCGACCCTGCAGCGATCGCGTCGCTCGTCTACGTCAACACCACACATGGCGCGGTCCTGTCCGCCGCGATGTACATCCAGCCCTTGACTGCCGGCGACCAGAGACCGCCCCGGCCCGGCGGGTGCCTCACCCAGTGGCACCTCCATACGAACCTCTGCTTCAGCGCCGGTGTGGTGGTGGGCACCGACGACGACGGCTCGTGCCCGGCCGGCAGCAGCAAGCAGGTGACCCAGCCGATGATGCACGTGTGGGTGGCTCCGGTGCCGGGCGGTCCGCTCACCCAGGACCCGGGTGGGCATGCCGAGGTGGTCGCCGCCTACCGGCTGCCCGTGCTGGACACGCCCAACGGGACTGCCTGAACCGGGCCGGCCCGGGCCCCCTTGGGAGGTCGAGTGTGAGAGCGCCCGAGGGTCAGGTCACCGGTCGGAGCAGGCCACTCTCCACGTCGTACAGGAACCCGCCGACGGCGACCGCTGGCCCGATCAGCGGATGTGCCCGCACCTTTGCCACGTCCCCGCGGACGCTGGCGAGCTGGTCGGTGATGACGTCCAGGCGCATCCATGAGGCGTCCTTGCCGCTCGCCTCGGAGAGCTGTCGCTGCAGCTCTTGCTCGCTCGCCGACTCCATCGCGCAGTGCGTGTGCTGGACGACGAGGACGCGGTCGACACCGAGCAGGTTGACGCCGAGCACCAGCGCTACCAGAGCCTGGTCGGTGACCCGCCCACCCGGGTTTCGCAGGATCTTCGCGTCACCGGGCCGAAGGCCGATCATGCCGAGCGGATCGATCCGCGAGTCCATGCAGGTGACCATGGCGACCCCGGCACGTGCGACGCCGTCGAAGCCGGAGAGTGGGTGGCTAGAGGCGAACGCTCGGTTCGCCGCCAGCAGGTCGCCGAACGCGCCAGCGTCGAAGTGCTTGCTCACGCGGCCGAGGGTATCGCGGCCTCGGTGCCAGCAGCGGGCTGGTGACCAGCCTGCCGTGTCGATCGAGGCGCCGGAGTGCTCGCGTTGCACCGAGGATGTCGACCGCTGGTGGCGACGGCAAGCGGCGGGGACAGCGGCGCCCCTCCTCTATCATGGAAGCAGGCACTTCCCCTCCCGGCTTGGCCACCAAGGAGCATCGATGCAGAGCCGCAACCCGATCCTGACGAGCAGTGCGACCTTCAACGGTCAAGCGGCCCGGACCTACGGGCACCCCGGCTATCCGGCCTCCGGCACGGGCTACCGGGGCTACGCCCAGCCGCAGGGATCGCCGGCCGGGACCGACCCCAGCCGCTGGCACTACCCCACGGGCGGGGCGGTCCAGGAGCCGATGACGATCGACTCCGTCGTGTCCCGAACCGCGCTCACGCTGTTCATCGTCGTCGCCACCGCCGCGCTCACCTGGGTGTTCCTTCCCGACAGCCTGGTCCCTGGCGAGGCCAACTACGTGATGCCGGCCTGGATCGGCGGTGCGCTTCTCGGCGCCGGGATCGGCATGCTGCTCAGCTTCAGGCGGACGATCTCGGCTCCGCTCGTCGTGGCGTACGCCGTCGCCGAGGGCGTGTTCCTCGGCGCGATGTCGGAGTGGTTCGACCAGTTCGTGTACCACGGGATCGTGATCGAGGCCGTCATGGGCACGATGGCGGCGTTCATCGTCACCCTCGCGGCCTACAAGTTCCTGAACATCCAAGTCACGTCCGGCTTCCGCAAGTGGCTCAACATCGTCGGGATGGGCTTCTTCGTCGTCGTGCTGGGGGACTTCCTGATCAGCATGTTCGGCGCCGAGATCGGGTTCAACGGGTTCGGTCCGCTCGGGCTGATCATGAGCTTCGTCGGCTTGGGCCTCGGCGTCGCGTTCCTCATCGCCGACTTCGACATGATCGAGCGTGGCGTCGCAGCTGGCGCACCCGACCAGGAGTCCTGGCGCGCGGCGTTCGCGTTGACGGCCGCGCTGGTGCTCATCTATGTGGAGCTGATCCGGATCCTGGCGATCTTCCAGCGCAGCTAGCCGATTCGTCTGCTAGCCGATTCGTCTGCGATGCGCCGCCGTAAGGACCCCGCAGAGCCGCAGACGAATGCCGGTGCTACTCGAAGGCGCGGTGCGCCTTGCGCAGGTCGTGCTCGTGCACGATCGCCGTCGCATGGCCGTGGGCGATGCCGTACTCGTCGCGCAGCCATTGAACGCGGTCGTCGAAGCGGAGCAGACCGGGGCCGTCCTCGAGATGTCCGAACCACTCGTGAAGAGGACGGCCCGTCGCGGCGGGCACTCGGCTGACGAGCAGCTGATGCGTCTCTTCGGAGTGGTGTAGGGACATGGGCACCTCCGGGTCGGGGCTGTGGCCGGTTATGCCGAGCCTGCCTCATCCCCGATGCGCAGACAACCCTTTCTGCGCGAAAACCGGGTCGTGTCGATCCGGCGGGTCCTGACTGGATCGGATGGTGCGGGACAAGGGGCGGATGGTGCGGGACAAGGGGCGGATGGTGGGGGACAAGGGGCGGATGGTGGGGACAAGGGGCGGATGGTGGATCAGGGAGTGGGGGCGAGCTGGTCGGGTTGCTCGGGGGCGACCGGACCCACCGGCGGGATCGTCAGCCGACGGCGGCGCATCAGCAGCACCCGGCGCCGACCGCCGGGCCGGTCGCGACCGGGCAGTTCCACCTGGGACACCTCGGTGCCAGAGTGCTCAGCCGCCAGCACGGCCGCCCGGGCAAGCGCGTACACCCCCTCGCCGCGGAAGGTCTCCGGCTCCATGCCGTCGTCGGGCAGGGCCCCGATCGCGTGCGCGACGGTGGGCAGCATGGCGGTCGCGCAGCTGCGGTAGCCGGCCGCCGAAGGGTGGAACCCGTCGGGCCCGAACATCTCGAGCGGCGCCGAGTCGAAGTCGGGGCCGAGCAACGAGGCGAGGGATACCGAGTGCCCGCCGGACTCGACGATCGCGATCGTCTGGGCGGCGGCGAGCCGACGGCTCCATCGGCGCGCGACCTGGCGCAGCGGAGGCGGGAGCGGCCGCACGGTGCCGAGATCGGGGCAGGTGCCGACGACAACCTCGGGCGCCTGCGCCCGCAAGGAGCCGGGTGGGCCACCGCTGCGCAGGGTGGTCACGGCATCGCGGAGGGCGGCGAGCGAGACCTGTGGTCGCACCCGGTGTGTCACGTCGTTGGCCCCGATGATGATCGCCACGACGTGAGAGTTGTGCGGTGTGGCGAGCCGGATCTGCTGCGCGAGGTCGGTCGTCTGGGCGCCCACGGTGGCGAGCGCGCGGAGCCGCACGGGGCGGCGGGCCAGCCGGGAGAGACCCGTTGCGAGGTAGGCGCCGAAAGTCTCCTGGACGACCCGCGCGCCGTAGCCGGCTGCCGCCGAGTCCCCGAGCACCGACAGCCGGATCGGGGGACCGGGGAGCATGGCGCCATAGAGCCCGCTGGGATCGGGCGGCGCAAGCACCGCGTTTCCGATCGTGCGTCGCGCGAGCCGGGCCTCCAGCCGCAGCACGCCGTACAGCGATCCGCCCAGCAGCCCGAGCCCGCCGCCACCGACCGCAGCCGCGGTGGCGAGCCGACCTGCGGATGCCGCTCTGGTCATACCCACCTCCTCGGGTCGATGCCGCTCCACTGTAAGTGTGCGGCCCCTAGGCTGGGTGCGTGGACTACGTCAACTCTCTGCTCGATCTCATTGGCAACACGCCCCTGCTCAAGCTGGGCAGGACGGCCGACGGAGCGCGCGCGACGATCCTCGCGAAGATCGAGTACTTCAACCCGGGCGGGTCGGTGAAGGACCGGATCGCGGTGGCGATGGTGGACGCTGCCGAGGCCAGTGGTGCGCTCCAGCCCGGCGGCACCATCGTCGAACCTACGTCGGGCAACACGGGGGTGGGCCTCGCGATGGTCGCCCAGGAGCGCGGCTATGCCTGCGTCTTCGTCTGCCCCGACAAGGTGAGCGAGGACAAGCGCAACGTGCTCACGGCGTACGGCGCTCGTGTCGTGGTCTGCCCGACCGCGGTGGAGCCCGAGGATCCCGACAGCTACTACAACGTGTCGGACCGCCTGGTCACGGAGATCCCTGGCGCCTGGAAGCCCGACCAGTACTCCAACCCCGAGAACCCGCTCAGCCACTACCGCCAGACCGGCCCGGAGATCTGGCGGCAGACGGACGGCCGGATCACCCACTTCGTGGCGGGGGTCGGCACGGGTGGGACGATCTCTGGCGCCGGCCGCTACCTGAAGGAGGTCTCGGGGGGTGCGGTGCAGGTGATCGGCGCGGACCCGGAGGGCTCGGTCTACTCCGGCGGGTCGGGGCGGCCCTACCTCGTCGAGGGGGTCGGCGAGGACTTCTGGCCGGCTGCCTACGACCGGACCATCGCCGACCGGGTGATCGCGGTCTCCGACCGCGAGTCGTTCGAGGTCACCCGCCGGCTCGCCCGGGAGCAGGCGCTGCTCGTCGGAGGCTCGGCCGGCATGGCCGCGGCTGCAGCCATCAGGCTCGCTCACGAGCTCGACGACCCCGAGGCCGTCATCGTCGTCCTGCTGCCCGACGGGGGGCGCGGCTACCTGAGCAAGGTCTTCGACGACGACTGGCTGGCCCGCTACGGGTTCCTCGGGGCCCGCGACGAGCGGACCGCGGGTGACGTGCTCCGGGGCAAGGGCGGCGCGCTCCCCGACCTCGTGCACACCCATCCCGGCGAGACGATCGCCCAAGCCGTCGCGATCCTGCGCGAGTACGGCGTGTCCCAAATGCCGGTCGTGAAGGCTGAGCCACCCGTGATGGCCGCGGAGGTCGTGGGCTCGGTCAGCGAGCGCGAGCTGCTCGCTGCCCTGTACGGCGGCAAGGCCCGCCTCGCTGACGCCGTCGGGGCCCACATGGCATCCCCGCTGCCGCTCATCGGGGCCGGGGAGCCCGCGGCCCTGGCCGCCGAGCTGCTTCAGGAGGCCGACGCCGTGCTGGTGCAGGACGACGGCAAGCCCATCGGGGTGCTGACCCGGCACGACCTGCTCGGCCTGCTCACGGCTGGCTGAGGACCCTCGTCTTCGAGGTCCCGGCCGCACGGGGCCGGCGCGCCAGCCGACGCTCGAGATATTGGGCGAGCCTCGATAGCGAGTAGTTGATCACGATAAAGACTGTGGCAACGGACAGCAGTGTGACGATGTTTCCGTCGGGCACGTTGATCGCGACAAGACGGCCGTGCCGCACGAGTTCGCCGTAGATGATGATGTAGCCGAGCGACGTGTCCTTCAGCACGATCACGCACTGGCTGAC
>JBBJMF010000070.1:0-15368 GCA_037719575.1 Nocardioidaceae bacterium
CCCGTGACCGTCCCGACGTTGGAGGCCCTGCGCGCGCGCGGCGCCCGTCAGCAGCCCGCGTGGCCAGACTCGGTGGCGCTCGAGAGCGCGGTGCGTGAGCTACGGGCCAAGCCGCCGCTTGTCTTCGCGGGCGAGTGCGACGACCTGAAGGCGAGCCTCGCCAAGGTGGCGGCCGGCGAGGCGTTCCTGCTTCAGGGCGGCGACTGCGCCGAGACGTTCGAGGGGGTGACCGCCGACAACGTCCGCGCGAAGCTGCAGGTGCTGCTCCAGATGGCGGTGGTGCTCACCTACGGCGCGTCGGTTCCGGTGGTCAAGGTGGGCCGGATCGCGGGCCAGTACGGCAAGCCTCGGACGAGCGACTCCGACGTCCGCGCAGGCGTCGAGCTGCCGGCGTACCGGGGCGACGCCGTCAACGGTTTCGACTTCACCCCCGAGAGCCGGCGCCCCGATCCGGCGCGGCTCGTGCACGTCTACAACGCCTCCGCCGCGACGCTGAACCTCTGTCGGGCCTTCTTGCAAGGAGGTTTCGCCGACCTGAGGCAGATGCACGCCTGGAACACCGACTTCGTGCGGACCAGCCCGGTCGGCGCCGTCTACGAGAAGGTGTCGAGCGACATCGAGCGCGCCCTGAACTTCATGAAGGCGATCGGCGCCGAGTCCGAGGAGCTCCATCGGGTCGCGTTCCACAGCAGCCATGAGGCACTGCTCCTCGAGTACGAGCACGCGCTCACCCGGATCGACTCCCGCACGCAGACGCCGTACGACGTGTCCGGTCACTTCCTGTGGATCGGGGAGCGCACCCGCCAGCTCGACGGTGCCCACGTCGAGCTGATGTCCTCGGTGCGCAACCCGATCGGGGTCAAGCTGGGTCCGACCGCGACGGCCGACGAGGCAGTGGCACTGGCCGGAAAGCTGAACCCAGACAACGAGCCGGGACGGCTGACGTTCATCACGCGGCTGGGTGCGGCGCGGGTCCGCGACCTGCTGCCCACTTTGGTGGAGAAGGTAACGGCGGCCGGAGTGGAGGTGGCCTGGGTGACAGATCCCATGCACGGGAACACGTTCGAGACCTCGACCGGCTACAAGACGCGGAACTTCGACGACGTCATCGACGAGGTGCGCGGTTTCTTCGAGGTGCATCACGGCCTCGGCACCTGGCCCGGTGGCCTGCACGTCGAGCTCACCGGGGGAGACGTGACCGAGTGCGTCGGGGGAGGCGAGGCGCTCGACGAGCACCAGCTCCGGCACCGCTACGAGTCGGTGTGCGACCCGCGGCTGAACCGGACGCAGTCGCTCGAGCTCGCCTTCCTGGTGGCGGAGATGCTGTATGCCCGACACCGCTAGGGCCCTGAGCGCGTTCGGCCACCTCAGCAGCAGACGTGCCGAGTGATCGACCTCCGCAGCGACACGGTCACGAAGCCCAGCAAGGAGATGCGCCGCGTGATGGCGGCAGCCGAGGTCGGCGACGACGTGTACGGCGAGGATCCGACCGTCGCGGCCCTGGAGGAGCGGGTCGCCGACATGTTCGGCTTCGAGGCCGCGTTGTTCACCGTCACCGGCTCGCTCGCCAATCTGCTGGCCGTGCGCGCGCTTGTCACGGTGGGCGAGGAGGTGCTGTGCGAGTCGTCCGCCCACGTCGCGCGCGCGGAGCTGGGCGCGCACGGAGCCCTCAGCGGTGTGACGATGCGGACCTGGACCCATCCGCACGGCCGGCTCGACCTGCCGGCGATCGAAACGCTGCGGGCGCCGGATCTCGGCCCGTTCTTCGTCCGCACGGCGGCTGTCTCCGTGGAGAACACCCACAACTTCGCTGGTGGGCGGGTGCAGCTCCTGGACGAGACACGGTCGCTGCGCGCCTTCGCCGACGAGACCGGCGTCGCGGTCCACGTCGACGGCGCACGGATCTGGAACGCCCAGGTCGCAAGCGGTGCGCCGCTTCGCGCGCTCGGGGGTGACGTGGCCGACACGATGTCGGTATGCCTGTCGAAGGGGCTGGGGGCACCGGTCGGGTCGCTCATGCTCGCCTCCCGGGAACGCATCGAGGTCGCCCGGGTCTGGCGCAAGCGGCTGGGAGGTGGTTGGCGACAGGCGGGCATCCTCGCCGCGGCTGGGCTGTTCGCGCTCGACCACCACATCGAGCGGCTCGCCGACGACCACGACAATGCGGCGCTGCTCGCGCGGGCCGCTGGGGTGCCGACAGCCGACGTCGAGACGAACATCGTGGTCATCCCCACGTCGGATGCGGGTGCCCTGGTACGTCGCTGCGCTGCCGAAGGTGTCCTGGTCGGGGCGGTCGGGCAGCACGTCGTACGCGCCGTGACCCATCTCGGCGTGAGCAACGAGCAGGCCCGGGAGGCTGCGGACGTGCTCGCCCGGGCCCTCGCCGCGTAAGCCGCGCCAAGATCCGACATTCACGTCGCCAGGGCGACACCTTTGTCGGAACCTCCCGTCAGAGCGGGAGGTGCGGGGAGGGTACCGCCGTCTCCGCCCGTGCGCCTGACCCATCAGTTGGCCCGCCGCGCGGACCGAGCTCGACCAGGTACATCGCCGCCAGCACGAAGGCGCCGCCGACCAGCATTCGCGACGTCAGGGACTCCCCACCGAGGAGGACCGCGAAGAACGCGGCCCAGACCGGCTCCATCGTCATGATCACCGCGGTCCGGGTCGCGGACAGGTGCGCCTGCGCCCAGGTCTGGGCGAGGATCGCGAGGGCGCCAGGCACCAGCGCCATGTAGACCAGTGAGGACCAGCCGCCGAACGACTGCGGGCTGCCCAGGCCGTTGGGCGCCGTGACCGCGAGACAGAGCGCGCCGATCACCATCAGCTGGACGACGGACAGGCCGACGGCGTTGTCGGTCCGCGACCACTGGCCCAGACCGAGGATGTGCACGGCGTAGAGCATCGCCGAGGCGAAGATCAGGCCCACCCCGAGCGACACCGAGAGGCCGTGCAACGCCAGGAAGCCGAGCCCCGTCGCCGCCAGGGCGACCGCCAGCCAGACCGTGGCGCGGATGTGTTCCCGGAAGAGCCCGGCCGCGAAGATCGGCGTCGCGACGACGTACATGCCGGTGACGAACCCCGAGACGCTCGCAGCCGTCTGCGACAGGCCGATGGTCTGCAGCACCTGGGCCGAGCCGTAGACCAGCCCGAGAACAACGGCGTGGCCGACGTCGCGCCGCGAGAGCCGGAACACGGCCCGATGGGCGAGTGCGAAGGCGACAACGCCTGCGATGGCGAACCGGAGCGCGAGGAAGTCGAGCACGGAGATCTCATGCAGGAGGTCCTTGATGAGGAAGAAGGTGGACCCCCATGAGGCGGTGACCCCGAGCAGTGCGAGGGTCGGCAGCCCACGCTGCAGCCGAGTCGTCACCGGCCCACCCTAGTGTCGGCCTCAGACGGTGTAGATCGTCACCGTCGAGCCGTACGGCGCCATCCCGCCAGCCTCGGGCGTCTGCGAGACGACGAAGCCCAGACCGAAGCTCGGGGTGTACTGCTGCGGGTCGACCTCGAAGCCCGCCTTCTCCAACGCCTCCGTGGCCGCCTCGATACCGTTGTGGTAGACGTCTGGGACCTCGACGAGATGGGGGCCCTGGCTGACGACGAGCCGGATCTCGTCGCCGCGGACCCCGGTGCCCCCGTGCGGCGACTGCCAGACGACCAGCCCGGCCGCCACGTCGTCGTTGTAACGCGGCACCTGCCGGACGTCGAAGCCGAGCGAGCCGAGTGCGCTGACTGCGTCGCCGGCGTCCTCGTGGACGAAGCTCGGGATCGTGATCGGCTGGGGTCCCTTACTGATGACGAGGTGGACCAGGCCGTTGCGGCGTAACGGCGTACCGGCGTCCGGCGAGACCGAGATGACGACACCGGCCGTGACGGTGTCGCTCCACACCCGCTCCGGGCGCGCCGCCTCGAGGAACCTGTCCCTGATCGCGTTGTTGGCATCGGGCTCGGTCAAGCCCCGCACGTCTGGCACGTCGTGACGCTCGGGACCCTTCGAGATGACCGCCCGGACCGTGCCGCCCTTCGTGACGTCCTGCCCAGGCCCGGGGTCGGTGGAGATCAGCTCGCCGTCCGAAACCGTCTCCGAGTACGCCGTGCCGGTGACGTCGAGCGTGAGATCGTTGGCCGCGAGCTTGGCCGCGGCAGCGGACTGGGTCAACCCGATCACGTTGGGGGTGTTCTGGTACTGGCCGACGCCGTAGTACCAGCCGGCGAGCGCGGCCGAGGCCGCTAGCAGCAGGACGAGGAAGAAGGCCACCCAGCCGGCTCGTCTGCCGCGGCGGCGGGGTTGCGAGGGGAGGCTCGGCCGTGCATGGGCGCCGGCCGGCTGGTGCTGGGTGGCGAGCTCCTCGACCGTCGCTTCGGAATGGGAGGCGGGAGACCCCACGATCATCGTGCGCGCGTCGGGGCCGAACACCGCCTGGTCGAAGCCGGCCTGGTCGAACACGGCCTGGTCGAAGACCTCGTCCGGAGATCCCGCCAGGTGTGGCCCGGACCCGTTCGCCGTCGAGCCGGGGCCGGTGAGCCGCGCGGACGAGACGGCGACGGTCGGAGTCAGGTCATCGGTCAGCTCCTGGTCGTCGGCGACGCCGTGGTCGAGGGCGTGCCGCACCCGTCGGAGCTGCTGGAGCATCACATGGGCGTCCGCCGGGCGCAGGTCGCGTTGCCGCGACGTCGCCCGGGCCACGAAGGCGTCGAGGTACGGCGGTATGCCCGGTACGACGCTGGACGGCGGGGGCACATTCTCGTGCACGTGCTTGTAGGCCACCTGGATGGGGCTTTCGCCGACATGGGGCTTCGTCCCGGTGAGCAGCTCGAAGAGCAGCACGCCGACCGAGTAGACGTCGGACCTTGCGTCGGCGGTGCCGTCCACCACGAGCTCGGGAGGGAGGTAGGAGACGGTGCCCATCAGAACCCCGCCGGTCGCGGTGGCGCTGGTGGACGAGCTGATCGCACGGGCCAGACCGAAGTCGGCGACCTTCACCTGACCCCGGGGGCTGATGAGCACGTTCTCCGGCTTGACGTCGCGGTGGATGATGCCGGACTCGTGTGCGGCGGACAACGCGCGCAGGATCTCCTCGAGGATCGCGAGCGCGCGGGTGGGCACCAGGGGGGCCTCGGTGCGGATCACGTCGCGAAGTGTGTGCCGCCCTTCGACGTACTCCATCGTGAGGAAGAGCACGCCGTCGTCGTCGCCCTGGTCGTAGACGGCGACGACGTTCGGATGCGTCAGCCTGGCGGCCGCCCTGGCCTCCCGGACGAAGCGCTGCGCGAACTCGCTGTCGTCGGCGAGGGCGTGCGGCATGACCTTGAGCGCGACCCGACGGTCGAGGCGCAGGTCGGTCGCCTGGTAGACCGTGGCCATCCCGCCGCGGGCGATCTTCGCCTCCACGCGGTACCGCTCGTCGAGCAGGTGCCCGACGAGCGGATCTGCGACGGCAGACTTCTCCACGATGCCGAGTTTACGGACCGGCTGCCCGGTTCCGGCGGCAACCGCGCCGGGCCGGGTGCCGGTAGCGAGTAGGCGTGGCAGGCTGATGCGGTGACGAGTCTCGACGATCTCCGGGTGACCTCATGGCTCACGATTCCTGATGTCGCGCGGCTGCTCGGCCTGAGTCCGAGCAAGGTGCGCCAGATGGTGCGGGACCACGAGCTGGCGATGGTGCGACGTCAGGGTGTCCGCGAGCCGGAGGTCCCGGCGGACTTCCTCCAGGCCGGCGCTGTGGTGAAGGGCCTCGCCGGGACCCTCACCCTGTTGGCCGACCACGGGTTCGACGACGAGGAGTCGATCCAGTGGCTGTTCACCCCCGACGAGTCGCTGCCGGGTGCTCCGATCGACGCACTCCGGGACAACCGTGGGCGAGAGGTCCGGCGACGGGCCCAGGTCATCGCCTGACGCGCGTCTTCCGAGGAAGCTACGATCACCGGGACGCGTGGCGCCTGCTCCACGTGGTCTCGGCCGAGAGGGTGAGAGATGAGTGGTCTGGCGAGGTTGTTGGCGGGGCACACCTCTCCCGCTGTCTACCACTGGGCGACCGCCGCCGATCGGGAAGTAGTCCGGCACGCCGCCGAGCGGGCCGGCTGGGCTTATGTCCATCTGGACACCTGGCAGGTCGAGGGCAAGGCCGAGTTTCTCCAAGCGTGTAAGGCGACTCTCGGGTTCGAGGACCTCGAAGAGCACAGTTTCGACGGCCTGGGCGACGCCCTCAACGACGTCCAGCCGGGTGACGCGGCAGGGGTCATAGTGCTGTGGGACGGGTGGGGACCGTTTGCGCGTGCCGACCGGCACGCGTTCGATGTCGCAGTCGACGTTTTCGACGCCCGGGTCGACACCGATCGCGCAGGCCCGTTTGCCGTGCTCCTGAAGGGCCCAGGTCCACAGACGGACCTCCCCGAGCTCGATCCTGGCCACTCCTAGGAGTCAGCTGACAGGCGCGCCAGAGCGTCCGCCCTTGGCGACTCGGGATCTTTTCAACCAGCCGGATTCGACGCAGCCTCACGGCGATGAAAGTATCGTCCCGGCGGCTGCGCGGGCGCTCAGAGCGGAATGAGGATCTCCCCGCCGACGTCGATCCGACCAGCGCCCAAGGCGGAGCGGTATGCGGGGACGTTCTCGACGTGGATGGTGCCCATCAGGTATTCCTCGTCAGCCAGCGGAAGCGCTTTGGCGAGGAGCGTGCTCAGATGCCGCCCATACCCTCGTCCGCGGTATCGGTGATCAAGAAGCAATTCGACCACGCTCGCTCCGCGGATCCCGCGACGCGCAGCGGGCTCCGCAGCGATTATGCCAGCCCACGCGTCTTCGATTCGCACGTCGAAGAGCAGACCCCGCTCGGCAAGCTCCTGGAGATCCTGTCGGTCTTCGCAACGCGCGTGCCGAGCGTGCGCAGGGCTCTGGGTCACGTGGATGTCGTGGATCTGTCGGTAGCGGTCGTAGAAAGCCGTGTCGAGGCGCGGAACTGCGCACAACTCCGACGGCATCTCCTGGCGGCGCAAGTCATCGAGCGAGCCGATCACCTGGCGCATCTCTGGACGAGTATTCGGCCAAGCCCCGACTGGGTCTGCCGTAGTCAGCAGGACGAAGCCTGGCTTGAAAGCGGCGAAGATCTTTTCGGCTACTTCCGCAAGTCGGGCGCGATCAGTCGGCACGAGAGGACGGTCGCTGGCGGAGACACCGACAAACGGAAGATCAGGGTTCCGGCCCAGGTACCGCGGACCTACCAGGACATGCCCGCTCGTGCCCAGTGGGATCCACTGGTCGAGGTACGCCTCGGCCGGTTGGCCGCTTTGGGGTGCAGCCCGCGCGTAGCTTGTGGCGTACTCCATATCCTGGGCCGCGGTGTGCAACCAATAGCCCAGTTCCTCGGAGAGTGCTTTGCGGCGGACCCTTTCGGGAACCTGGTCACGCGCCCACGGGTGTAAGCCGGTGTCAGCGGCGTCCACGAGCACGGTGAGCGTGGGCAGGATCCGGGTCGTCCGCTTCTCATTCCGGGTCATTGCGGCCACCGTGCCCCAGCGAGCGCCCTGGGTCAATCGCCTTTCACCGGACGTCGTGAGATTCGGGAGCTTGGAGCTGGAAGTGCCAGATGATGGCGGAAGGAGTGTCACGGAAGGCTGCGTTGGTGGCCTCGGGGCAGTAAGGGTGCAGGGACCAGATGTTGGGGGTGTCGCCGGCGACATACCTGGCGACCGGCTCCTTGTCTTGGGGAGGTGTGCCGGTTCGGTCGACGAAGGGTGACGGGCGGCGCGGCTCCTTGCACCTGCGAACTTCCAGCCCCAGTGGCAAGGCCGCCGACAAGTACTCACTTGTGAGGCGAGCACGGGATGGTATGAAGCCGGGTCGGCCGTCTGGACCGTCCTTGATGACTGGCAGGGCGATGTTTCCCATCAGGCCGCGCCAGTCCGAGACGACCAGGTGCCCACCTGGCTTCAGGACGCGGACGAACTCTGCGAAGGCAGCGTCCAGATCGGGAACGTGCATCAGCGCTAACGCGCAGACCACGACATCGACCTGGGCGTCGGCCGTGGGCAGCGAGTGTAGGTCTCCGCAGTGGAACTCACCGCTGGGGACCTTGGCTCGCGCGTTCGCAAGCATCTCGGGGGAGGTGTCGACACCGATGATCGAATGGCCCAAGGACGCGAGGTACTCGGTGTGTCGGCCGGTGCCGCAGGCGGCGTCCAGGGCGAGGCCTGTGAAGGGTTCGGCTTGGTACCTTGCATGGGAAGATTCATCCATGAGCCGAACGAAGGCCCTGCTGATGTCGTTCACCATCGTCATGGCTGCGGCATCGGTACCAGGGTGTGACGTCCGCGAGCGCGTCTGCTCAGCCGGGGCGCATCCAGTGTGGGCGGTGGGAGCACCTGAGACCGGTCGCACCTGCGTCCGCGACGGGCAGGACCCGCCAAGCGGTTACGCCACTTACCCACCCGGAAAGACCCCGACGTACATTGACGAAGAGCTCGGCTGCTCAGCTAGCGGCAAGTGTGTCGACGGGCCGTTCACGATTACGTGCCCAGCCGACTTTCCAGCTAAGCCCTGCCGCATCGGGGGTGAGCTTCTTCCTCTCCCATAGACCAGCCCGTCGATATCCACCTCCGGCAGCTCTCCCAGCGCGCGCTGAGGATTCTGGCAGAGAACCATGGACGAACTCGAACCCGGGCAGTCCCGTTGGACGCCCAGCGGCAGTGGCTAGACGGATCTGTTGGTCGCGTGGTCGGTAAGCGTCAGGAGTGCAGTCCTCGCCTCGTCGTCCTCGATCGGCGCCTGCCTGAGCGACGCGCGCGCCGCGGAGGTAAGCTCGTCGATCACGGTCTCGACTGCACCCAGAGCCCCGCTGGCGCTCAGGACGTCTTGCACGGCAGCGATTCCGCGCTCCTCCAGCCGGGCGTTCCCCAGCGCCGCGTCGAGAACCGCGTGCTGCTTCGCGTCGGCCTTGTCGTACGCACGGGCCACCAGCAGGGTGCGCTTGCCCTCGCGGAGGTCGTCTCCGCTTGGCTTGCCCGTCAGGCTGGCCTCGCCGAACACGCCGAGGACGTCGTCGCGGAGCTGGAACGCCTCACCCAGCGGGACGCCGTACGACGACAGCGCCGTGAGCAGCTCGGGGCCGGCCTTGCCCAGCGCGGCCCCGAGCTGCAACGGCCGTTCCACCGTGTACTTCGCGGACTTGTACAGCAGGACGCGCATGGCGTCGGAGGCGCTGGTGCGGCGTCGGGTCTGGGCGAGCACGTCGAGATACTGGCCGGCGACGACCTCGCGACGGAGCTTGTCGAAGTACACCCGACCGCGACGGATCGCCTTGGGCCGAAAACCCGACTCGCCGAACATCTCGTCCGACCAGGCGAGCAGCAGGTCGCCGAGCAGGATCGCGGCCGAGGTGCCGAACCTGTCTGCGGCTCCCACTGGCGCCTCGGTGGCCCGCATGGCGGCGAATGCCCGGTGGGCGGAGGGGTTTCCGCGTCGCGTGGCGGAGGCGTCCATCACGTCGTCGTGGATGAGCGCACTCGCGTGCACGAGCTCGATGGCTGCGGCCGCGCGCATCAGTGCCGCGGACTTCGCGGCTGACCCGCCGGCCGCCCGCCAACCCCAGTAGGCGAAGGCGGCGCGCAGGCACTTGCCGCCTGTGACGGCACGACGGGCGATCTCGAGGAGGGGTTCGAGGTCGGGTCCGAGCGGCGCGAGAGCTCGACCCTGGTCCCCGACGAACGACTCGAGGATCTCGCCGATGGTGGCCCGGAAGGCAGCCGGAACCGGGTCGTGCCCGCTCGGCTCGCCCGCGGCTGTCTCCGGCACGTCACGAGCCTAGCGAGCCCGCGAGCGCGCCGTCCGTAGGCTTGGCTGGTGGCTCGTGGACTCTCGTCGCGAATGGGTGCGGCATCTCCGACCGTGCACGAGATGTTGGCGACCGGCCGTCCGAGCTTCTCGTTCGAGTTCTTCCCTCCGAGGAACGACGAGGGGGAGCGCCAGCTCTGGCAGACGATCCGCCGGCTCGAACCGCTGCGGCCGAGCTTCGTGTCCGTGACCTACGGAGCAGGCGGGCCGACGCGCGACCGGACCGTCCGCGTCACGGAGCGGATCGCGAGCGAGACCACGTTGACGCCGGTCGGCCACCTGACGTGCGTCGGCCACTCGCGCGACGAGCTGCGCAGGATGGTCGGGAGGTACGCCGACGCGGGGGTGCGTAACGTGCTGGCTTCGAGGCGTCACGGCCGAGCCGCCCCCGGGTTCGACACGATCGACTTCTACCTCAACGACGGCAACGGTCTCCTCCCGAAGACCGAGGACATCCTCGCGACGGGCCCGATCGGCGCGATCGCGGACCTCAACGGCGACGGTGCGCCCGATGTGCTCTCGGGAAGTCCGCTAGGCGAGTTCGCCGTGCACTTCAACGCGCGATGACTACACGCGGCCCGTCAGGCCTTGCCTAGCGACTCGGCGACGTGGGCCGCCTGCCAGGCGACGTACGGGATGGAAGAGCCCAGCAGCAGACCCGTGCCGAGACAGTGCACACCAAGCAGGGGTTGAGCGAGTGCCGCGCGGGCGCCGAGAGCGCGGGCACCGGACGGCAGCCGGCGCCGGTTGCTCGGACGGTCGTGTCGCGCGACGACCTGCTCCCTGAGGTCAAGGCCACGCCCCGCCAAGGAGGCCAGGAGATCCGGGAGTGGTTCACCGATCGTGGTCACCGTCCACGCCGCTGCCCCTGGTGGGGCGGCTCCGGTCGTCGAAACCACGAGGGTCGGGTCACCGTGCAGCACCACCTCCGACGGCATCCGGGGCAGGGTGCCCCGCAGGCCCAGGTAGGTGCCGGTGAGGGGGATGGCTCCTGACGACGGCTCGTGCAGTTGTAGAGCTCTCGCGGAGACCGGATGGTCGAGCAGGCGGCCGAAGACATGCTGAGGCGACACGGCGGCCACGACGATGTCGCTCGGGAGCGTCGACCCGTCGGTCAGGGTGAGTCCGTCGACCCGGTCTCCGCGGACGCGCAGGCTCGCCACCTCGGTGTCGAACCGCACATCGACACGGCGTTCAACCATCCGGTGCATCAGGCCCGCGACCAGGTCCGCGCCGCCAGGGGTGCGCCACACCCCGAACGTCCTTTCCACGTAGGGTCCCACGGCCCGGAAGGCGGGCACGTCACGAGTCGCGTCGCCCGCTCGGGCCACCGGGAACCCGGCCACGAGCCGAAGGCGTTCGTCATCGAGCGCCTTGTGCAGCAGACGATCCAGCGACTGGTTGACCTTCAGCGCACGTGCGAATCGTCGGTCGCCGAGGCGGCTGGCGCCCGCTGGCGGGTCGAGCACCTCGGCCCGCAGGAGCTGCCAGACGTCGGCCTGCCCGTCGACGAACGTCGTCCAAGCCGCACCAGCCCTGGTGCCGAGGGCTTTGCTCACCGCGTCCAGCTGGGCACCGCGAGAGCCGGTAGGCAGGTCGAGGGTGGTGCCGTCGCCGAAGACGTGCCGCCGGGCCGGGGTGCTGAGCTCGAGGTCGACGTACCCCTCGATCGGTCGCCCCGACTTGCGGAAGAGGTCGCGCAGCACGGCCGGGACGGTCGTCTGGAACGGCGTCGCATCCCACTCGAAACCGTCATGTCGGATGCGCCGCAGGAGGCCACCCGGCGCGCTGCCGCGTTCGTACACCGTCACCCGGTGGCCGAGCTTGGCCAGCCGGGCAGCAGTCGCGAGGCCACCCAGGCCGGCGCCGACGACCGCGACCTCAGCCAATCTTCACCGTGGCGACGTTCGACGTCTTGCCGGTGGTCTTGTCGAGCATCCGGAAGTGGTTGACTCCGAGCATGCTGGTCTGGATGTAGGTGGCGTAGGTGTCGGTGCTGACCGAGGTGTCGACCGGGAAGTCCGCCCAGGGTCCGGCACCGAGGCTGCGCTGCACCTGCAGGGTGGCGCCGTCGTGGCCGGGATAGCGGCCGGACAGGTTGATCCGCTCGAGGCTTCCGACACGGGTGGGGCTGGCGGTGAGGGTGATCGCGTGGTGGGGCTTCGAGCGGGTCGGTGTCCTCGGCGTCCTCGGTGTCTTCGGTGTCGTCGGCTCGGTGGGGATGGTCGGGGTCGCCGTCTTCGTCGCGTCGCCCGTCGTCGGCAGGATCGGCGCCGGGCTGGAGTTGCCCCTGTCGTCGCCGATGCCCGCGTAGTCGGCGGCCTTGACCGCGATGACCGCGACGATCCCCCCGATCAGGACGCCGATCGCGAGCAGCGCGGACAGGCCGATGACGAGCTGTCGCTGCCAGCTCGGTTCTTGGTCCACGGGGGCTGCTCCGTCGGTCGTGGCCGGTCACGGTCTCGAACCATGGTGCCACGGCAGCGGGGGTCGCCATGCTCTCGGTTTGGGCAGGTGGGGGGATGGATACCGGTGCGCGGCCTGCTACGCCACGTCGATCTCGGTCGCGTCGGTGATCACCTTCAGCTCGTCGTACGTCGTGTCGAAGACCGCGTGGGCATGACCGGCCGCCGCCCAGACGACCGGGTGGCGAGCGAGCGCGCGGTCGAGGTACGTCGTGATCGGTGCCGGGTGCCCCACCGGGGCGACGCCGCCGATCGCCTGCCCGGTGTGGGCGCGGACGAACTCGGGGGTCGCGCGGGCCAGGGCGGCCACGCCGAGGACGTGGCGGACGACGTGGATGTCGACGCGGTGGGCGCCGGAGGTGAGGATCAGCACCGGGGAGTCGTCGGCATCGAAGACCAGAGAGTTCGCGATGGCGCCGACCTCGCAGCCGAGGCCGTCGGCGGCCTGCTGGGCGGTGCGGGCCGCCTCCGGCAGGACCCGGACCGTGCCCGTGGCGCCGAGCTCCCGTAACCGGGCCGTGACGTGCTCGATCGCTGGGTGCATCCGGTGACTCTAGACGCCCTGACTCGGCGGCAGGCGCAGGCGACCGACCGGGCCGTAACCGGTGAACGAGGGTCTGGACGGAGGGGGTTGACGGGAGGACCCGGAGGAGGTTAACTGAGGGAGTGGTTCGAACAGGTGTTCGAGCACCGGAGCGGAGTTTCGCGGCCCGCTCGTGAGGCGGACCGCCGTGGCGGGGATGGCTTCGACCCCCGTCCTCGCCACGGCACCGCTGTTCGTATCGGTAAGCCGAGCCTGGCTCGGTCCACCGCCGATGCTCCCACATCTCCTCGGAAGGTGGTCGTGATGCGCCGGTACGACGACCCCATCGACGTCCGTCGAGGACTCGTCGCGGGTCTCGAGGCGCCCGAGCAGTTCGTCTGGCGCGGTCGGCTGTGGGTGGTGCGGGAGATCATCGCCCACTGGGTGCGGACCGGCGCCTGGTGGGAGCAGAGCGAGACTGCCGACCTGCTCGCCGAGCGGGAGGTCTGGCGGGTGGAGGCCGGGCGCGGGAAGACGACGTCAGCCGGCGTCTTCGACCTCGCCTTCGACTGGCGCGACGGGCGCTGGGTGCTCGTCTGCTGTGTCGACTGATGGACCCGTTCGTCCACCTGCACGTCGCGTCCGGCTACTCGCTCAAGTACGGCGCCTCCCACCCGCGTGACCTGGCGGAGCGGGCTGCCGAGGCAGAGATGGACACGCTCGCGCTGACCGATCGGGACGGGGTCTACGGTGCTGTCAGGTTCGCCAAGGCCTGCCAGAGCAGTGGCATCCGGCCGATCCTCGGCGTCGACCTGGCCGTCGGACCACGGACCGGAATGGCCTCTCAACAGGGAACACCGGACCGGAACGGCGGCGCACCATCAACAGGCGGGTCCACCTCCGCCGCGGGCGCGCGGCAGCCCGCGCGCGGGGGACGGTACCTGGACCACGACCGGGCTCACCCACGGGTCACGTTGCTGGCCGGCAGCAAGACGGGCTGGGCCGCGCTGTGCCGACTGGTGTCCGCGACCCACCTGCGTGGCGAGCGTGGTGTTCCGGTGGCCACCCGCGACCTGATCGCCGACCACCTGGCGGGACTGGGCTCCGGTACCGACCTGCTCGTCATGCTCGGACCCTCCTCCGAGCTCGGCTGGGCCGCGGCGTTGCGCCGCGACGACCTGGCTCGGGCGGTGCTGCGCGACTGGTACGACGTGATCGACCGCGCCAACCTGCTCGTCGAGGTCATGTCCCACCGGCGCGAGGGCGCCGGCCCGGGCTCGAGCCCTCATGCGGCCCGGATGGCGGGTGTCGCCGCCGCGGCGGGGCACCGGCTCGTGCTCACCAACGAGGTCCGCTACGCCGACCGTGCCGACGCGCCGGTCGTCGACGTCCTCGACGCGGCTCGCCGGCTCGTCCCGCTCGACCTGCGCCACGTCGACCGGGCCAACGCCGAAGGGTTCTTGAAGACCGGCAAGGAGATGGCCGACATCGCCGACGAGATCTGCCGGTTCGCCGGGCTCGGCGACTCAGACGCGGAGCGGCTGCTCGCCGGCACCCGGGCCGTCGCCGACCAGTGCGCGCTCGACCCTCGTGCCGACCTCGGGATCGGCGAGGTCCACTTCCCCGAGCTCGACTTCAGCGGGCAGAGTGTCGGCGGAGGCACGTCCGCGGACGCGGTGCTCCGGGCTCGTTGCCAGGCGGGGATCGGGCGGCGCTACGGGTCGGGCGCCGACCTGGCCGCCGTCCAGGCCAGGCTCGACGACGAGCTGGACGTGATCGGCCGGCTCGGCTACGCCACCTACTTCCTCACGGTCGCCGACGTCGTCGACCTGGTCCGGGACATGGGGGTGCGGGCTGCCGCGCGCGGGTCGGGGGCCGGCAGCCTGGTCAACTTCCTGCTCGAGGTCTCCGGTGTCGACCCGATGCGCTACGGCCTGCTGATGGAGCGGTTCCTGTCCCCGCTGCGGAAGGCACTGCCCGACATCGACGTGGACGTGGAGTCGGCGCGCCGGCTCGAGGTCTACGAGGCGATCCTCGAGCGCTACACCGGCACCCGCTGCGCCTGCGTCTCGATGATGGACACCTACCGGGTGCGGCACGCCGTCCGTGACGTCGGTGCGGCCCTCGGCATGCCGCCAGGCGAGATCGACCAGATCGCCAAGGCGTTCCCCCACATCCGGGCCCGCGACGCTCGGGTCGCCATGCGGGAGCTGCCCGAGCTGCGGTCGATGAACCTGGGGTCGATCGGGATGGGGGAGGCCAGGCTCGACCTGCTCTTCGCCCTTGTCGAGAAGCTCGACGGGCTGCCGCGGCACATCGCGATGCACCCGTGCGGCGTGCTGCTGTCCGACGCCACCCTGCTCGACCGCACTCCGGTCGAGTCGAGCTTCCTCGGCTACCCGATGAGCCAGTTCGACAAGGACGACGTCGAGGACCTCGGGCTGCTCAAGCTCGACGTGCTCGGCATCCGCATGCAGTCGGCGATGGCGCACGCGGTCGACGAGGTGGCCAGGGTCGACGGTCTCGACATCCACCTCGACGACGAGTCGGA
>JBBJMF010000156.1:0-4157 GCA_037719575.1 Nocardioidaceae bacterium
CATCTCGCCCGCGGTGGCCCGCGCGAGGCCGAGCAGCATCCGCAGGGTCGTGGTCTTGCCCGACCCGTTCGGGCCGAGGAACCCGTGGACCCCGCCGGCAGGCACGGTGAGGTCGAGGCCCTCAACCGCGACGATGCTGCCGAGCCGGCGGGTGCGGTAGACCTTGCGCAGGCCGCGGGTCGTGATGACGTCGGCCGCCACGGTGCTCCCCCGATCCGCCCGACGGTGTCAGTATGCGGTCAGTATGCCGGGACGTCCGGGCATTGTTCGTAGCGACCCCAGCCGAGCAGTTCTCGCAGGTGCGGCTCCAGGGCGTCGGCGGCTTCGACGATCCCGACCCGGCGGTCCAGCTCCCGGCTGAGCGAGGTGACGCCCGCGTCGGTGATGCCGCACGGCACGATCCGGTCGAAGCCCGCGAGATCGACGTCGGCGTTGAGCGCGAAGCCGTGCATCGTGACACCGCCCGAGACGCGTACACCGAGGGCGGCGACCTTGCGCTCCGGGGCCCCGTCGGCGGCGACCCAGACGCCGGAGCGGCCCCGGGCCCGGCCCGTGCGCAGGCCGAGGTCGGCACAGGCGCGGATCAGGGCCTCCTCGAGCCGGCGGACGTAGTCGACGACGTAGACGTGGCTCGGCAACGCGACGATGGGGTAGCCGACGAGCTGGTCCGGGCCGTGGAAGGTGATCTTCCCGCCCCGGTCGACGTCGATAACCGGCGTGCCGTCGAGCGGCCGCTCGTGCGGCTGCGTGCGCTTGCCCGCGGTGTAGACGGGTGGGTGCTCCAGCAGCAGCACGGTGTCACCGATCGTGCCGGCGACCCGCTCCGCGTGCAGCTGGCGCTGCTCGTCCCAGGCGCGCTGGTAGTCGCGCCTGGTCGTCCCCAAGCCGCTGCGACGCACCTCGAGTTGCGTTGCGGCGCAGGTGTCCGCGGTCACCGGGTCAGCGTAACTGCCATGTGTCAGAACGTTGTTTATCCAGCCCTTCGCCCGAGGCGGGCGAGCAGGCGTACCTTCCGGTCCGAGTCTGCTGGTGCCTCGATGCCTGGCCGGCAGACGCCGTCCATGTACAGCGCTTCGCCGAAGCTCTCCGCCCCGGACTCCATCCGGTCGAGCTCGGCGTCGGAGAGTCCTTCGTCGCCGCCGACCGTCCGGGCGATGTCCCAGCGGTGTACGAGCATGTCCCAGATGTAGAACTGTTCGAGGGTGGCACCGACCGTGGTCGGCCCGAAGTGACCGTCGAACTCGATCGTACGAACGCCGTCGTCGGAGATCGCCTCGGTGACCTGTCTCGCGTGGACCCGCCATGCTGCGGCTGGATCGGTGGTGATGTCAGGTGCGTCGCCCAGGTCGATGTCGTGGCTGGTGAGGAACTCCCGCTGCGTCTCGATCATGTGGCCGAGGACGTCGCGGGCGGTCCAACCCTCACACGGCGATGGCTTGCTCCAGCTCTCTGCCGGGACGGCATCGAGCACGGCGGTCAGGGGTCGGTTGGCGGTCTCATACTGCGTCGCTGTGCTGTTCATGGGCCGAACGTAGGTGGTGCGGCACTCTAGGTATTGATGAAACCCGACAACGACCCGGCAGACGTCGCGCCGACTCCGTTGGACTGGATCGAGCGCGCGCATCTGAAGGACCCTCGCGACTCGTCGCACGTCATCCATCGGTACCAGCCGAGTGCTGAGTTCGATGGCCTGTTGCAGCGGTTCTGGATCCCGATCTGGTCCGTACCGCCGGGCCAGGAAGCGCCACAGAAGGTGCTGCAGTACCCCGTGTGCCTGATCGTGATCTCCGCGGCGTACGCCCGCTTCTACGGTGTCTCGTCGGGTCTGTCCACGACCACGCTGACCGGTGACGGCTGGGCGGTCGGGCTGATGTGCGCACCGGCTGCCGGTCATCTCATCGCGAAGACCTCCGTCGCTGCTTACACCGACAGGTTCGTCGACGTGGCCGACGTCCTCGGCCCCGACGGTGGGCGACTCGTCGACCGGGTCAGGGTCGCGATGGCCACCGACCCCGGTTCCGGGGACGCGCAGCGGGCCGCGATGGACGCGTACTGCGACGCACTGCGGCCGTTCCAACCGATCGATCCCGAGGGGGAGCTCGTCAACCGAGTGGTGGCGTTCGTGGAGGAGCGCAGTGACGTCACCCGGGTGGCGCAGGTCTGTGACGAGTTCGACGTGTCCGAGCGGGCGTTGCAGCGGCTGGTGCACCGTCGCCTCGGGCTGACGCCGAAGTGGCTCATCCAGCGGCGCAGGCTCCACGAGGCGTCCGAGCGGCTTCGCGATCATCGGACGACGCTGGCGGACGTCGCGGCGGCCCTCGGCTATGCCGACCAGCCGCACTTCATCCGCGACTTCTCGCGAGTCACATCCATGACGCCGGGGAGTTCGCGGCTCTGACACCTCCTGACGCCGAACGAGACATCTCCCTGTGGACAACGCGCTTCGGTGCGCCGCCATGCGACAGGCTGGGCGGCATGGCGACGGTCCTCCGGGCGTGTGCGTTCGCGGTGGCGGCAACCGCTGTCGCCACCGGCGCATGCTCCGACGCATCGCAGCCGGGGCTGCCAACCACGCCGGCGCCGATGATCTCGACACCGGACCCCGAGCCGGCACCTGCATCCCGCTGGGAGCGTGTGCTCAACCGGCTCGACTCGGCCCGGCAGGCCGCCTACCGCGCCGGCGATCCCGCACGGCTCGCTGATGTCTACCTGCCCGGTTCCGCCGTCCTGCGGCGCGACCGGCGCACGCTGATGGCGTACGAGCGCCGCGGGGTGCGGCTCCGCGGGGTGCGCCTCGAGATCCATTCCGTGGACGTGCGTCAGCGCGAAGGGAGGTCGGTGCGCTTACGCGTCGTCGACCAGCTGTCCCGCCCGACCGCCCATACCGCCGCAGGCCCGATCCTGCTTCCGCAGGACCTGCCGACCCGTCGCATCGTGGTCCTTGACCGCGTGACGGGCGGGTGGCGGATCGCAACCGTGCGCCGCTTGGCCGGGTGACCAGTTCCGCCATCGCCCGTCGGCGCCGGTCGACTAGCGCCGCAGAGCTGCCCGCACGACCGCGTCCAGGTCGGGGTGGTCGAAGCTGAACCCGGCGGCCGTCAGGCGCTGCGGCACCACACGCAGCGAACCGAGCAGTGGGTCCGCCAGCCCGCCGAGAGCCGCGCGCAGCGGCGCGGCGGGGACGCGCACCAGTGCTGGCCGGTGCAGGGCTCCGGCCAGGATGGCGGTAGTCGCGTTCGTTGCCGGCGTGGGGCAGGCGAGGTTGTAGGGACCGGTCGCCTGCCCGTCCCGGGCCAGGTGCAGGACCGCGCGAACCCAGTCGTCGAGGGAGACGGCCGAGAACCACTGCCGGCCGGATCCGATCCGGCCGCCCACACCGAGACGGAAGGGCAGGCTCATCAGCCCGAACGCGCCGCCCCCGGGACCCAGCACCACGCTGCTGCGGAGGTGACAGACTCGAGCGCCCGCAGTCTGCGCAGGGCGGGTTGCGTCCTCCCAGGCCCGTGCCACGTCGGCCAGGAACCCGGTGCCGTCGGACGACGACTCGTCGAGCAGCTCCGGGCCGCGGTCGTCGCCGTAGCGGGCGACGCCGGAGCCCGCCAGGTAGGCCGGGGTGGGTTCGCGGCCGCGACGGCCCTCGCCAGGGTGGCGGTGGTCGCGACGCGGGAGCGCAGGATCGACCGGCGGTAGTCGCGTGTCCATGGCCACCGGCCGATGGGGCTTCCCGCCAGGTTGATGACGACATCGGCGCCGCCGACGACCACCTCGTCGACTTGGCCCGCGTACGGGTCCCACGAGGACTCGCTCGGCGTTGCCGCCGGACCCCGCACCAGGCGTACGACGTCGTGCCCCTCCTGAGCGAGCCGGTCCCGCAGCGCGGTGCCGAGGAACCCGGAGGATCCGGCAAGCACGAACCTCATCGGGTCATAGGCCGAGCTCGGCCTCGAACTCCGCTCCCTCGAGGCGGGTCTTGACCGCGGTCAGGAACCTGGCTGCGTCGGCGCCGTCGACGATGCGGTGGTCGTACGTCAGCGCCAGGTAGACCATGCGGCGGACGGCGATCGTCTCGCCGAGGTTCGGGTCGTCGATGACGACGGCCCGTTTGACGACGCTTCCGGTGCCGAGGATGGCGACCTGCGGCTGGTTGATGATCGGGG
>JBBJMF010000157.1:0-4133 GCA_037719575.1 Nocardioidaceae bacterium
TTCGTCACACGAGCCGCCGCCACGGGGGTACGGTCGGGTCGAGTCCAACGATCCAAGGAGAGCGATGTCCCCGGCGATCGACAGGCGCAGGTTTCTCACGGTGCTGGGCGGGGCGACCGCCGGCCTGGCGGTCACGGGCCGGCTGGCCTATCCGTCCGCGGCCCACGCTGCTCCCGACCCGGGGCCGTTTGGCCTCGGCGTCGCCTCCGGCGATCCCCTTCACGACTCCGTCGTGCTGTGGACGCGGCTCGGCCCCGACCCGCGCACGGCGCCAGTCGCCATCCGCTGGGAGCTCGCGGACGACGAGCGCTTCGTCAAGATCCGTCGCAGCGGCACCGTCGCAGCGCTCCCCGAGAACGCCCACGCGGTCCACGTCGAGGTCGCCGACCTCCCCCCGGGACGCTGGTTTCACTACCGCTTCCTCGCTGACGGCGAGGCCAGCCGCGTCGGCCGCACGCGCACGCTGCCCGCGCCCGGCAGCCGCGAGCCGCTGAAGCTCGCCGTCGCCTCCTGCCAGGCGTGGGTCGGCGGCCCGTACCCGGCCTACCGCGATCTCGCCGAGCAGGAGCCCGATCTCGTCTTCCATCTCGGCGATTACATCTACGAGACCAGGGACGGCTCGCTCGAGGAGTTTCGCCGGCTGTACGCGCTCTACAAGAGCTCCCCGGAGCTGCGCGATGCGCACGCCGCCGCCCCGTTCGTCGTCACCTGGGACGACCACGAGGTGCAGAACAACTATGCCGCCGGCATCGCGGGCGGCGCGGGCGATGGCCGGCCCTTCCTCGAGCGGCGAGCCAACGCGTACAAGGCCTTCTACGAGCACCTGCCGCTGCGCCGCTCGGCGATGCCCAGCGGTCCCGACGCCCTGATCTACCGCCGCTTGCGCTGGGGGAAGGTGGCGGAGTTCTCGGTGCTCGACGGCCGCCAGTACCGCTCCGACCAGCCCTGCGGCGATCCGTTCATCGGGCCCGTCTGCGGGGACGAGCAGGACCCGGCTCGGACGATGCTCGGCCCGGTTCAGGAGCGCTGGCTGCTCGACGGGCTGCGCGCCTCGAAGGCACGCTGGAACGTCCTGGCCCAGCAGACGATCATGGCGCCCTACGACTACGACGTCGGCCCGGGCGAGTCGCGCGCGCTGGATGCCTGGGACGGCTACGCAGCCGCTCGCGAGCGGATCCTCGCTGCCTTCGCCGAGGGAAGCATCGCCAATCCCCTCGTGCTCGCCGGTGACTGGCACTCGACCTGGGTGAACGATCTCGCACGCGACGGCAGGCTCGTCGGCACCGAGTTCGCCGGCACGTCGATCTCCTCCGGCTGCGGCTGGGACGCCACGGTGCGGCTGGGCCTGCCGGCCAACCCGCAGGTGCGCTTCTACGAGGGCGCCTACCGCGGCTACCTGCTGTGCACGGTCAGCGAGGACGAATGGCGCACCGACATGCGGATCGTCCTGGACGCGCGCAACGCCGCCTCGCCGGCCTACACGCTGGCCGCGTTCGCGGTCGCCGACGGCACGCCCGGCGCGCGGCGCCTGAGCGCCGGGACCGGCATCAGCACGACCGTGAGTGGCGCGGGCCGCCTCCTGCCCAACGCGCAGGTCGAGGTCCGCGACGGCGCTGGGAAGCTCCTGATCACGCGGCTCACCGACGACAACGGCAACGCGACGGTCTTCGCGCCGCCCGGCTCCTACGCGCTGACCGTGCTGGCGGTCGGCTTCGAGGCGGCACAGGCGAACGCGACGGTCGCCGACGGCAAGCAGGCGTCGGTGGACGTCACGCTGGCCGCGGTGACGTTGTCGGCGCGAATGGGGCGGCGGCTGCCCGGCGCGCTGGTAGAGGCCACCGCGACGGACATCGTGCTCGAGAACGGGCTGATCGCGGTCGCCATCTCGGCGGGCTCAGAGGACTCCCAGCTCTCCCCGACGACGAAGGGCAAGCCGCGCGACCTCGCCGGCCGCGGCTTCGTCGATCAGCTCGACTGGCTGAACATGCCCTACGCGTCGAGCGCGCAGCCAAGCGGCGGGAACGCCTGGCAGCAGCGCAGCGTCCGCCACGACGACGTCGCGATCACCGGGCCGGGGACCGTTCGCTGCGCGGGGGCCTCGACGCAGGTGACGGGCCTGACCGCGGTGACGACGTGGGCGCTCGCGGAGGGCGCCGACGCGTTTCGCGTTGAGACAACGTTCACGAACACGGGTGCCGCGGCGGTCAGCGCCTGGGTCGGAGACTGCATGGACTACGACGGGACGGGCCAGCGCGCTGGAGTCGCGGGGGCTGGGACGATCACCGCCGGCCCGGTCGCGGTCGTGCCGACGGGGCGCTGGATCGCGCAGACCGGAACCGACGGCCAAGTCTACGCGATCGTCTACGACGACAAGGAGTTCCTCGGCTACACGGCCGGCATCTGGAACATGAGCCAGCGGCGCATCACGCTCGAGCCGGGTGCGACGTTCGTGCTCGGCCGCAGCGTCGTGGCGCTCGCCGCGGGCGAGACGGACCCGTGGTCGCCACTCGACGCGCGGTAGGCCGGGCGTGACGCGTCGTCGCTGGCGAGGCCGCCAGACTGACGCTACTTGTCGGTTGGTGCCGCCATCCTTAACGGCACCCCAAGAAGCGCGGCGACGCCGGCAAGAAGCGCGGCGGGAAGAAGCGCTAGGGCCGTGAGGGCGAGTCGGATGGTCGGCTTCGCCCCTTACGGTCACGCTATGGAGCAGAAGCGTGACTCGACGGTCTCTCGAGTCTCGTTTGACTCGCCCGTGGCACGTTCGGAGCGTCAAGCGTGCTGCTCGAGCCTCGCACGAGCCCTCGGGCCGGGCTGACAAGCGCCAAAGGTCTCGGCCAATGCCTACGCCGCTTGAGCGCCGCCTGAGCGCCTTGCAGCCTCGTGATCGTCTCAGAGCGCCGCCCTGTGGATCGTCGGTCGAACGACAGTGCTGCGGATGCAATGCCGCATGGCCTAGCGGACAACCGTTCGGCGGCCGGTTCTACGAGCTGCCGCGATGACGGGCCATAGCCGGAACGCGGTGTTGCGGGCGGTGGTGCCGCTGCGGGTCGCAGGGACGAGCAGGTGAGATGTGATCGCGACTCCGCGTTGGCGGCGGGCGAGTCGTTTCCGGTGGATGCGTTCGTAGCGGCGCAGCGCGGTGGCGGGATCGGCCGGGTGGACGGCGAGCGCCTGGGCGAGGGTGGCCGCGCCGGCGATGGCCATGCTCGAGCCCTCGCCGAGCAGCGAGGTGCAGCTCGCCGCGTCGCCGACCAGGACAGTTCGATCCCGTGACCAGGTGTCGAGGCGCACTCGGCTGACGGAGTCGAAGTACAGGTCGTCGCTGTCGCGGGCTCGTTCCAGCAGCTCGGGTACTCGCCAGCACATGCCGCTGTAGGTGGCCGTGATCAGCTGCTTGTGGTGCTGGGTGTCTCGGTCGCTGAGGTTCGGCAGCAGGGGGTGGCGGAAGATGAAGGCGGCGATCTCGCGGCCGGTAGCGGGGTGGACGGCGACCGCTCGGCTCGGCGCGTTGTGCATGAGCACGGTGTCCGGGTCTGCGGCAGGCCCGGCCAGGGTTGTCGTGGCGATGTACATGCCGAGGTGGGTGATGAACTGCGGCTCCGGCCCGAAGAGGAGCCGGCGCACCCGCGAGTGCAACCCGTCGGCGCCGACGACGAGGTCGAAGCGGCGTGGGGCAGCCCGTTCGAAGGTCACGTCGACGCCGTAGCCGTCGTCGTGCAGGGCCAGGACGGTGTCGCCGTAGACGAAGTTCGCGTCGTCGCAGCCGGCGCGGGTCAGGATCGCGGCGAGATCACTGCGCGGGATCTCCAGCCCGTTGGTGCTGGCTTGGGTGGGGATCCATCCGATGCGGTGGCCTCGGCCGTCGACGACGGTCAGGTTGGTCGCGAGCGTGGCTGCCTCGCGCAGTGCTGGCAACAGATTCATCTCCTGGGCTACGGCCAGGGCGGGACCCCGGACGTCGACCGGGCTTCCGCTGGAGCGCTGACCTCTCGCCTGCTCCATGACGGTGGTCTCCATCCCGTGTCGGGCGAGCCAGTAGGCGAGCGTGGAGCCGGCGATGCCGGCCCCGACCACAAGCACGCTGCGAATGCTCATCGGCACATCATGGCCGCAGGTCTGGGAGCTGTGGAGGA
>JBBJMF010000011.1:0-43246 GCA_037719575.1 Nocardioidaceae bacterium
CAGGAATCGCGAGCAGGCCGGGGCAGCCCTAGGCCAAAGAGGCGGCTGCAGGCAGTCGGGGTGATCGCAGAAGCACCACTTGCCCCAGCAGTAACCTGCTGACGCCGATCACCGTCCCCTGGGTGAGAACCGTCGGCCGGAGAGCGGGCTCGAGCGGACGGCCTTCATCACTGCCGTCTGTCTCCGAACCACCCGCAGACTGGCCCCGTCGCCTCAGCCACCAAGTCGGCTCGGTCAAGTAGCGTCGCGACCATGCGCGGTGCACTCAAGGTCTCCGGAGTCATCCTGCCCGGCGACGAGGCTCGCGACATGTACGTCGCCGAGGGCCGGGTCACCTACGAGCCTGTCGCCGACGCGGACGTTCTCGACGGCGGGTGGGTGGTGCCGGGGCTGGTGGACGCCCACTGCCACGTCGGCCTCGACGAGCACGGGCCGGTCTCCGACGAGATCAGCGAGGAGCAGGCGCTCGCTGATCGCGACGCGGGGGCCCTCCTGCTGCGTGACGCGGGCTCCGCGGCCGACACCCGCTGGGTGGACGACCGCGACGACCTGCCGCGGCTGATCCGGGCCGGGCGCCACCTCGCGCGACCCCGTCGCTACATCCGCAACTACGCCCACGAGATCGAGCCCGACCAGCTCGCCGAGTACGTCGCCCGCGAAGCGGACCGCGGCGACGGGTGGGTGAAGCTCGTGGGCGACTGGATCGACCGCGAGACCGAGGATCTCGCGCCCTGCTGGCCGCTCGACGCGCTCAGCCGGGCGATCGCCGTCGCGCACGAGCACGGCGCGCGCGTCACGGCGCACGTCTTCGGCGAGGAGGCGCTGCCCGACCTGCTGGCGGCCGGCATCGACTGCATCGAGCACGGCACGGGGCTGTCTCCCGAGCTCGTGGATGCGATGGTCGCCCACGGCGTGGCCCTCGTGCCCACCGTCAAGCAGCTCGACAACTTCCTGGACTACGCTGACGCGGGCGAGACCCGCTACCCGTCGTACGCGACGCACATGCGGGCCCTCCACGGCCGTCGCAGAGAGACGATCGGGGCAGCCTACGAGGCGGGCGTGCAGATCTACGCCGGCACCGACGCCGGGGGGGTGCTGCCGCACGGGCTCATCGGTGCCGAGGTGGCAGAGCTCGCCGACTACGGGTTGACCGCGCGCGACGCACTGGGGGCGGGGTCCTGGCGGGCCCGCGAGTGGCTCGGCCGACCGAGTGGCCTCGGCGAGGGCGACCCGGCCGACTTCGTCGTCTACGACGACGACCCGCTCCGCGACCTCGGCGTGCTCCTCCACCCTCGGGTGATCGTGCTGAGAGGGCGGGTGGTGAGCCGTCGGTGAAGGCCGGGCACGTCGCCGTACGGCAGGCGGCGGCCGCCTCCGCATGTCTTGCCCTCCTCGCGGCGCCGACCGGCTGCAGCGCAGCGGACCAGGATCGGGACCGACCGCCTCCACCCACGGCACCGTCGACGACACCCGGTCCGTCGAGTGGGTCCACGACCCGGTCGACGACCGGGCCCAAGACCCTCACCCTCTCGTTCGCCGGCGACCTCAACTTCGACCAGCAGATGACCGGCCTGCTCGACGACCCACGTCACCGGCTGGCGACCGCCCTGCGCCCCCTCCTGGCGAGCGCGGACCTGTCGATGCTGAATCTCGAGACCGCGATCACGACGCGCGGGTCGCCCGAGCCGAAGACCTACCACTTCCGCGCCCCGGCGTCCGCCCTCGAGTCGGTTGGGTCCACCGGCGTCGACGTGGTCACGATGGCGAACAACCACGCGGTCGACTACGGACCGATCGGATTCTCGGACACCCTCGCGGCCAAGGAGGACAGCCCGATCCCGATCGTCGGCATCGGCGACGACGCCGCCGAGGCGTTCGCGCCGGCCGTCTTCCACCGAGCCGGGCTGTCGATCGCGATTCTCGGGTCGACCGAGATCGACGACCTGACGCTCAACAAGTTCCCGGCGACGGACACCTCGCCGGGTGTCGCGACGAACCTCGACCCGGTGCGTCTGTTGGCTGCGGTCCACGACGCTGGGCGCGCCTACGACCTCGTCGTGGTCTACCTGCACTGGGGACTCGACTACAACTCGTGCCCGGACGGGCTGCAACCGTCGATGGCGTCGCGGCTGTCCGCTGCGGGCGCCGACATCATCGTCGGGTCGCACGCCCACCGCGTGCTGGGCGGAGGGTGGCTGGGCCGCAGCTTCGTCGACTACGGGCTCGGCAACTTCGTCTGGGCGCGCAACGACGGCGACAACGGCGTCTCCGGCGTGCTGACGCTCACGGTCGACGTCGGTGTCGCACAAGCCTCGGTTGGTGCGACGAGGACGTCCGCCATCACCCGAGCCCGCTGGACCCCCCTGCTCATCGGGTACGACGGCCTTCCGAGGCCGCCGGACACGGCGACAGCCACCGACCTGCGCACGCGGTGGGTGCAGGCCCGGTCGTGCACGGACCTCAGCGGCTCACCTCCCTGAGCCCCGCACGCTCCACGAGTTCGAGATAGCGCGGGCAATCTGGCAGACTGTACGACGACTTCGGACCGTGGGACCCTCTCATCCCGACCGGGCTTCGAATCCGCCGTGACTCACGCCTCGACCCCACCTGGCCGCAGGTCGCACTCCACACGACATCAAGGAGACACCACACTCGTGGCCGTCAAGATCAGACTCAAGCGCATGGGCAAGATCCGCGCACCGTACTACCGCATCGTCGTGGCCGACTCGCGCACCAAGCGAGACGGTCGGGTGATCGAGGAGATCGGGAAGTACCACCCAAAGGAGGACCCGAGCTTCATCGAGGTGGACTCCGACCGCGCGCTCTACTGGCTCGGTGTCGGTGCCCAGCCGAGCGAGCCCGTCGCGGCCATCCTCAAGGTGACCGGCGACTGGCAGAAGTTCGCGGGAGAGCCGCCGCCGCCACCGATGCTCGTCGCCGAGGCGAGGCGCGACAAGTCCGACCTGTTCAACGAGGCGCTCAAGGACTCCAAGCACGAGCCGACGGCAGAGGCAGTCACCCCGCGCCGGCCGGCTGCGAAGAAGACTGCGACGGCGGCCCAGGAGCCGGCAACCGACGTGGCGGCCACTGAGGAGCCAACCGCTGAGGAGCCGACCGCTGAGGAGCCGACCGCTGAGGAGCCGACCGCTGAGGAGCCGACCGCTGACGAGCCGACCGCTGACGAGCCGACTGATGCGGCCCCGGCCGATGAGCCCGCAGCTACTGCTGAGGACGCAACGGCCGCGGGCCCTGACAGGTCGGCGAGCTGACGATGCTCGTCGAGGCGCTCGACCACCTGGTCCGTGGCATCGTCGACCACCCGGACGACGTCAACGTCCGCGCCCGCGAGCAGCGCGGCGCGGGTGGCCGCGACTCCCGCAGCGGCCGTGGGGAGACCCTCGAGGTGCGCGTGAACCCCGAGGACCTCGGCCGCGTGATCGGCCGTTCCGGTCGGACGGCGACCGCGCTTCGCACCGTCCTGCAGGCGCTGGGCGGCGGGAGCAGCGTCCGGGTCGACTTCGTCGACGTCGACCGCCGTCCCTGAGCGTGGCTGAGCGGGCAGACCCGCAGGGCGTCGACCCGCAAGGGCCGACTCCGTCCACCGTCGAGATCACCGTTGGCGTCATCGGTCGGGCGCACGGGCTGCGTGGCGACGTTCTGGTCCAGGTGCGCACCGACGAGCCCGAGCGCAGGTTCGTCCCGGGGGCGCAGTTCAGCACCCAGGGCGGCGAGCTGGTGCTGGTGTCGACGCGCTGGCACGGCGTCCGGCTGCTCGCCACCTTCGCGGATGTCGGTGACCGGGCTGCCGCCGACCTGCTTCGTGGTATCGAGCTCACGGTCGCCGTGCCCGTGGACGAACGGCCGGCGGACCTGGAGGAGTTCTACGACCACCAGCTGCGGGGATTGGCGGCCTGCACGGTAGGCGGCGAGCACCTTGGTGTTGTCACCGACATCCTGCATCTGCCGGCACAGGACACGCTGGTGCTCGAGGTCGACGGCCGCGAGGTCCTCGTCCCGTTCGTTGCGGAGATCGTCACCGCGGTCGACCCGTCGGCCGGTCGGCTGGTCATCGCTGCACTCCCCGGACTCCTGGCCGAGACGCCCGAGGACGGCTCGTCGGCATGACCTCGATGCGGGTCGACGTGGTGTCGATCTTCCCCGACTACCTGGCGCCGCTCGGACTCTCGCTGCTCGCCCGGGCACAGGCCGACGGACTGCTCTCCGTGCACATCCACGACCTGCGCGAGTGGACCCACGACCGCCACCGGACCGTCGACGACTCGCCTTACGGGGGCGGTGCCGGCATGGTGATGCGTCCGGAACCGTGGGGTGAGGCGTTGGACGACCTGCTCGCCCACGGGTCTGCCGCCGCGGCGATGCCCACTCTCGTCATCCCGAGCCCGGCCGGCGTGCGCTTCGAGCAGCAGACCGCCGCAGCGCTCGCCGCCAGGCCCTGGCTGGTCTTCGCCTGCGGCCGCTACGAGGGCATCGACCAGCGCGTCAGCGAGCACTTCTCGCCGCGGATGGAGGTGCTCGAGGTCAGCGTGGGCGACTACGTGCTCAACGGGGGAGAAGTCGCCGCACTCGTCATGATCGAGGCCGTGGCCCGGCTCCTACCGGGATTCGTCGGGAACCCCGCCTCGCTCGTCGAGGAGTCGCACGCCGCCGCACCCGGGCTGCTCGAGTATCCGGTCTACACCAAACCGCGCACCTGGCGCGGGCTCAAGGTGCCCGAGGTGCTCCTGTCGGGCGACCACGGCCGGATCGAGGCCTGGCGGCACGGTCAGGCCCTACGCCGCACGGCGCAGCGCCGTCCGGACCTGGCCCATCCGAGCCAGACCCTGCGCGTGGTGGACCTGGCGACGGAGGCCGAAGTGCGCCTGGCGCGGCCCGCCGATGCCGGCGAGCTGCTCACTCTGCAGCGCTGCTGCTGGGTGAGCGAGGCCCAGCTGAACGACGCCCTGCGCATCCCACCGTTGGTCGAGTCCCTCGACGACGTCCGCTCAGCGCTCGACGACTGGCTGACGGTCACGGTGCGGGTCGACGGTCGGCTCGTCGCCTCGGTCCGGGCCCGGCGGGCGCTCGACGGGGCGTGGGAGATCGGCCGACTGATGGTGGCGCCGGACCTCGAGGGGCGCGGACTCGGGCGCCACCTGCTCGCCCACATCGAGGAGGCGGCCCCGCCAGAGGCGACGTCGTACCGGCTCTTTACCGGCGCGCGGAGCGAGCGGAACCTGCGGATGTACCGCAAGGCCGGATATCGCCGGGCACCCGACGGCGAGGTCGAGCCGGAGCCCGGCGTCGTGACGCTGGTGAAGCGAGCCCGGCCGACGAGTGAATTCGGGTAACCCGCGCCGCTGTGGCAGACTGACCCGTTGGTGTCACTCGTTCCGGACCCATGACGTGGGTGCCCACCCGGACGCCGACTCTGCCACAGGGGAGCCAGGCACGTGACGAGGCAGACGCCCCCATGACCGTTGAAGCATCCAACGCGTGGGTGACCTGTGGCACCGACGAGGAAAGTGAACGACATGACCCACCCCATCGACGCCATCGGTGCTTCCATCGCCCGAGACGATATCCCGGCCTTCCGTCCCGGTGACACGCTCAAGGTGAACGTGTTGGTCGTCGAGGGCAACCGCTCCCGCATCCAGCTCTTCCAGGGTGTCTGCATCCGTATCCAGGGGTCGGGGATCGGCCGGACGTTCACGGTCCGCAAGGTCAGCTTCGGGGTAGGGGTCGAGCGCACGTTCCCCCTGCACACGCCGATCATCGACTCCATCGAGGTCGTCACGCGCGGTGACGTCCGGCGGGCGAAGCTCTACTACCTGCGCAACCTGCGCGGCAAGAAGGCCAAGATCAAGGAGCGTCGCGAGGCTCCGGCCGGTCGCTGAGAAACGCCGAGTTAGGCTCGCACCGTGACCTCTGTTCGCGGGGACGACCCCGACAGGTCTGGCATCGACGAGCGTGAGGCCACGACGTGGACGCGCGCCGAAAGCCAGCCGCCCGGCGCCGGTGGTGGCGTCCCCGTGGAAGCCGTCGACGAGCCGGACTCGGCGTCGGGGACGCCGTGGTGGAAGGAGACCTTGCTCCTCGTCGGCACCGCCCTGATCCTCGCCCTCCTCATCAAGACGTTCTTCGTGCAGGCGTTCTACATCCCCTCGGGCTCGATGGAGAACACCCTCGAGGTCAACGACCGGATCCTCGTGCAGAAGGTGTCGTACTGGTTCGGCAGCCCGCAGCGCGGTGACATCGTGGTCTTCGACGACCCGGCCAACTGGCTCGGCGAGGAGGACGGCACCCAGCCGAGCAACCCGGTGACGAAGGCGCTGTCGTTCGTCGGGCTCTACCCGAGCGGGGGGCACCTCGTGAAGCGGGTCATCGGGGTCGGTGGGGACCACGTCCGCTGTCACGACGGTGTCGTCTCCGTCAACCGCGTCGAGCTGCGGGAGTCGTCGTACGTCACGCTGGCCGACAACGAGTGCATCGGCATCTGGAGAGTCGTCGTGCCAGCTGACCATCTCTGGGTCCTGGGCGACAACCGCGACAACTCCGCCGACTCCCGGGCGCACATGGGCGACCCCGGCGGGGGCTACATCCCGGTCGACGACGTCGTGGGCAAGGCTTTCGTGACCGTGTGGCCCATCGACAGGTGGCGGTTCTTCCACCGACCTGCGACCTTCGACAACCCGGCACTCAACACCGCCATCGGGGTCGTCGGCGGCACCTTCCCCCTCGGTGCGTTCCTCGTGCTGCTGCCGACCGTCTACCGCCGCGCCAGCGTCGGACCCGAGGACGTCGAGTCCGCGGACCGGACTCCTCGATGACGATGAACCCCACGTCGGTCGACCCGGACGTCCCCACCGAACCGGCTATCGGGCCACCGGCCGGTCCTGGCCGCCGGCTCTTTCGCGGTGCTCGCGAGATCGTGGTGATCGTCGCGATCGCGCTCGTCGCGTCCGCGCTGATGCGGGCCTTCGTCGTGCAGGCGTTCTACGTCCCGACCGGTTCGATGCTCCCTGCGATCCAGCTGCACGACAAGATCCTGGTGAGCCGCATCGGGGGCATCCACCGCGGAGAGGTCGTGGTGTTCCGAGATCCCGGCGGCTGGATCGCGCCCGACGAGAAGTCGGGCGCGCCCGGGCCCCTGCGGGCGGGTCTCGAGTTCGTCGGCGTGTTGCCCCAGTCGAGCGACGACCACCTGGTGAAACGCGTGGTCGGTCTGCCGGGAGACCACGTGGTGTGTTGCTCGACCGCGGGCCTGCTGCGGATCAACGGGAAGCCGATCGAGGAGTCGAGCTACCTGTTCCAGGGAGGGGAGGCCGCGGACAACCTGGTGTTCGACGTCGTCGTCCCCGCCAGGCACATCTTCGTGCTCGGTGACAACCGCTACCACTCCGGTGACTCCTCGCGGCACCTCCCGTCGCAGGATGCCTTCGTGCCCGAGAGCCTGGTCACGGGGCGGGCGATGGCGGTGATCTGGCCGCCGAGCCATGCTCACATCCTGCACATCCCCGACGCCTTCTCGGACATCCCACCGGGGCAGACGCCACCCGCGCAGGGTCTCATCGACCAGCCGCCGCGGTCGAGCCGGTGACGTCCTGGCGACCATGACCCCACTTCCCAAGGGCAGCACGGTCCGCAAGGACGCGGGTCTGTACGGCTACGAGCGCGCGCTGCGTCGCGGGGGTCTCGCACCGATCGCCGGCGTGGACGAGGCGGGTCGCGGGGCCTGCGCAGGGCCGCTCGTCGCGGCTGCGGCGATCCTGCCCGATGGTGTCGCGGGCATCGTGCCCGGTCTCGCCGACTCCAAGCTGCTGACGGCGAAGGCGCGGGAGGCGTGCTTCCAACAGGTCGTGAGACGTGCCGTCGCCTGGTCGGTCGTCGTGATCGAACCGGGGGAGTGCGACGCCCTCGGCATGCACGTCGCCAATGTCGAGGCCCTTCGGCGAAGTCTGGCCAGGCTGCACGTGCGGCCGAGGTACGCGCTGACCGACGGGTTCCCGGTCGACGGGCTCGGCGTCCCCGGGCTGGCGATGTGGAAGGGCGACCGGGTGGCCGCGTGCATCTCGGCGGCGTCCGTCCTCGCGAAGGTCACCCGCGACAAGATGATGTGTGACCTGCACGTGGAGTTCCCGGCCTACCGCTTCGACGTCCACAAGGGCTACGTCACTAAGGAGCATCAGGGAGCACTCGCCGAGCACGGACCGTCGCCGGTGCATCGCCGCCGGTTCATCAACGTACGTCGCGCGGAGTCCGGCCCCCCGACGTGGGAGGCGATCGACTGGCGAGACGACGAGTCACGGGAGCGCCTTGATGAGTGCTGAGGACCTGGAGAAGTACGAGACCGAGATGGAGCTGCAGCTCTATCGGGAGTACCGCGACGTCGTCGGTATCTTCACCTACGTCGTGGAGACCGACCGGCGCTTCTACCTGTGCAACCAGGTCGACCTGAAGGTCAGGACGGAGTCCGGCGACGCCTACTTCGAGGTCACGATGAGCGACGCCTGGGTGTGGGACATGTACCGTCCGGCGCGTTTCGCCAAGAACGTCAAGGTCGTCACGTTCAAGGATGTCAACATCGAGGAGCTCGCGGCCTCGGACCTCCAGCCTCCGAAGTCCTGATCGGCCTGTCCACAACCTCGGGTCCGCTGGCTTCTCGTCCACAGCCCACCGGCGCCATGAGGCTCGGAGTCGCCCGTGCCCGGCATGCTTGCCGGGGAGGTGGCCATGGCAGCGACGTACGCACAGCGCAGGGCGCTCGGAGAGTATGGGGAGCGGCTGGCGGCCGCGGAGCTCGAGCGGCGCGGGCTCGAGGTGCTCGAACGGAACTGGCGGTGCGCCCAGGGCGAGCTCGACATCGTGGCGCGCCATCGCGACCTGCTGGTGGTCTGCGAGGTCAAGACCCGCAGCAGCGACAGGTACGGCAGCCCGGTGCAGGCGATCACGCCGGCCAAGGCCGAGCGGCTCCACCGGCTGGCCTTCGCCTGGTGCGCGGCGCATGAGGTCTCGTTCGCTGCGCTGCGCGTCGACGTGATCACGGTTCTCCTCGTCCGCCGATCGTCGCCCGTGGTCACGCACTACGCCGGGCTCACCTGAGATGGGCACCGGGCTCATCTACTCGGTATCGCTCGACGGGATCGTCGGCCGGCTCGTCTGTGTCGAGGCGGACATCAGCGCCGGCGTCCCCGGATGGGCACTGAGCGGTCTGCCCGACGCCTCCGTCTCCGAGTCGCGTGACCGGTGCCGAGCCGCGCTGCTCAACAGCGAGCAGAAGTGGCCCGATCTCAAGATCACCGTCGGCATGTACCCCGCGGACGTGCGAAAGGTCGGCTCGCACTACGACCTCCCCATCGCGCTCGCCCTGCTCGCCGCCCAGGGCGATCTCCCCGCCGAGCCCCTGCGGTCGACCGTCGCGTTCGGCGAGCTCGGGCTGGACGGCCGGCTCCGCAGTGTGCCCGGAGTCCTGCCGGCGGTGCTCTCGGCCGCCGACAACGGGCTCGAGCGCGTCATCGTGCCAGCTGTCAACGCCCGCGAGGCACGGTTGATCGACGGCGTGCAGGTCCTCGGCGTCAGCTCGCTCGCGGAATGCATCGCGATCCTGCGAGGCGAGGAGCCGCCAGCAGCGGATGATCTCGGGGCGTGGCCCAGGCCCGCGGGCGCTGGGCCCGGACGGCTGTCGCAGCGGGACGAGAGCGACCTCACGGACGTCCGTGGCCAGCACCTGGCTCGATGGTGCATCGAGGTCGCTGCTGCGGGGCGTCACCACGTGTTCCTCGAGGGTCCACCCGGATCGGGCAAGACCATGCTTGCCGAGCGCTTCCCGCGCCTGTTGCCCGACCTGGAGGTCTGGCAGTCGATCGAGGCCACGCTGGTGCACTCGCTGGCCGGACTGTTGGCTCGCGACGACCCCCGTGTCTCGCGTCCGCCCTACCAGGCGCCGAACCATGCCGACACGGTGCCGTCGGTGATCGGTGGCGGCGGGCGACTGATCAAGCCCGGCGCCATCAGCCTCGCCCACCACGGGGTGCTGTTCCTCGACGAGGCACTCGAGTTCCGCCCCAGCGTGCACGACGCGCTGCGGCAGCCGCTCGAGAGCGGGGAGATCTCGATCCGGCGGTCCGACGGAGCTGCCCGGTTCCCGGCTCGTTTCCAGCTGATCCTCGCGGCCAACCCGTGCCCCTGTGGACTCGCCTACGGCAAGGGCCGTGAGTGCACGTGTCCGCCGTCGAAGCGGCGGCAGTACCAGGAGCGGCTCAGCGGGCCGGTGCGCGACCGGCTCGACATCGTCCACACGGTGCTGCCGGTCTCTCGCGCCGAGATGCGCCAGGAGGTAGGCCCCAACGGTTCGAGCCAGGGCGTCGCCCATCGGGTGGCCGAGGCACGCGAGCGAGCCAAGGCACGGTTCACCGGGCTGCCCTGGCTGACGAACGCCGAGATCCCGGGGTTCGAGTTCCGCCGGCGCTGTCCGCTCTCGGCAGACCTGACGCTGCCGATCGAGGACAAGGTGGCCGACGGGAAGCTGACCCAGCGTGGGGCAGATCGGGTTTGCCGGCTGGCCTGGACGGTGGCGGACCTCGGTGGCCGCGACCGACCGGCAGTCACGGATGTCCGGGAGGCGCTGTTCCTGCGGACCCGGGGCGTGCATGGTCAGTCCTGCGGAGCCGAGCGGGTCGCCTGATGAGAGCGTCCGAGCAGGAGCGGATCGCGCGGATGCAGATGGGCCGGGTCGCCGAGCCGGGCGACCCCGATGCCTGCCTGCTGGTCCGGGAGCACTCCGCCGCTGCTCTCGTCGAACGGCTTCGAGCGGGCCACCTCGCGCAGCCCAAGGCGCAGGCGTGGGCCGCGCGCCTCCCAAGCGCCGACGCCGACGCCATGCGGCGGGCGGCGGAACGGGTCGCGGCGCGGTTCCTGGTGCCAGGCGACCCGGCGTGGCCCGATGGGCTGGCCGACCTCATGCCGCTCGAGTCCGTCGCCGGCGAGCGCCGCGCGGGCGAACCGTTCGGCCTCTGGGTGCGCGGCCCGCTTCGCCTCGCGGAGCTGGCCGGCACGTCCGTCGCGATCGTGGGAGCCCGCGCGGCCAGCGACTATGGGGTCTATGCAGCCGGATCGCTGGCGGCGGGCTGCGCTGCACGGGGGCGAGTCGTCGTGTCCGGCGGCGCCTATGGCATCGACGCTGCGGCACACCGCGGGGCGCTCGCCGCCGACGGTGCCACGGTGGCCGTGTTGGCGTCGGGGATCGACCGTCTCTACCCGGCCGGAATGGGTGGCCTGTTCGACGAGGTTGCCTCGTCCGGGCTGCTCGTGAGCGAGGCGGCACCGGGCTGTGCCCCCAGCCGGTCGCGCTTCCTCGTCCGCAACAGGCTGATCGCGGCCCTGAGCGTGGGAACGGTCGTGGTGGAGGCGGCGTTGCGCAGCGGGTCGCTGAACACCGCCCGGTGGGCACGGGACATCGGACGGGTCCTGATGGGGGTGCCGGGGCCGATCACCTCGATGATGTCGGCCGGGGTGCACGAGATGCTCCGGCAACCCGAGAGCATCCTGGTCACCGACGCCGACGAGATCCTGGAGCTCGTCGCACCGATCGGGAGCGAACCGGCCCCGGCCAAGCAGGGTGACATTGGTCCGCGGGACTCGCTCGACCCGCTTCACCGGAGGCTGCTCGACGCCGTGCCCAAGGTGGCACCGGCACCGACGGGGTCGATCGCCACCATCGCCGAGATGCCGCCGGCCGAGGCGCTGGGAGAGCTCGCGGAACTCGCCCGACGAGGGTTCGTCATCGCCGTCGGAGGGGGCTGGCGGCTGCCGCCGAGCACGTCCGACGCGCCCTGACTCCTCCGCTAGCCGTCACCCGCGGTGCGACACTGGGCCCATGGCCGGGGAGCGGGAGATCGCCGAGCCGCTCGCGAGCGTGCTGGCGGCCTACGAGCGGCACCTCGTGCTCGGGCGAGACGTGACGGCCCACACCGTGCGTGCCTACCTCGCAGACGTCTCCGACCTGTTCGAGCACCTCACCAGGCTCGGATGCGTCGACCTGGCCGCGCTCGACATCGCCATGCTGCGCAGCTGGCTGGCAAAGCAGCAGAGCCTCGGCAAGGCGCGGACGACGATGGCCAGACGGGCAACCGCGATCCGCGTCTTCACGGCCTGGGCGCACCATGGCGGCATCCTGGCGTCTGACCCCGGTGCGCTGCTCGGCAGTCCGAAGCCACATCGCACGCTGCCCGCGGTGCTGGACGTGCACGACGTCCGAGCGCTGCTGGACGCCGCGCAGACGAGGATCGACGGGGGTGGACCGGTTGCCATGCGCGATGTCGCGATCCTCGAGCTGCTCTACGCGAGTGGTATCCGGGTGGGGGAGCTCGTCGGGCTCGACATCGACGACCTCGACACCACACGTCGCGTGGTTCGGGTTTTCGGCAAAGGACGCAAGGAGCGGATGGCGCCGTACGGCGTGCCGGCGGCCGACGCGATCCGCCGATGGCTCGACGACGGACGCCGTCACCTGGCGCGGCCCGGCAGCGGCGCCGCCCTCTTCCTCGGCACCCGCGGCGGTCGTCTCGACCAGCGAGCTGTGCGCACGCTCGTGCACGCCAGGCTCGCGGAAGTTCCGGGTGCCCCCGACACCGGCCCGCACGGTCTGCGCCACACCGCTGCGACACATCTGCTGGAAGGCGGCGCGGACCTGCGCGCCGTCCAGGAGATCCTCGGTCACGCGTCACTCGCAACCACGCAGCTCTATACCCATGTCACGACGGAGCGGCTGCGCACCGCCTATCGCCAGGCCCATCCACGCGCCTGACGCCGGGTTGAGTCCGAACAGGCCCGTCGGACAGGCCATCCGGTGAGCGATCTGCGGGTTGGGTCAAGGTCCACGACCGGCCAGCAGCCCCGCACGAGCACCTGATGCGCCACCAGGTGACGGTGGCAGAAGTCGTCCCGGCTCGACGCCGTGGTCCAGACCCTCGAGGGGCTTCAGCCGGACCGGCCGGGCGGGGAGGAGGCGCAGCGGGTCGAGGTAGGACTCGCCGCGTCTCACTCCCAGGTGCAGGCAGATCGCCGGTGCACAGTGCGAGTGCACGGCCTGAAGAGACCCGATCGGCTGCCCTGCCACGACCTGCGCTCCCACGGGGACAAGTGCGGTGGCCGGCTGGTAGGTGGACCTCAGCGCGCCATGATCCACGACGATGACGCCCCGGCCCGCGACCGAGCCCGCGAAGCCGACCGTACCGCCACCGACCGCGAGCACCGGCTGACCTGCCGAGCCCGCCAGGTCGACGCCACGGTGCCCGGGTCCGTAGGGCGACTCGGGTGGCTCGAAGAAGCGCACCACGTGAGGCACGGGGTCGAGCGGCCACCCCCAGTCCGTCGCCCGCTCAGCCGCCGAGGTGGACGTGCCCGGCGCGAGCACCGCGAGCAGGATCGCCACGGTTGCAGTGATTGGTCGTCTCATGGGATCGAGACTGCCGGGAACGGCATCCGGCGGCGGCTGCGGCGTGGTCTCCTGTGGACCGCCGGCCGCTGGCGAGGGGCTGGGGAAAGTCCGGACCCGTCTTCGTCGTCGGCTGATGGCAGGCCCCTCCTCGCTGGGCGTTTTCGACGGGGTGTCCTGGTGCCCTACACTTGCTCGCAGCGGCCCGTCTTGGCGGGTCGACTTCGCACGCCCACACGCCGCGGCATTGTCGCGGGCGCGTGCCGTGGTCTCGTCAGCCGGCCCCGGGCCTTCGGACGAGTGGCACTCGCGTGAGCGTCAGGGTTTCGATGCCATCGAAACGTCAACCACACAGGCGGCGGTCCACGGGTTGCCGCAGGAACGGTGCTCGCATGAGCACCGAAGGAGGAACCGCCATGGCCGTCGTGTCCATGCGCCAGCTGCTCGAGAGCGGCGTCCACTTCGGGCATCAGACCCGTCGCTGGAACCCGAAGATGAAGCGATTCATCATGACCGAGCGCAACGGCATCTACATCATCGACCTGCAGCAGTCGCTCGCCTACATCGACCGGAGCTACGCCTTCATCAAGGGTGCGGTCGCGGCTGGCGGCAACGTGCTGTTCGTCGGCACCAAGAAGCAGGCCCAGGAGGCCATCGAGGAGCAGGCGAAGCGGGTGGGGATGCCGTTCGTCAGCCAGCGCTGGCTCGGCGGCATGCTGACGAACTTCCAGACCGTGCACCAGCGCATCCAGCGGCTCAAGGAGCTCGAGGAGATCGACTTCGACGACGTGGCCGGGTCCGGTCGCACGAAGAAGGAGCTCCTGCACATGAGCCGCGAGAAGGAGAAGCTGTCCCGCACGCTCGGCGGTATCCGCGACATGCCTCGGGTGCCCGCAGCCGTCTGGATCGTCGACACCAACAAGGAGCACCTCGCCGTCGACGAGGCGCGCAAGCTCGGTATCCCCGTCGTCGCGATCCTCGACAGCAACTGTGACCCCGACATGGTCGACTTCCCGATCCCGGGCAACGACGACGCGATCCGCTCCGTCACGCTGCTCACCAGGGTCGTCGCCGACGCCGTCGCCGACGGGCTGATGGCCCGGGCCGGCGTCAAGAGCGGCGACGAGGCTCCCGGAGAGGAGCTCGGCGCCGAGGAACCACTCGCCGAGTGGGAGCGTGAGCTGCTCACCGGTGACACGGCCACACCAGCGGCTGCCGACGCCGTGTCGCCACCGTCCCCGGTTCTGACGACTCCTGATTCCGAGGGTCCCACCGCCGAGGCGGCACACGCGGCCGTGGCCGCGCCAGCCGAGCCTGCTGTCGCCGACGCTTCCGCAACCGACGGGTCCCCGAGCGGGGATGCCGCCACCGAGTCGTCGAAACCGGAGGAAGTGGAATCCTCGATGACCGAGAAGCTCGCCGCCCTCGCGACCAATGCGGTCGCAGCTGTCGCGACAACGGTGCTCTCCACCCGCTCGGGCTCGTCGGACTCCGATGCAGGTGACGACGAAGCGCAGCCCGAGTCCACGACCCCGACCGCGACCGCGACCGAGCCGGCAGCCGACCCGCCAACCGATGACACTCCTGCGTCCTGAGCCCCATGAAGACAGGTACGACGTGTGGTCGCCTCGAGGACGGCCACTGACTTGAACAGAACGGACTGACGACTAGATGACAATCACCGCAGCAGACGTCAAGAAGCTCCGCGACGCCACGGGAGCTGGGATGATGGACGCGAAGAAGGCGCTGGAAGAGGCCGACGGTGACTTCGAGAAGGCCATCGAGGTGCTGCGCATCAAGGGTGCCGCTAAGGCCGCCAAGCGCGGCGCCGAGCGGACCGCGTCGTCGGGCTTGGTCATCAACTCCGGAGGCGCGCTCGTCGAGCTCAACTCCGAGACCGACTTCGTCGCGAAGTCCGAGGGCTTCGTCGCACTTGCCGGCGAGATCGCCTCGGCGGCTGAGGCCAGCAAGGCCACCGACGTCGAGACCCTCAGCCGGGTGGTCATGCCGAGCGGCCGGACCGTCGCCGAGTCGATAGAAGACCTGGCGGTCGTCATCGGCGAGAAGCTCGCCCTTGGCCGGGTAACCCACTTCGACGGCGCCGTCGCGGCGTACATGCACCGACGCTCGAGCGACCTGCCACACGCGGTAGGGGTGCTCGTGGCCTATGAGGGCGACAACTTCGAGGCGGCCCGCGGCGTGGCGATGCAGATCGCCGCGATGCGTCCGCAGTATGTCTCGCGCGACGAGATCCCGGATGAGGTCGTCGCCAAGGAGCGTGAGATCGCCGAGGCGACAGCTCATGAGGAGGGCAAGCCCGACCAGGCGATCCCCCGCATCGTCGAAGGTCGCGTCAATGGGTTCTTCAAGGACGTCGTGCTTCTCGAGCAGGCGTCGGTCCAGGACTCCAAGAAGACCGTCCAGGCTGTCCTCGACAAGGCCGGCGTGACCGTCACGAGGTTCGCCCGCTTCGAGGTCGGGGCGGACTGAGCCCGGCGAACGCCGTACGGGCCGCCGCTCGACAGTTGTCACCCGACAGCCGGACGTTGAAGCCGAGGAGGCCGCACAGTGGAAGCTCATGAAGGAAGCCAGGAGTGGGCGGCTCAGGCGCCATCACCGTATGGGCGAGTCCTGCTGAAACTGTCGGGTGAGGTGTTCGGCGGCGGACGCGTGGGCGTCGACCCCGACGTGGTCCACGCGATCGCCAAGGAGGTCGCCGACGTCGTCAGGACGGGCACGCAGATCGCCATTGTGCTGGGGGGCGGAAACTTCTTCCGCGGAGCCGAGCTGCAGCAACGGGGGATGGACCGGGCGCGTGCCGACTACATGGGGATGCTCGGCATCGTGATGAACTGCCTTGCTCTCCAGGACTTCTGTGAAAAGCAGGGCATCGAGACCCGGGTCCAGACCGCCATCGCCATGGGCCAGGTCGCCGAGCCCTACATCCCGCGTCGGGCCATCCGTCACCTGGAGAAGGGGCGCGTGGTCATCTTCGGTGCGGGGGCCGGGATGCCGTTCTTCTCGACCGACACCGTTGCCGTCCAGCGTGCGCTCGAGACGAAGTGCGAGGTGGTGCTGATGGGCAAGAACGGTGTCGACGGCGTCTACACCGCGGACCCGCGGATCGACCCGACGGCCACCAAGCTCGAGACGGTGACCTACAACGAGGCGCTGCAACGTGGGCTGCGGGTCGCCGACGCGACCGCGTTCGCGCTCTGCATGGAGAACTCGCTGCCCATGATCGTGTTCGGGATGCAGGACGAGGGCGCGATCGCCAGAGTGGTGCGAGGTGAGAAGATCGGCACCTACGTCGGGAGCGACGCGGACCAGCACGAGAGGAGACGGGTGTGATCGGCGAGACCTTGCGCGAGGCTGACCAGAAGATGTCGAAGGCCGTCGATGTCGCCAAGGACGACTTCGCAACGATCCGCACGGGGCGCGCCCACCCGGCGATGTTCTCCAAGCTGACCGCCGACTACTACGGGACACCGACCCCGATCCAGCAGCTTGCCTCGTTCACCAACCCCGAACCGCGAGTCGTCACCATCAACGCCTACGACCGGCAGGCGCTCGGTGCCATCGAGAAGGCGATCCGCGACTCCGACCTCGGTGTCAACCCGACCAACAACGGCGACATGCTGCGCGTCGTGATGCCGGAGCTGACCGAGGAGCGGCGGCGCGACTACATCAAGCTCGCCCGCACGAAGGCCGAGGACGCCAAGGTCGCCGTCCGCAACGTCCGGCGTCACGCCAAGCAGCACCTCGAGCGCACCCTCAAGGACGGGGACCTGAGCGAGGACGAGGTCAGCTCCGCCGAGAAACGGCTGGATGCGATGACCAAGCAGCACGTCGATGCGATCGACGATGTGCTCAAGCACAAAGAGGCCGAGCTGCTCGAGGTCTGATCGAGTGGCCGCCGAGCACACGGGAGCAGCCATCGAGAGCGCGGCTTCCCGCACACCGAGCAGGGCGGGACGCAACCTGCCCGCCGCCATCGCCGTCGGAGTCGGACTCGGTGTGGTGATCATCTGTTCGCTCGCCTTCTACAAGGCGCTCTTTCTCGTCGTCGTCGCCGCGGCCATCGGCGTCGCCCTGTGGGAGCTGGCCAACGCGCTGTCCCATCGCGGTACCGGGACGCCGCTGCCGCTGATGCTGCTGGGCTCGACCGGGATGCTCGCAGGGGCCTTCTACGGGGGCCCGCGGGTACTCCTCGTGGTGTTCGCGTCGGCGGTCCTCGCCACCACGCTGTGGCGGATGCGGCGCGGGCAGGAGGGCTTCGTCCAGGACGTCACGGCAACGGTCTTCTGCCTGGCCTACGCACCCTTCCTCGCCTCGTTCGTCGCCCTGCTGCTCGACGCGGACGATGGGGTCCAGCGGGTCGTCACGTTCATCGTCGTCGTCGTGGCCTCCGACACCGGCGGCTATGCGGTCGGCGCCGCGCTGGGCAGGCACCTACTGGCGCCCGCGATCAGCCCGAAGAAGTCCTGGGAAGGGTTCGCCGGCTCGGCTGCTGGTTGTGCCCTCGCCGGTGTGCTCTGCATGGTCTTCCTGCTGGATGACGCCTGGTGGGTCGGGCTCGTCCTCGGCGCGCTTGTGGTCGTCGCGGCCACGCTCGGCGACCTCGCCGAGTCGCTGATCAAGCGAGATCTCGGGGTCAAGGACATGAGCAACATCCTGCCCGGGCACGGCGGCATCATGGATCGGCTCGACTCGCTGCTGGCCAGCGTGCCCGTCGTCTGGCTGGTTCTGACGTTCCTGCTGCCCCACGTGTGAGCTTCAGGTCAGGGCTGTTCGGGCGAGCATGATCGCTCACCATCCGACCCGAAGGACTCCAGGGACAGTCGCAGATTCTCCGGCGTGGGTCGGCGCAGGGCCGCGGTGACCGCTCCCGGGAGCGGGCCATCCCCGACCAGGCCTAGGGTGACCGTGACCGCGAAACGGTGCCAGAGCAGCGGCTGGTCGAGGAGTGCGTGTTTTCCGCCGGAGAGCTCAAAGCGCACCACTGCCGCTCCCGAGGCACGTAACCGCTGGGCATAGCGCAGGCTGGCCGGAGCCGAGGTCATCCGGTCGGCGGTGCCGTGTGCCAGCACGAAACGTTGGTCGGTTCGCGGCCGGAGGGGTCGCTCACCGTCCGGCAGCCACGGGGCAAGTCCACACACGCCGACTACCCGCGGGTCGTCGGCGACAGCGAAGGCGGTGCGTCCCCCCATCGAGTGGCCGAGCAGCCCGATCGGCACGTCGCCGTGCCGCTTGGAGACCTGGTCGAGAGCCCATCGGGCATCGACGACGGGGTCAGGCTCGGCGCGGCCGCTGACGTCCGGGTTCCATCCACGGACGCGATGGCGCAGCAGGTAGACGGCTGAGGCGTGGCTTCGGCGACGCAGACCGACGTACATGTCGACCATCCGGAGCAGCGAGAGCTGGTTCGAGGCCGTCGGCCGCATGCTGTGCTCACGTCCCCCGTGGAGCACGAGCACGGCCGACGTGACGTCGCCACCGCGCGGGGCACCGCCTCGGAGCTGGGCCGGTTCCGCTGCCGTCATGAGAGACATCCTGACCCACGGCCAGGTCGTCCGCGCGAACGTTGCCGGATCGCGCTGAGGTGCCTAGTGTCATCGCTATGGTCATTCGTCGCTCCGCGGTGGCTGCGTGCACCGCCCTCCTCATCACGGGTCTGGCGTTGCCGGCCCAGGCCCAGAAGACATCAGCGCCCCGGATCGGCTGGCAGCAGACGAATAGGGTGAGCTTCGACGAGTTCCGCGGCCTGGCGGCCGTCAGTCGCAGCGTCGCCTGGGTAAGCGGGGAGTCCGGCACCATCTTGCGTACGACGGATGGTGGCACCTCGTGGCGGAACGTGTCGTTCCCCGAGGGTGCCGGCCGAGCCTTCCGTGACATCGAGGCGTTCGACGCCTACCACGCGGTGGTGCTGTCGATAGGCACCGGGAAGCGCTCGGCGATCTTCGCCACCAACGACGGCGGGGCGACCTGGCAGCGCACCTTCACCAACCACAACGGCGACGCTTTCTACGACTGCATGGCGTTCTCGAACGACGGCACCGGGCTGGCCATGAGCGACCCGGTCAACGGCCGCTTCCGGCTCGTGATCTCCCACGACCGCGGGCACTCCTGGACCCTCCTGGTGCCGAAGCAGATGCCACCGGCACTCGACGGCGAGTTCGCCTTCGCGGCCTCCGGCACCTGCCTGGTCTCGGGACCGTCGCACCAGTTCTGGATGGCGTCGGGAGGGACGACGCACCCGCGCGTCTTCCACACCTGGGACGCCGGGAACACCTGGACGGTCGCCAGCACGCCGCTGCGCGGTGGGCCGACGGCCGGTATCTACTCCATTGCATTCCACAACGGCAAGGACGGGGTTGCCGTCGGCGGTGACTTCGCCCACCCGACGAACGGCGCCGCCGCGGCCGGGGTCACCACCGACGGTGGGCGGACCTACACCCTCAGCAGCCCGCAGGTCTACGGCTACCGTTCCGGCGTCGCCTACGTGACGGGGAAGCTCGTCGTCGCGGTCGGTCCCACGGGGAGCGACGTGAGCCGCAGTGGCGGCGCTCGGTGGCACCACTTCGACGACGACCGCTACGACAGCATCGACTGCGCACCCGACGGCGCGTGCTGGGGCTCGGGGACCGAGGGCCGGGTGTCCATCCTGCAGCACTGACGGAGGCTTTGCCGCCGACCCCGGCGGTCCACGCCGCCAGGCTCTACGTCTGGCCTCGGGCCCCCGAAGCCGAGCCTGACAGAGCGCGTTGGCGCACGGCCTCGAAGAGGACGATCGCGGCCGAGGTCGACACGTTGAGCGAGTTGACCCGGCCGGCCATCGGAATCCTCGCGGTAAGGTCGGCGGCGGCCCTCCACTCCTCGCTGACCCCGGCATGCTCCGCGCCCACGACCACTGCCACCGCGCTGCAGAGGTCGACATCGGTCAGCATGGTGTCCGCCTCAGGGCTGGCGACGACGACTCGCACGCCCTGCTCACGCAGCCACCCGATCACGTGGGAGGTGGGGGCGGACGCGACCGGGACGGCGAAGACGGTGCCCTTGCTCGCGCGCACGACGTTCGGGTTGCCCCAGTCGGTGACGGGCGAGGCGGCGACGACCGCATCGACTCCGGCTGCGTCCGCCGTGCGCAGCATGGCACCGAGGTTCCCGGGCTTCTCGACCGACTCGGCCACCAGAACCAGTGCGCTGGCCGGTAGCGACAGGGCAGCCAAGGACCGCTCCGGATTCGCTACGACGGCCAGCCACCCGTCAGGCGACTCCCGGTACGACGCCTTGGCGAAGGCGGACTCGCCGAGGCGTACCACCACCGAGCCACCTCCCTGCAGGGTGTCGAGCAACGCGAGTCGGCTCTCGTCCCTGACCAGACCCAGGCAGCAGAAGACGCCGCGCACGGTGACCCCGGCTTCCAGCGCGAGGACGAGCTCGTCGTAGCCCTCGACGAGCATGACCCGCTCGGCGTCGCGGACCCGCCGCTTGCGCAGCGCGACAAGCCACTTCACCTGAGGGTTCGCGGGGCTGGTGATCTCCGCCGGGGGGTCGTCGGGCGGACGGTCGTCGTACGCGGCCATCGGCTCACTATGGCCCATGGCGCGCTGGCTAGCGTGTCTGCATGGTGACGCTGCATCTCGTCCGGCACGCGCTCTCAGCCCAGAGCAGCGAGCGTCCATCCTCCGAGTGGCGGCTCGCACCGACGGCAAGCGAAGGCGCGCGGCGACTCGGCGCATCGGGCGTGCTGCCCGACAACGCGTTCTGGGTCAGCTCCAGCGAGCCGAAGGCAGCAGCGACTGCCCACCTTCTCGTCGCCGGCGACGTCCGGCTCGACGACGGGCTCCGGGAGGCCCGGCGCGACCCCACCTGGCTCGAGCGGGACGAGCTCCACCGACTCGTGCTGCTCTCGTTCGCGCATCCGCACGAGTCGGTGCGCGCCGGCTGGGAGCCGCTCGGCGCCACCCAGGCACGCGCTCTCGCTTCGGCGCGCCGCGCGGTCCACGAGGCTGGGGGACGCGACGTCGTACTCGTCGGGCACGGGACGGCGCTAACGATGCTGGTCTCGGGGTTGACCGGGGCGGCGCCCGCAGTCGATGCGTGGCAGTCGATGCGGATGCCCGACCACTGTGCGCTCGCCTGGCCGGACCGACTGCTGGCTCCCTGGGGTGCCTGGGACGCGTGAGAGACTGGCTCCGCGATGTCGACGACCCCCACCGAGCCCATAAACCGGCCCGGCGCAGCAGTCCCGCTCCCGCTGGTCTTCGACGAGCCGAGGCGGGCGAGGAAGCCGCCGCGGCACCTGGCCGACATGAGCGGCGCCGAGCGTCGCGCGGCTGTCGAGGTGGCCGGGCTGCCCGGGTTCCGAGCCAGCCAGGTGTCCCACCAGTACTTCGCGCGCTTCGAGGACGACACCGAGCAGATGACCGACCTGCCCGCGGCGCTGCGACAGGGGCTCGGCGACGTGTTGCTACCAAGGCTTCTGACGCCACTGCACACCCTGGAGGCAGATGGCGGCACGACTCGCAAGACCCTGTGGCGCCTGCACGATGGAGCGCTTGTCGAGTCCGTCCTGATGCGCTACCCGTCGCGCGTCACGATGTGCGTCTCGTCGCAGGCGGGGTGCGGGATGGCCTGCCCGTTCTGCGCGACCGGTCAGGGCGGACTCCAACGGAACATGAGTGCCGCCGAGATCATCGAGCAGGTGGTCGCCGGGGCACGAGCGCTGGCCAGGGGCGAGGTTCCCGGCGGTCCCGGCCGACTGTCCAACGTCGTCTTCATGGGCATGGGCGAGCCGATGGCCAACTACCGGGCGGTGCTGGACGCGGTACGTCGCATGACCGACCCGGCGCCGGAGGGCCTCGGCATGTCGGCAAGAGGGATAACCGTTTCCACGGTCGGGCTGGTCCCCCGGATGCGTCAGCTGGCGGACGAGGGCATTCCGGTCACGCTCGCGCTTTCGCTGCATGCACCGGACGACGAGCTGCGCAACGAGCTGGTGCCGATCAACACGCGGTGGACCGTCCAGGAGGCCGTCGAGGCGGCCTGGAACTATGCCCGGACCACGAGACGGCGGGTCTCCATCGAGTATGCGCTGATCAGGGACATCAACGACCAGGCCTGGCGGGCGGACCTGTTGGGTGACGTGCTGCGCTCCTACGGGGACTGGGGCTGGGTCCACGTCAACCTGATACCGCTCAACCCCACGCCGGGCTCGAGGTGGACGGCGTCGCGCCAGGAGGACGAGGACGAGTTCGTGCGGCGCCTCGTGGGCGCGGGCGTCCCGACGACGGTGCGCGACACCCGGGGCCGGGAGATCGACGGTGCCTGCGGTCAGCTCGCGGCATCATCGAGCTGACCCGGTCGTGACCCGGCTCGTCGCATGCGACCTCGACGGCACCCTGCTGCGCAGTGACGGCACCGTGTCGGCGCGCACGGTCGCTGCGGTCGTCGCGGTCCAGCAGGCGGGGGTGCGGTTCGTCGTAGCCACGGCGCGGCCACCGCGCTGGATGCACGACCTGGTGCACGTCGTCGGCGACCACGGACTGGCGATCTGCTCCAACGGCGCGTTCAGCTACGATGTCGTGGGGCGACGGGTTCTCAACGAGCAGACGATGCCGCGGCAGACGGTCGACGAGGTCGTTCGCCTGCTCCGCGAGGCGATCCCCGAGATCTCCTTCGCCGTCGAGACCCGCGTCGGCTTCGGGATGGAGCCGACGTACGTCGACCTCTATATGCCTCCTGAAGGAACACCCGTGGCGGACGTCGCCGACCTTCTCGAGTCCGACCTGCCGGGCAAGCTGCTGGCTCGAGCGCCGGCCCTCGAGGAGTCCGAGTTCCTGGCGAGAGTCACCGAGACCGTCGGCCACCTGGCGGTCGTTGCCTACTCAGGGGCCGGGGGCCTCGCCGAGATGAGTGCCCCGGGTGTCACCAAGGCCGCGGTCCTCGCCGACTGGTGCGCGTCCTGGGGCATCGCCGCGCCGGAGGTCGTGGCCTTCGGCGACATGCCCAACGACCTGGCCATGCTGCGGTGGGCCGGCACGTCGTACGCCGTTGCCAACGCGCATCCCGAGGTGGTGGACGCGGCGGACCGCATCTGCGGCAGCAATGACGACGACGGGGTGGCGCGGGTGCTGGAGGGCATCGCAGCCGGCGGCGGCGCCGCAGCGGGTGTGCTCCCCTGCGAGACTTCCCTATGACATCTGACCAGGAACGCGACCGTCCTATCGCCCTGGTCACCGGCTCCACCGGCTACATCGGCGGACGCCTGGTTCCCGCGCTTCTCGAAAGCGGGTTCCGCGTCCGCGCGATGGCCCGTGACCCCGACAAGCTGCGTGACCGGCCATGGCGGGACGAGGTTGCCGTGGTGGGAGCGGACGCCGACGACCCCGACGATGTCCGAGCGGCGCTGGCCGACGTGGACGTGGCCTACTACCTCATCCATGCGCTGGGTGCCGGCACCAGGTTCGAGGAGCGCGACCGCCGTACGGCCACGTCCTTCGCCCGGGCGGCCGCCGACTCGGCACTGAGCCGGATCGTCTACCTGGGCGGGCTGTTCCCCGAGGGTGAGGAGCTCTCGACCCACCTGCGCTCGCGGCGCGAGGTCGGGGAGATCCTGATGACGAGCGGGGTGCCGACGACGGTGCTGAGAGCGGCGGTGATCCTCGGCAGCGGCTCGGCGTCATTCGAGATGCTGCGCTACCTTACCGAGCGGCTTCCGGTTATGGTGACGCCGAAGTGGCTCGACAACCGGATCCAGCCGATCGCGGTGCGCGACGTGCTGCACTACCTGGTGGGATCGGCCGCCATGCCGGCGACGGTCAGCCGTGCCTTCGACATCGGTGGCCCGGACGTGCTCACGTACCGCGAGATGATGCAGCGCTACGCAGAGGTGGCCGGCCTGCCCCGGCGGTACATCCAGACGCTGCCGGTCCTGACCCCGTCGCTGTCGAGTCACTGGGTCGGTCTCGTGACCCCGGTGCCGAACGCCATCGCCCGACCCCTCGTCGACAGCCTGGTGCACGAGGTCGTCTGCGAGGAGCACGACATCGACGACCACGTCGCCGTGCCCGAGCAAGGTCTGACGGGCTTTGACCGCGCTGTCGAGCTGGCGCTCACCAGGATCCGCGATCTCGATGTCGCGACGTCCTGGACCTCGGCGGCGACGCCGGGCGCGCCGAGCGACCCCCTGCCCAGCGACCCGCAATGGGCGGGCGGCTCCCTGTATGTGGACGCCCGTGAGCGAGTCGTCGACGCGACCCGCGAGGATCTCTGGGACGTGATCGAGGGCATCGGCGGCGACACCGGGTGGTACTCCTGGAACCTCGGCTGGTGGCTGCGTGGCCTGCTCGACCGGGTTGTCGGCGGCCCCGGGCTGCGCCGCGGTCGACGCAACCCCCGACGGCTGGTCGTCGGCGACGTTCTCGACTGGTGGCGGGTCGAGGAGCTCGATGCGCCGAACCTGCTGCGGCTGCGGGCCGAGATGCGCCTGCCGGGCCTTGCCTGGCTCGAGCTGTCCACGGACACCGCCGCGGACGGCGTGACGGTCTTCCGACAGCGCGCGCTCTTCCACCCCCACGGGCTGCCCGGGCATCTCTACTGGTGGGCGGTCTCGCCGTTCCACGGCGTCGTCTTCGGGGGGATGCAGCGCAATATCGCCCGCGCCGCCGAGAGTCGCTCGGGCGCGGCGGAGCGGTCTGCCACTAGGGCCGGATGATCTCGACCGCCTCGTCGAGGTCGTCGACGAGGTGTAGACACCTCGCCATCGGTCTTCCGTCGCCGAGCCTGCGCAGCAGTGGCCAGACGGGAACCTGGTCGGTCCAGTAGCCGCTCCCGACGAGCACCATCGGCGCCACGGTCGCCCGGTCCGCGTAGTAGTTCTCGCAGGCGTCCTGGAAGATCTCCTGCACGGTGCCGGCAGCTCCTGGGAGGAACACGATGCCGGCGTCGCAGTGCCGCAGCAGGGTGTCCTCGCGAACCGAGTTCTGGAAGTACTTGGCGATGCCGGTGGCGAAGGCGTTCGGCGGCTCGTGCCCGTAGAACCAGGTCGGGATCCCCAGGGAGTGGCCGTGCTCCGGCCAGCGGGCCCGGACCGCGAAGGCTACCCGTGCCCAACGCGTCACCGAGGGGCGGAACGTCGGCGCCGCCGCCAGCATCTCGATCGCGTCGTCAAGCGTCGCATCGTCGTACGACGACAGGGAGGCGCCGAGGTTGGTCGCCTCCATCGCACCCGGACCGCCGCCGGTCATCACGCCCAGGTCGGTCCGCGCGAGCCGATACCCCAGCCGCGCGGCTCGCCGGTAGTCGTCATCTCCGCGGTTCACGGCGTGCCCGCCCATGACGCCGACGGTGCGCGCGCCGGCGAGCTGCTCCTCGAGTGCCGCGTCGACCGCATGGTCGTGCAGCGCCTGAGCCATCCGGCGGGTCGCGTCGCGGTCGCGCTGGCGGGACCAGGCGTAGATCAGCGCATCGGGGGTGCGCGAGTAGGGCTCGGTGTCGATTTCGGCGTAGAGCTCGTCCGGTGTGTAGAGCCGCGCGCGGTAGGTGTCGAACGGCAGCTCCGGCAGGTCGGGGAAGATCAGTGCCCCACCCGTCGTCAGGTGCCGATGCGTCGTCTCCGTGATGTCGCACCCGAGCAGCACGGCACCCCGGGGGTCGAGTGTCAGGAGCGCATCGGTCCGGCCTCGCAGGTCGACATCCTGGATGCGCCAGCCGGCCATCCGCGTCGCACCCGCCGCCAGCAGGGCATCGAGCTCGTCGAGCGAGTCGATGTCGACAATCGCTCCGATCCGTTTCCGCACCGGGGAAGCGTAGCGGTCACCAGGCCTGGGCGAGCAGCTCCGCGAGTAAAGCGTCGGCGTCCGCGTCGAGCCCGCGAGCGACGAACCACTGGCAGACGTTGCGGCAGTCGCGCAGCAGGAAGTCGACGCCGTTCGGGTTGCCGACGATGTCGACGACCTGCGGCAGGTCGATGATCACCAGCCGGTCGCCCTGGGCCAAGATGTTGTACGGCGAGAGGTCCCCGTGAGCCACCTGGCGCCGGGCCAGCACGGACATGGCGTCCCGGATCTGGTCGAAGTAGCTCTCCAGCGTGGCTCGGTCCGGGCGTACCTGCGCAAGTCGAGGTGCGGCGGCGCCGTCGACGTCGATGAACTCCATGAGGATCTCGGTGCCGTCGAGCTGGACCGGGTAGGGGACCGGCACGCCGTCCGCCCAGAGCGCACACAGGGCCCCCCACTCGTGGAAGGCCCATTGGCCGGCGGCCACCTGGCGGCCGAACGCGCTGCCCTTCTGCATGGCGCGCTGGTCCCGGCTGCGACGGACGCGACGGCCTTCGACGTACCCGGAGTCACGGTGGAAGTTGCGGTGGTCGGTGCTGCGGTATCGCTTGGCCGCCATGACTGCTGCCGGGCCGTCCGGGACCGCACGCTCGACGAGGAACACGTCGGCCTCCTTGCCGGTCTTGACAATGCCGAGATCAGTGTCGATCGCGCCGTCGTCGGTGATGACCCACCCGGGTCGGGGTTCCGGGCCGTGACAGCTCTTCTCGACCGACGACCAGGTGGACCAGCGCTGGTTGTCGTCCAGCTCCTGGGGGGCGGCATAGCAGAGGTCCGCCGCGGAGAGTGGGCCGTCGAGAACGTGTCGGTCCGGTGAGTTCGGGCGGGACAGGGCGTGGTCGTCGAGCGAGTCGGCGTGGGCAATGTAAGCGTCGGGCATCGATCGGTCGTACATCTGGTCAGTGCTCCTCGAGCGTGATGAGGGCACTCGACACGATCAGCCTGCGAGCGACCTCAGGGTTCTGGGGACGGAAACGGTCCCGCTGACAGCGGTTGACATCTCGACGCCTCCTTTGCTCGTAACGGATCTGGTCGCGGGTGGGCCGCTGGGCCACCCGCGACCATCGTCACCTACGGCGACGGCTGCCGCAAGTGCTTTACCCCGCCCCCCTCCGGCGGCCCGGCAGGGCCGGTGCCGACGAGATGCCGAGGGCGGCAGGTACGGCAGAATGGTGAGGGAACGACGGGGAGCCTCGAGGAGGGGTGCCTGATGAGCTATGCGGAGGTCTACCGGTCCAGCATCGAGGAACCGGATATCTTCTGGGGCGAGCAGGCGAGCCTCGTCGACTGGTTCAGCAGGCCCGTGACGGTGCTCGACCGGTCCCGTCCGCCGTTCTACCGCTGGTACGTCGACGGCACGCTCAACACGTGCTACAACGCCCTCGACCGCCATGTCATCGCCGGACATGGCGACCGGGCAGCGCTCATCTACGACAGCCCAGTCACGAATGCTCGCCGCACCTACACGTACGCGCAGCTGCTGGAGGAGGTCGCAGCGTTCGCCGGCGCACTGCGCGCCCTCGGCGTGGACAAGGGCGACCGGGTTGTCGTCTACATGCCGATGATCCCGGAGACCGTCGTCACGATGCTCGCGTGTGCTCGCATCGGAGCCGTTCACTCCGTGGTGTTCGGGGGCTTCGCGGCCGCGGAGCTCGCCGCACGGATCGACGATGCCCGGCCAACGGTCATCGTGTCTGCCTCGTGCGGTGTCGAGGCCAAGGGAGTGGTGCAGTACACGCCCTTGCTGGACAGGGCTCTCACGATCGCGGAGCACAAGCCTCAGGCATGCGTCGTCAGACAGCGCGACCAGTGGCACGCCGGTCTCGTCGAAGGACGCGACATCGAGTGGTCGGCTGCGGTGCAGGCGGGCCGCGAGGACCCGGCCGGGTGTGTGCCGGTCTCCGCCACCGACCCGCTGTACGTGCTCTACACCTCCGGGACCACCGGCAAGCCCAAGGGGATCGTCCGTGACAACGGGGGACACGCGGTGGCGCTCTCGTGGTCGATGCCGAACATCTTCGACATCTCGCCGGGACAGGTCTGGTGGGCCGCCTCGGACGTCGGGTGGGTCGTCGGTCACTCCTACATCGTCTATGCCCCTCTGCTCACCGGCGTCACCTCGGTGCTCTACGAGGGTAAGCCCGTGGGCACACCGGATGCCGGCGCGTTCTGGCGGGTGGCGGCGGACTACGACGTGGAGGGCATGTTCACGGCGCCGACGGCGATCCGCGCGGTCAAGAAGGAGGATCCCGACGGCGAGCTGATCGGCCGCTATGACCTCGCCGGCTTGCGAAATCTCTTCCTCGCGGGTGAGCGTCTCGACCCAGAGACCCACCGCTGGGCCTCGGACAAGCTCGGCATACCGGTGGTCGACAACTGGTGGCAGACCGAGACCGGCTGGCCGATCGTGGCCAACCTGCGAGGTCTCGAGCCGATGCCTGTCAAGGCAGGCTCGCCGTCCGTCCCGGTGCCCGGCTACGACGTGCGCGTCCTCGACGAGCACGGCAACACTCTCGGACCCGACCAGGAGGGGGCGATCTGCCTCCACCTGCCGATGCCCCCAGGCACGCTGCCAACCCTGTGGGAAGACGACGACCGCTACGTGTCGTCGTACCTCCAAACGTATGAAGGTCACTACCTGTCAGGTGACGGTGGGTACGTCGACGAGGACGGCTATGTCTACGTCATGGGCCGGACCGACGACGTCATCAACGTGGCCGGGCACCGCCTCTCGACGGGGTCCATGGAGGCCGTCATCGCCAAGCACCCGGCCGTGGCGGAGTGTGCCGTCATCGGTGTCGCGGATAGCCTCAAGGGCCAGGCGCCGCGGGGCTTCGTCGTCCTGAAGTCGGGCCATGACGTAGACCCCGACGAGCTCGCGCGCGACCTGGTTGCGGCCGTGCGCGACGAGATCGGGCCCGTGGCCGCATTCAAGGACGTGTCGGTCGTGGCCGCGCTACCGAAGACCCGCTCGGGCAAGATCCTGCGCCGGACCATGCGGCAGATCGCCGACGGTGAGGATCCCGCCCTCCCCTCGACGATCGAGGACCCGGCGGTTCTGGACGAGCTCCGTCCCGCGCTCGTCAACGCCAAGATCCGACATTCAGGTGGCTCAGACCAGCTGAATGTCGGATCCTGATGCAGGTCAGTGGCCGCCGAGCAAGGGCGCCAAGGTCTTCGCAACCAGGCTCTGCCGTCCGGTCAACGACTCCTCGTGGTCGGCCACCGTCATCGCCCGCAGACCCGCGTTGATCCCCAACCAGCGCAGCGGTTCCGGCTCCCAGCGGGGTGAGACATGGTTGACCCAGGGCAGCGTGGTCAGGTCGGTGCGCCGCCCGGTGACCAGGTCGGCCAGGGTGCGGCCGGCCAGGTTCGTCGTACTGACTCCGTCTCCGACGTAGCCACCGGCCCAGCCGACGCCGGTGCTCGGGTCAAAGCCGACCGAGGCCATCCAATCGCGGGCGATGCCGAGGGGACCACCCCAGGCGTGCGTGAACGCGTGCCCGTCGATGGCCGGGAAGAGGTCGACGAGGGTCTCGCGAAGGTCGGCGAAGACCCTGTCCTTCCGGTCGTACTCGGGCCGGACGGCGGACCCGAAGTGGTACGGCGCCCCCCGGCCGCCGAACACTAGCCGCCCGTCCGCCGTGCGCTGGCCGTAGATGATCAGGTGCCGGTGGTCGGTGAACGTCGGGCTGTCGGCCAGACCGATCTCGTCCCAGACGCTGTCCGGCAGGGGCTCCGTCGCGACGATGAGGGAGTAGACGGGCACGACCGCTCGGCGCATCTCCGCGAGCCCGGGTGTGTAGCCCTCCGTCGCCCGGATGACGGCACTCGCGCGCACGCTGCCCGCGGCCGTCGCCGCAAGGCTCGGGGCGATGGCCGTGACCGCTGTCCGCTCGTAGATCGTGCCGCCTCGTCGCTCGACAGCGTGCGCCAGGCCGCGGGCGAGCCGGGCCGGGTGGATGCGCGCGCAGTGCGGGGTGAACGTCGCGCCTAGAACGTCGGAGGCTCTGGCATGCGACGCCGCCTCGTCGGCGGTGAGGAGGACGAGGTCCTTGTCGGTGTCGCCCCATCGGCGGGCGTCTTCGACCTCGTGGCGGGCGCGGGCGAGCTGGCTCCGGCTGCGGATGAAGCCGATCGTGCCGCCCTGGTGGAAATGACAGTCGATGCCCTCGTCGCCCGTGACGTCGGCGACCTCGTCGATGGTGACCCGCATGGCCGTGGAAAGCCGGCGCGCGGCGTCATTGGACGAGCCCGCAAGCCTTGCCAGCTTGGTGCCGGAGGAAGGGAACAGCGCGGAGAGCCAGCCACCGTTGCGACCAGATGCGCCGAAGCCTGCGGTCTCACGCTCGAGGACCACGACCCGGAGCGAGGGATCCGCCCGGAGCAGGTAGTAGGCGGTCCAGAGCCCGGTGTAACCCGCCCCGACGATCGCTACGTCCACGTCGAGGGATGAGCTCAGCGCGGGACGGGGGGTGAGGTCGTCGCCACAGGTCTCGTGCCACAGCGAAAGATCGTCGTATGTCACCGAACTCCCCACGAGTAGGTCTGCTTGTGGAGCTTGAGGTAGACGAACGTCTCCGTCGACCGCACTCCGGCTGTCGCACGGATGCGCTTGGAAAGCAGCTCCAGCAGGTGGTCGTCGCTCTCGCAGACGACCTCCGCGATGATGTCGAACGAGCCCGCCGTGACGATGACGTAGTCCACCTCGGGCATCAACGCCAGCGCGTCGGCGATCGGCTCGATCTCACCCTCGGCGTGGATCCCGATCATGGCCTGGCGCGCGAAGCCGAGCTGCAGCGGGTTGGTAACGGCCACGATCTGCATGACGCCGTGCTCGAGCAGCCGCTGGACCCGTTGGCGGACTGCGGCCTCGGAGAGACCGACTGCCTTGCCGATGGAAGCGTAGGGCATCCGGCCGTCGTGCTGGAGCTGCTCGATGATGCCCTTGGAGACGTCGTCGAGTTGAGGGTGTGGCTGGTCGCTACGAGCGGGCACGGTCCTCATTCTGAGGTTGGATCTCTGCTACCACAAGTGCACCTGCACCCGGTCGTCGTGGTGTCACAAGCCGGTGCGGGCGTCGCCGGAGGGGGAAGGTCAGAGCAGGGTGCCGGCCTCGGTCAGGACCCCGCGAAGGATCTGCTCGATCTCGTCGAAGTGCTGCTGGTCGCAGATCAGCGGCGGCGACAGCTGCACGACAGGGTCGCCGCGGTCATCGGCGCGGCAGTAGAGGCCCGCGTCGTAAAGGGCCTTGGACAGGAAGCCCCGCAGCAGACGCTCCGACTCCACGTCGTCGAAGGTCTCCTTGGTGTGCTTGTCCTTGACCAGCTCGATCCCGTAGAAGAAGCCGTCTCCACGGACGTCACCGACGATCGGCAGGTCGTGCAGCTTCTCGAGCGTCGACCTGAAGGCGCCCTGGGTGTCGAGGACGTGCTGGTTGATCCCCTCCCGCTCGAACACGTCGAGGTTCGCCATCGCCACCGCCGTCGAGACGGGGTGTCCGCCGAACGTGTAACCGTGGTAGAAGGTCGTGTCACCCTTCCCGAACGGCTCGAACAGCCGGTCCGTGGTGATCATCGCCCCGAGCGGTGCGTAGCCGGACGTGATGCCCTTGGCGCAGGTGATGATGTCGGGCTGGTAGCCGTAGCGCTCGGCGCCGAACATGTGGCCGAGCCGGCCGAACGCACAGATCACCTCGTCGCTGACCAGCAGCACGTCGTACTCGTCGCAGATCTCCCGCACCCGGTCGAAGTACCCGGGCGGCGGCGGGAAGCACCCGCCGGAGTTCTGGACCGGTTCGAGGAAGACGGCGGCGACGGTGTTGGGGCCCTCGTTCTCGATCGCGACGGCGATCTGGTCGGCGGCCCAGCGGCCGAACGCCTCGAGGTCGTCCCCGTGCTCCGGGGCGCGGTAGAAGTTGGTGTTCGGCACTCGGAACGTGCTCGGCACGAGAGGCTCGAAGGGGGCCTTCAGGTCCGGCAGGCCGGTGATCGACAGCGCGCCCTGGGTGGTGCCGTGGTAGGCGATCGTCCGCGAGATCACCTTGTGCTTGGTCGGCTTGCCCACGAGCTTGAAGTACTGCTTCGCGAGCTTCCAGGCCGACTCGACGGCCTCGCCCCCACCGGTGGTGAAGAACACCCTGTTGAGGTCGCCCGGCGCGTAGCTCGCCACCCGCTGCGCCAGCTCGATCGCGTTCGGGTGGGCATAGGACCACAGCGGCATGTACGCCAGCTGCTGAGCCTGACGCGAGGCAGCCTCGGCGAGCTCCGTGCGACCGTGACCGAGCTGGCTGACGAACAGGCCGGCCAGCGCGTCGAGGTAGCGCTTGCCCCTGGCGTCATAGATGTAGGCACCCTCTCCCCGCACGATGACGGGGACTTCGCCCTGCTCGTACGACGACATGCGGGTGAAGTGCATCCACAGGTGGTCACGCGCGGACTGCTGCAGGGCAGCGTTGTCGAGGTCAACCGAGGTGTCGATCGTCATGACCTCAGTCTGCACCACGCGGACTGGGGTCGGCAAGTGAAATCGTGGAACAGACCGGGTGAATACGATGGCTTCAATGGTGAAGGACGGTTTCAGCAACGAAATCCGCAGTGCCGCCGGAGCTACACCACTGCCGCCCCCGGGCTGGTGCGGTCGGCCCGGCGGAGCCGCTCCGGGCTCTCGCCTGATGCTGCGCCATGATGCTGGCATGACTCGCTATGGCGCCCAGTACGGGCCCGACTACACGTTCCTGGGGGTGCCGAAGGCGGACCTCGACGACAGGTCGTCGTACGACGCAGCCGACGTCGTTGTCATTGGGGCGCCGTTCGACGGTGGCACGTCACATCGGCCGGGCACCAGGTTCGGGCCGATGGCGATCAGGCAGGCGTGCTACCTCCCGGTGGACGGGTCACGACCGCACCTGGCGCTACGCGTCGACGCGCTGCGGGACATCACGGTCGTCGACGCCGGCGACGTCGAGATGTACTCCGGAGACGTCGAGACGTCGATCCGGTCCCTGGAGGACGCGGTGTACGCCGTGTCGGCGGCCGGCGCGATCCCTCTCGTGCTCGGGGGAGACCACACGATCGCGCTGCCCGATGCCACCGGAGTAGCCCGCCACCACGGCTTCGGACGGGTCTCGATGATCCACTTCGACGCCCACGCAGACACCGGCAACATCACGTTCGGCTCGCTCTACGGTCACGGCCAGCCGATGCGGCGACTCATCGAGTCCGGTGCGCTGCGCGGCGACAGGTTCCTTCAGCTTGGGTTGCGCGGCTACTGGCCGGAGCCGGAGACGCTGTCCTGGATGGCTGAGCAGCGGATGCGCTCCTACGAGATGACCGAGATCGTCGCTCGTGGGCTGAACTCGTGCCTTACCGAGACTTTCGAGATCGCGCTCGACGACTGTGACGGCGTCTTCCTCTCGGTCGACATCGACGTGTGCGACCCGGCCCACGCGCCCGGCACGGGGACGCCTGAACCGGGAGGTTTGACCGCCCGCCAGCTGCTCGACGCCGTTCGACGCATCTGCATCGAGCTGCCGGTGGTCGGCATGGACGTCGTGGAGGTGTCCCCGCCGTACGACCACGCCGACATCACGGCGCTGCTCGCCAACCGCGTCGTGCTCGAGGCGTTGTCCGGGATGGCTGTGCGCAAGGGAGGCGGCCACGAGCATAATCCGGCTGGGCCGCTGCTCGAGGGCAGAAACCCCTAGTGTCGCGTGATGCAGGGGGTCAGGTGATACGGGTCACGCGTGCTGGACGCGATAGCGCACGTGCAGGACTCGGTGGGCGGGGTCGGCGTCGTCCGCGGCTAACCGGCGCAGCAGCTTGAGCTCGATGTGCGCTGCGGGCAGGTGGTCGAACAGTCGGCGTCCCTGGCCGAGCAGCACCGGGACGACGTGCAGTTCCAGCTCGTCGAGCGCCCCGATCCGCAACAGCGCCTGAGCGGCGCCGGCACCGTGCACCATGACGTCCGCGTCCCCGGCGGCGGCGCGAGCCTGCGAGGCGCACTCACCGACGTCGGTTGTGTAGACGACGGTGCCCGGCGGTGGGTCGTCGGGAACGTCGCGGGTGAGCACGAACACCGGTACGCCGTCGTGGTGGTCACCCTTCCAGCGGTCGGCGTGCTCGTAGGTCCGGCGGCCGGAGATGACGGCGCGAGTGGCGTTCAGCTCGGCGAACACCTGGCCGTTCGGCCCCGGGGCGAACCGGTGGTCCAGCCAGTTGAACAGCCTGAACCCGCCGACCCCCATGGGCGCGTCCACGCTGTCCTTCGGCCCGACGACGTAACCGTCGAGGGACGTGGTCATGTACAGCCGGATGACCCCCATCTCAGCGGCCCCCCGACCGCACCCGAGAGCCCACCTGGAGCACGCCTGACCCCTCCACCGCAGCCATCAGCGTCGCACCTCGTAGCGCAGATGGAGCACCTTCGGTGCCTCGAGCGTCCGGACCAGCTCGAGCTCGATGTGCTCGGGTGAGAGGTGGTCAAGCAGCAGCCGGCCCTGGCCGAGCAGCACCGGCATGAGCTGGATCTCGATCACGTCCAGCACCCCCGCCTTCAAACACTCCTGCGCGGTGTAGGCGCCGTGCACCAAGATGTCACGGTCGCCAGCGGCCGCCTTGGCCTGAGCCACGCAAGACTCGATCCCGTCGGTGACGTAGTGCACCCGCTCGTACGGGTTGTCAGCCGGGGCGGCGTGGGTGGGAACATAGATCGGCACGCCGTCGTGGTGATCGCCGCCCCAGTAGTCGGCGAAGTCGCCGGTACGTCGGCCGATGAGCACAGCGCCGGTGGCCATGCACTCGTCGAACACGATTTGGCTCTGGCGGTTACTGGGCCGGTAGTCCTCCACCGCGGATCCGCCGCCGGCAAGCCACTCCATCAACCGCATGCCGCCGGTCCCGGCTGGGTTCGCTTCGTTGTCGTCGGGACCGGTGATGAACCCGTCCAGCGACATCGCCATGTACAGCACGGTCTTGGCCATCGCCTCGCTCCTTGTTCTCGTCGGTTCGTTCGGCACTCAATGGGGGTACAGACCCGCCGCTCACGTGGAAGTCATCGCTGCAGTGCTCGGGTGGCGACAGCGCTATCACGACGACGACGGTCTCGTTCGCGTCGGTGGCGGAAGTGGCGGGTCGAGACGTTCAGAGTTCTCCACCGGCCCGGAGCTGGACGCCGAGATCCGCGACGTGGGACCTTCTGGCGAAGGCCCACCGTAAGCCAACTTCGAACACGCGACACTGGCGGAGCACGGCGCCTCGCAGCTACATTCGCCACATGCGGTTCACCTCGGGTCAGACCTAGGTCCGCACGCGCGGTCTCTGGCCGCGCGTCCTGGCCTACTACGCCTCACGGGACCTCGTCCCGCTCTACAGCGTCTACGCGCTGCTGTTCGGAGACCACGGCGTCTCCCTCGCCCAGATCTCGACCCTGTTCATCATCTGGTCGCTGACCTCGTTCGTCTTCGAGGTGCCCTCGGGTGCCTGGGCCGACACCATCGACCGTCGCCACCTGCTCGTGCTCTCGGCCCTGATCTACGCCTGCGCGTTCAGCTCCTGGCTGCTGTTCCAGACCTACACCGGCTTCGCCCTCGGCTTCGTGCTGTGGGGACTCTCGAGCGCGATCATGTCCGGGACGTTCGAGTCCCTGCTGTACGACGAGCTCATTGAGCGTGGCGTTGAGGGTGACTACCCCCGCCTGATCGGATGGGCTCATTCGACCGCGATGACTGCGGCACTGCTCGCTTCGCTGGCAGCGGCGCCGCTGTTCTCCCTCGGGGGCTACGGCCTCGTCGGCTGGACCTCCGTCGCCATCGCCGGTGTGCAGGCGGTGCTCGCGGCGACGTTGCCGGTCTCGTTGCGAGCCAGGCGCCCTAACAGCTCAGGCCACGGCGACCACCCGCTGCACGAGGTCGTGGAGGAGACCGAGGCGCTCGCTACGCGGTACGTCTCGATGCTGCGAGCGGGCGTCCGTGAGGCGTCAACGTCGGTCGGCGTACGCCGCGTGGTCCTGATCGCCGCCGTGCTGATCGGGCTGACGGCGTACGACGAGTACTTCCCGCTGATCGCCCGTGACCACGGCGTCCCCACGGCCACGGTGCCGCTCCTCATCGGGTTGACGGTGGTCGGGCAGGTGGTCGGGACCGCGTTGGCCGGGCGTTCCGCGCGGATGAGCGCGGGCGTGATGTCTGCCGTGGTGACCGCAGGGGCCGGCCTGATCTCGGTTGGCGCGCTTGTGACGCCGTACGCGGGGTTCGCCGCGATCGCGGTCGGCTACGGGCTGCTCAACAACGCGATGCTCGTGGCGGAGGCGCGCCTCCAGCAGGTGATCACCGGTCCGGCGCGCGCCACCGTGACGTCGGTGCACGGCTTCGCCGTGGAGGTGTTCGCCCTGGTCGTCTACGTCTCCTTCGCCGTCTTCGCCGACGTACCCGTCCCGACGCTGGTGGCGCTGCTCGGCATCCCGATCCTGGCCATCGCGTGGTGCGTGCGGCGGTGGTTCCCTGGGCCGCCGGTCAGCGGAAGGCGGACTCCCCGGTGAGCGCCTGGCCGATGACGAGCTGGTGCACCTCGGACGTGCCCTCGTACGTCAGCACCGACTCGAGGTTGTTCGCGTGCCGCATCACCGGGTACTCGAGCGTGATCCCGTTGGCCGCCAGGATCGTCCGGCACTCACGAGCGATCGTGATGGCCTCTCGCACGTTGTTGAGCTTGCCGAGGCTGACCTGGGTGGGAGTGAGCTGACCTGCGTCCTTGCGTCGGCCGAGGTGCAACGCGAGCAGCATGCCCTTGCCGAGCTCGAGAGCCATGTTCGCGAGCTTCTCCTGGGTGAGCTGGTAGGCAGCCAGCGGCTTGTCGAAGACCTTGCGGGTGCGGGCGTACTCGATCGTGATCTCGAGGCAGTCGCGGGCCGCGCCGAGCGACCCGAAGACAATGCCGAAGCGAGCTTCCGAGAGGCACGACAGCGGGCCCGCGAGTCCCGTGGCCTCGGGCAGCACGGCAGAAGCAGGCAGCCGGACACCTTCGAGCACCAGCTCGCTGGTGACTGACGCACGTAGCGACATCTTCTTGGTGATCTCCGGAGCCGAGAACCCTCTGGCATGAGTCGGCACCACGAAGCCGCGAATCCCGTCATCGGTGCGGGCCCACACCACCGCAACGTCCGCGACGGATCCGTTGGTGATCCACATCTTGGTGCCGTCGAGCAGCCAGTCGTCGCCGTCACGGCGGGCCCGGGTGCGCATGCCGCCGGGGTTCGAGCCGAAGTCGGCCTCGGTCAGCCCGAAGCAGCCGATCGCCTCGCCGGCCGCCATCCTCGGCAACCACTCGGTCCGCTGCTCGTCGCTCCCGAACCGGTGGATCGCGAACATCGCCAGCGATCCCTGGACCGAGACCAGGCTCCGGATCCCGGAGTCCGCGGCTTCCAGCTCAAGGCAGGCGAGGCCGTACGACGTGGCGCTGGTGCCTGCGCAGCCGTACCCCTCCAGGTGCATCCCGAGCAGGCCGAGCGCGCCCAGCTCCTTGGCGAGGTCGCGGGCGGGGATGGCTGCCTCCTCGAACCAGGTGGCGATGTGCGGCCGGATCTTGTCGTCGCAGTAGCGGCGTATGGTGTCGCGGATCGCCTGCTCCTCGTCGCTGAGCAGGTCATCGATCGCGAACAGCTCGAGCGGCGCCAGGGGCTGAGCGGACTGCGACACGGGTGCTCCAGATGTTGGACTGCGTGGGTGCCTTCTACGATAAAGGAGGCCTGAGGCCCCGTTGCGCCCGGCGGCTGCGCGCCCCGCGATCCGGCGGAGTCGCGGACCGGCTCGATTGCCGGCCCCGACGCGCTTAGGCCGGTATGGAACCGTTGGCACGACGAAATACGTCGAGAACCAGGCTTTCGCTGGCGTGATCCATCGCCTGGAGCTAGTTTGGCAAGGGGAATCAGTTCGATCTCATCGAGTTGCGCGAGGGGCCTCATGACCACCCGGACACTGCAGAACCTGATCAACGGCGAGCTCGTCGACGCCGCTGACGGGCGGAGCTCCACGCTGGTCAACCCGGCGACCGAGGAAGACTTCGCCACCGCGGCCATCTCCGGCACGGAGGACGTCGACCGGGCGATGACGGCGGCGGCGAACGCGTTCGAGCAGTGGCGTGACGCGACCCCGTCGGAGCGGCAGCGCGCCCTCTTGAAGCTGGCCGATGCCATGGAGGCGCGCACCGACGAGTTCGTCAGGGTGGAGAGCGAGAACACCGGCAAGCCGCTCGGGTTCACGGAGTCGGAGGAGCTGCCGCCCGCCATCGACCAGGTCCGCTTCTTCGCCGGGGCGTCCCGGGTGCTCGAAGGTCGCTCGGCAGGGGAGTATCTGAAGGACCACACGTCGATGGTCCGCCGGGAGCCGATCGGCGTCGTGGCCCAGGTGACGCCGTGGAACTACCCGCTGATGATGGCGATCTGGAAGATCGCCCCGGCGCTGGCAGCGGGCAACACGCTCGTCATCAAGCCGTCCGACACGACGCCCGCGTCGACCCTTCTCCTCGGCGAGCTGTGCCAGGAGTTCTTCCCGCCCGGCGTCATGAACGTGGTCACAGGAGACCGCGACACCGGTCGCGCGCTGGTCTCCCACCCGGTGCCGCAGATGGTCTCGATCACTGGGTCCGTCCGGGCCGGCATGGAGGTCGCCGAGGCTGCATCGTACGACGTGAAGAAGACCCACCTCGAGCTCGGCGGCAAGGCGCCGGTGGTGGTGTTCGACGACGCGGACATCGAGGCGGCCGCGGAGGCGATCGCCGGCGCCGGCTATTTCAACGCCGGACAGGACTGCACCGCCGCTACCCGCGTTCTCGCCGGACCCGGCGTCCACGACGACTTCGTCGCTGCCCTCACCGAGCAGGCCCGCAACACCAAGACCGGCCAGCCCGACGACGAGGACGTCCTCTATGGCCCGGTCAACAACGCCAACCAGCTGGAGCGGGTGAGCGGCTTCATCGACCGGCTGCCCGACCATGCACGCCTTGACGCCGGAGGTTCTCGCGTCGGCGACCGCGGCTACTTCTACGCCCCTACTGTCGTGTCGGGTCTGCGGCAGGACGACGAGGCCATCCAGCAGGAGATCTTCGGCCCGGTGATCACCGTGCAGCGGTTCGGCGACGAGGAGGAGGCGCTGCGCTGGGCCAACGGCGTGGAGTACGGCCTGGCCAGCAGCGTGTTCACCAAGGACCACGGTCGCGCCATGCGGATGGCGCGTCGCCTCGATTTCGGCTGCGTCTGGATCAACACCCACATCCCGATCGTCGCGGAGATGCCGCACGGCGGCTTCAAGCACTCGGGTTACGGCAAGGACCTTTCCATGTACGGCCTGGAGGACTACACCCGGATCAAGCACGTCATGAGCTACATCGGTGACTAGGACTGCGATGATGCCCCGCGATCGAGTTTCCCCCCGCGACGGCGGGCTGGATGCCCCTGCCATCGAGCTGGTAGGTGTCTCCAAGCACTACGCCTCCACGGACGGGAATGTCCAGGCGGTAGAGATGGTCGACCTGAGCATCGCGAGTGGCGAGTTCTTCTCGCTGCTCGGTCCCTCGGGGTGCGGCAAGACCACGACGCTGCGGATGGTGGCGGGCTTCGAGACGCCGAGCTCTGGACAGATCCTCCTGTACGGCGAGGACGTGGTCCGCATTCCGCCGAACCGCCGGGACGTCAACCTGGTGTTCCAGAGCTACGCACTCTTCCCGCACATGAGCGTGTTCGACAACGTCGCATTCGGTCTCCGGCGAAAGAAGCTGGACAAGGCCGAGATCGACACGCGGGTCAACGAGATCCTCGGCCTGGTGGAGCTCGAGGGCCGTGAGAATCGGCGACCTCGCGAGCTGTCCGGTGGCCAGCAGCAACGGGTCGCACTGGCCCGCGCGCTGGTCAACCGGCCGCGGGCGCTGCTGCTCGACGAGCCACTGGGCGCCCTGGACCTGAAGCTCAGACAGGCCATGGAGCTCGAGCTCAAACGCATCCAGCGCGAGGTCGGGATCACCTTCGTCTACGTGACGCACGACCAGGGTGAGGCGTTGACCATGTCCGACCGCCTGGTCGTGATGCGGGCGGGCAGGATCGAGCAGCTGGGCACCCCGCGGGAGCTGTACGAGCGACCCGCCACCCGGTTCGTCGCCGGGTTCATCGGCACCTCCAACATCATCACCGGACGCCCCGAGCGGGAGGTCGATGGGGACGCCGTGATCGACCTGGGCGAGGGCCAGCGGATCGTCGTACCGCTGGAAGGACGTCCGGCGCCGTCAACCGTCGTTATAACCGTCCGGCCGGAGAAGATCACCCTGGAAGAGTCGGAGCCCTCCGCAGCGTGCCGCATCAAAGGCGTCGTCGATGCCGTCGTCTATCAGGGCACCTTCACGGCCTACCACGTGACGACCGCCGGTGGAGAGCAGGTGACCGTGCACAGCCAGAACTCGGGAACCGGTGCGGAGCTCGCACGCCAAGGCGGCACGTACTGGCTGTCCTGGTCGCGTGACCACTCCTATCTGCTCGACGAGGGGCCAGGGCCGCAGAAAACCGACGCACCCGAGCCGACAACCGTCTCTACAAACTCAGCCGCCCCGAGGAGGATCCCGTGATGCCCACAAACCGTCCCGATGACAGATGGACTCCCGACCCAGTCGCAGTGCGAGGACTTACCCAACCTCGCATCGGAAGGCGCGACGCGCTCCGACTGTTCGGCGCCGCCGGCGGAGCCGCTTTGCTTGCCGGCTGCGGGATCGGGTCCGGGGGCAGCAAGACCGACACCAGCAAGACCGTAGTCTCCGGCTACTGGGACTCGCACAAACCGACCGGAGAGCTGAACTGGGCGAACTGGCCCTTCTATCTCGACACCGCCGGCAAGGGCCGCCATCCGACGCTCGAGGCGTTCGAGGAAAAGACCGGCATCGACGTCAACTACATCGAGGCGATCCAGGACAACGCACCCTTCTTCGCGAAGGTCCAGCCCTCGCTGTCCGCCGGTCAGTACTCCGGCTACGACCTGGCGGTGATCTCCAGCGGCATCTACTTCAACAAGTTCAAGGAGCTGGGGTTCTTCCTGCCGCTGGACCAGTCACGCCTCACGAACTTCCACAAGTACGCCGCTCCGCGCTACCAGGACGAGGCGTTCGACCCGGGCAACGTGCTGTCCATCCCCTGGCAGGGGGGGTTCACCGGGATCGGCTACAACCCCGAGCAGACCGGGCGGGAGATCACCAGCTGGGCGGACCTTCAGGACCCGGCGTTCGAGGGCAAGATCGGCATGATGGCCAACAACGAGGACCTGCCCAACTGCGCCCTGCTCGCGGTCGGCGCCGATCCGCTCACGTCGACCGAGGACGACTGGAGGAAGGCGGCCGCCTGGCTGGAGAAACAGCGGCCCCTTGTTCGCCAGTACTACTCGCAGAACTACCTCCAGGCGCTGGCCACGGGCGACACCTGGATCACCATGGCCTGGTCGGGCGACATCTTCCAGCAGAACCTCTCGAACAAGGCGATCGGGCAGGCCCTCAAGTTCGTCATCCCGGACGAGGGTGGGCTGCTGTTTACCGACAACTTCGTCATCTTGAAGGAGGCCAAGAACCCGGTCAGCGCGATGATGCTGATGGACTACTACTACCAGCCGGACGTTGCCGCCGAGGCGACCGAGTGGGTCAACTACATCTCGCCCGTTCCTGACGCCCAGCAGATCGTCCTCGACGATGCGACGTCAGCTGCCCCCGGTGACCGGGCCTACCTCGAGCAGGTGGCGGAGAGCTACGCCACCTTCCCGACCCAGGCGACGTATGAACAGACCACCGTCGGGCTCTCGCCCAAGTCGGGGGACGAGCTCGACACCTGGAACTCCATCTTCGAGCCGATCTACCAGTCGTAGCGATGCGGAAGAGGCTTGCGCCCTACCTCCTGATCCTGCCGGGCGGGATGTGGCTGGCAGTGTTCTTCGTGCTGCCGATGCTCGCGATGCTCTCGGTCTCGGTGCAGAGCGGGGACCTCGTCCACGGCTTTCGTCAGACCTTCGACGTCGGGAACTACGCGGACATGGTGACGACATACCACACGCAGCTGCTGCGATCGCTGCGGTACGGGTTGATCACCACGGTCGTTACGATCGCGCTCGCTTACCCGATGGCGTACTGGATCGCGTTCTACGGCGGACGGCACAAGTCGACGTACCTGTTCTTGATCCTGTTGCCGTTCTTCGTCACATTCGTGATCCGGACGATCGCCTGGCAGTTCCTGCTCGCCGATGACGGTCTGGTTCTCAGCCATCTGAAGGACTGGGGGCTGCTGCCGGACAACTTCCACATCCTGGCCACCGGGTACGCCGTCGTCGGTGGGCTCGTCTACAACTTCCTGCCCTTCATGGTGCTGCCGATCTACGTCGCTCTGGAGCGCATCGACCGGCAGCTGATCGAGGCGGCGAACGACCTCTTCGCGAGCCGGTCCCAGGCGTTCCTCCGCGTCGTGCTGCCCCTGTCGCTGCCGGGCGTCTTCGCGGGCGTCATCTTGACGTTCGTCCCCGCGAGCTCCGACTACGTCAACGCGACCATCCTCGGCGGAACCGGCCAGGTGATGATCGGGAACATCATCGAGACCCTCTACCTGACGAACTCGCAGTACCCGCAGGCCGCCGCACTGAGCTCCATCCTGTTGGGGGCGCTGCTCATCGGGATCTTCGCCTACGCGCGGGCGCTCGGCACACGTGACGTCATGGACGCCAGCGCGAGATGACCGCTGCCGCAGAGCGATCGTTGGTGCTCGACCAGTCGCTTGCCGACACCGGAGGCGATCGAAGACCAACGTCACCGGCAGCCAAGGGTGGAAGGCTCTTGCATCTTTACACCTGGCTGATCATCGGGTGGCTGTCACTCCCGATCCTGGTGATGATCCTGTTCGGGTTCAACGACACGACGAGCAAGTTCAACTTCGTCTGGCAGGGCTGGACCCTCGACTGGTACCGCGA
>JBBJMF010000158.1:0-4035 GCA_037719575.1 Nocardioidaceae bacterium
GTGCCGCCATCCCGTCGCAAAAGGACCGCCCGACGACAAGAGATGCCTGAGTCACACGGTCTCCTGTCCCGTGGAGCGAACCCTCAACGGCGACGCCACAGGTCAGGGGTGTGGACGCCCCGACGATCGTTCCGGTTGACCCGTCCGGAGACGGTCCCGGGACCGGGGCCTCATACGGGACACCGAGATCCCAACCTTGCTCAACTTGGCGAAGCAGAGCTGGTCCTCGGAAGCGGACCCTCATCGCTCACGTCGCGGGCGACTCGGCGGAGGTCGTCGTCAATGTCCTCGGCGACTTTCATGGTGGCCAGGACTGGGAGGCCGCGTTGCGGCCTGATCCGGCTGCTCGCGAGGAGAGCTCATGGCTGTCCGTGCGTAGCCGATGCGTGGCTGGAGGACCAACGGCGCCCGTCCGCGACCAACGCCCGCCAACGCGTTTGTGCAGGTCAGCCACCCAATACCAACAATGACCATCGACAGCCGCTGAGCTTGCCGCGCTTCCCCTGGTCCTGCTGAATCCGGTCGAGGCGGCACAACAACCTGGGGTCGACCATGGGGTGGCCGTCGCCAAGCAAGATGAGCCAATCGACGGCAGGGCCGTTCACAGTCAACGACGGCCATCCAGGGCCAACGCTTGGCCGGTTGCTTGCCCTAGGACTTGTCGGCGGGTCGGCGCATGATGAGGCATGGCCAGCGTCACCAAGCGCACCTCCACGCGCGTCGTCGTTGATGAGAAGACCGGTAAAGAGAAGACGGTCACCATCGAGCGTTATCGCGCCCGCTACCGTGATGAGGCAGGCAAGGAGCACGCCCGGCACTTCGTCAAGAAGGCCCAGGCCCAACGATGGCTCGATGAAGTCACCGCCTCTGTTGTCCGAGGCGACTATGTCGACCCGGCGGCCGGGAAGATCACCTTCCGGCAGTGGTTCAGGCGTTGGTCGGAGGTCCAGGATTGGGTCGACGGGACCGCCGAGACTGCGGCCATGACGCTCGCCTCGGTCACCTTTGCCGACGTGCCGATGAGTCGGATCACTGAGCTGCACGTCGAGGCATGGATGAAGGCCATGACCAAGCCGGGGCCGAAGCGAAAGAAGGGACTCGCGGCCTCGACCAGGCGCACCCGCTACAACTACGTCCGCATGGCCTTCCTCGCGGCCGTAAAGGCACGGGTGATCCGGCAAGATCCGACGGCGGGGATCACCCCACCTCGTGTTGCCAAGTCGGAGGGGAAGATCAAGATCCCGACTCCCGAGCAGGTCGGCGCGGCGCTGCTCGAGGCACCGGCTCACTTCCATGCGTTCGTCGCCGTGTGCGCGTTCGCCGGCCTGCGACTGGGTGAGGCGGCAGGCCTCCAGTTGGGCGACCTCGACTTCCTCAGGCGAACCATGTCGATCCGGCGTCAGATCCAGGGCCAGGTCAACTTGAAGACGGTCGAGGTCTCGCCGAAGTACGAGTCGGCCCGGACGGTCTACCTACCCGATGACCTCGTGAGGGTGCTGGCCGCTCACGTCGAGATGCACCCGCCGATGGGGGAGGAGCGGTGGCTGTTCTCGCTCAACGGCTACGTGTACAACCGGAACAGCGCCGGGAACCAATGGCGGAGCCTGCGGGCGAAGGTGGGCATGGAAGCGTTCACCCTGCACGACTTGCGGCACTACTTCGCGTCGGGCTTGATCGCCGACGGCTGCGACGTCGTGACCGTGCAGTACGCCCTGGGCCACTCCTCGGCGTCAATCACGTTGAACGTGTACAGCCACCTCTGGCCCAAGGCGGAGGACCGGACGCGGGCAGCGGCGGCCAACCTCATTGCAACGACGGCCGCTCCTGCGGACTCTGTGCGGACTGGGGCCGGTTCGTGAGCGTGAATCAGCGGTAGTTGATGAACTGCACCGCGAAGTCGTAGTCCTGCGCCTTGACGAGCGTGATGACCTCCTGCAAGTCGTCGCGCTTCTTGCTCGAGACACGCAGCTCGTCGCCCTGAACCTGGACCTTGACGCCCTTCGGCCCCTCGTCGCGGATCAGCTTGGAGACCTTCTTCGCCTGCTCCTGGGAAATCCCCTCTTGGAGGTCGATTGTGATCTTGACTTCCCTGCCCGACTGCCTCGGCTCGGAGATATCGAGAACCTTGAGCGACTGATGACGCTTGATCAGCTTCTCCTTGAAGACGTCGACGACGGCCTTCGCACGCTCCTCGGCGTTGGCGACGACTTCGATGCCCGCGTCACCGTGCCAGGAGATGGCGGCCCCGGTGTTCTTGAAGTCGAACCGTTGCGAGATCTCCTTCGCGGCCTGGTTCAGCGCGTTGTCGACCTCCTGTTGGTCGATCTTGCTCACGATGTCGAACGACGAGTCGGCCGCCATGACCACTCCCTCCTCAAGCCCCAGCAGGGCACCAGTGTCGCGTCCAAAGCACGCACGCAGCGAGCAAGGATCAGCTGGCTCCGGCCTCGGGTGGCTTGATCGTAACGGGGAAGAGCGGTGTCGGACGCGCAGTTCGTGTGCGGCGACACAGTCGGCCACTGGTGCGCCCTGGTCCTGGCTGCGGTTCGCGAGCAGCTCCAACGCGACCTCGCGATCTGCCGCTTGTCGGGAGCGACCGTGTCAGCGACGGGACGGCGTACCGCCCGGTGCTGATCAGGTGCTCGGTGGCGTCGTACGCCGAGGCATTGCAAAATGGAGTTGTCCGTCCTCGCAGCTGACGAAATGAGCCTTAGATGACCACCAGTGCCGACTCCCGCACGAATGCCAGCACCAGCATCGGAGATGGCGACGCCATCGACCGGTCGGAGATCTGGGAGACCCTCAACCGCGACGGCATCGTCGGTAACAAGGGTGCCTTCACCCGCGAATGGGCTCAACAGTTGCGCGAGGACGTTGACGCTGCCTACGCCGAGGCACGTGGTCGCGAGAGCGGCGCCGTCGGACGAGGGCCGCATCGTTGGTATGTCGAGATCCACCCCGAGGCGCTGCGCGGGTTCGTCGAGCTGGTCGACCATCCCTGGGTACGGGCGGTCTCCGAGACGATGCTGGGGCCTGACTACCAGATCGTCGAGGTGGGCTTCGACGTCCCGGAGCCGGGCGCGATCAACCAGCCGTGGCACCGCGACTTCCCGAGCCCGCAGGTGACCCGTGAGGAGCGGCAGCTCAACTCACTGGCCTTCAACGTCACCACGGTCGACACCGGGGAGGACATGGGCCCCTTCGAGATCGCGCCAACCACGCAGTGGGAGACCGGGGAAGACTTCGACCACGAGATGTTTCCCGACAGGTCGAACTACGCACGCTATGAGTCCCTGGCCGTGCGCAAGTACCCGCAGCTGGGAGACATCTCGGCGCGGACGGCGCTGACGATCCATCGCGGCACCGTCAACCACTCCGACAAGTCACGACCGGTGCTGGTGCTGGGAGTCGACGCTCCTGGCGCCGGCAACGACGAGCACCACGACCTCGCGGTCACGCGCGGCTTCTGGGAGTTACTGCCCGATCGGGTCCGCGAGCACCTGAGCTGCCCCGTGGTCGACGAGCTCACCCCGATCACCCAGAAACACACGATCGAGGGGCTGGTCATGGGTGATGCCGAGGGCTAGAGGCGCTGTGTCCCCCGCCGCCGCGGGTGGGCTAGGGTGGTCGCTCGTCGGAGCCGCCTCGTAGGCGGACGGCACTTCCTGGCAGGTTGCCCGAGTGGCCAAAGGGAACAGACTGTAAATCTGTCGGCTTATGCCTACGCAGGTTCGAACCCTGCACCTGCCACCATCGACGCCCGGTCCCCGACCGGGCGTTAGTGGTTCCCACCGCGCCCCTTCGCGGAAGGGACAGCAGGCGTGGTCAGTCCCGGTTCACCTCGTCACGCCAGGCGACGATGTCGCGGATCGGTGCCAGGTCGTAGTCCGGGCCGCCGACCCCGATCGTGAACAGGCGCGTTCCCACGTCGTACAGCGCGGGCGCCCGCTCGGACAGCTGGTCGGCGGGTACTCCGGACGAGCGCTCGATCTCGCCCGGGTCGCGGCCGACCTTCGCGCACCACTCGTCGAGGAC
>JBBJMF010000159.1:0-3969 GCA_037719575.1 Nocardioidaceae bacterium
GGTCCAGTCGCGACCGTGGCGCCGCACCCGAAGTCCACGTCGTCCGGATGCGCCGTCACCACCAGCACCCGCTCCACCTGAGCATCGTCCACGATCTTCTCCCACCTGCGCACCGTCGCCGTCGCTCGATGCAACACGTGCTGCACGCCTCATGCTTCCCGGAACGAGCCACCCGCGCTCACCGCTGCGTGTCACGATTCCGCTGCGCCCGGGGGTTGCTCAGCGGGAATCCTCCAGTCGGTGGACTGGACGTAGGCTTCGCGTGATGACCAAGCCCACCGTCCCCGCAGCCGGGTGGCCGCCTGCCGTCGAGGAGGCGCGCCGCCACCTCGCCACCCAGCACAAACGTCACCAGCTGCTGACCGAGCTCGGCCACCGTTACCTGTACGGGTACTGACGATGCTGATGCTCCCCGAGCTGGCCGCGCTGCTGCGCGAGGGCGAGAACAGCGGCGTCGAGTTCAAGCGCGACGACATCAAGCCCCAGGACCTCGCGAAGGAACTCGTCGCGCTCAGCAATCTTCGTGGTGGCCGTGTCCTGCTCGGCGTAGAGGACGACGGCACGGTCAGCGGGCTGGTCCGTGACGGTGTCGACGAGTGGGTTCTGACGGTGGCGCGGGACAAGGTGCGCCCACCGCTCATCCCGTACATCGAGACGGTCACCGATCCCGGCAGCGGCAGGCGAGTCGCGGTGATCACCGTCGAGGCCGGCTATGCGGTGCACGCCGTCTGGCACAACAACCACTACGCGTACCACCTCCGGGTGGGTCGGCAGAGCCGGGAAGCGAGCCCCGAAGAGCTCTCACGCTTGCAGCAGCAGCGTGGCGCCTTCCGCGCCGAGCTGCGGCCCATCTCCGGTTCCGCTTACGAGGACCTCGACCACCGGCGCCTCGTCGACTACTTCCGGCGGGTGCGTGGCCAGGACGTGCCGGAACGCGATGACCAGCAGGGATGGGTGCAGCTGCTGTCGGCGACCGAGTTCTTGGTGGAGGGCGTGCGCGAGCCGGTCCCTTCGCTGGCGGCCGTCGCGCTCTTCGGCACCTCGGCAGCGCGCCACCTGCCGCAGTCCGGCATCGACGCGGTCGCGTACCCCGGACTCGAGAAGGACTACGCCGCGATCGAGCGCACCACGATCCGTGGGCCCCTGGCGCCGCTGATGACCTCGACCGGGGACCTCGTCGAGCCCGGCATCGTGGACTCAGCGGTTGCCTTCGTGCGGCGCAACGTGGGTGTGCGGGCCGAGCTCGTCGACGGCACCAGGCGGGTCGAGACGCGTGGGCTGCCGGACGAACCGGTCCGCGAAGCGCTGGTCAACGCGGTGATCCACCGCGACTACCTGCTCGCGCACACCGACGTCGAACTTGGCGTGTACCCGGACCGCCTCGAGATCGTGAGCCCCGGGCGGCTGCCGAACGGGGTGACGGTCGAACGGATGCTGGCCGGGACGAGGGCGGCCCGCAACGAGCTTCTCAAGGACGTGATGCGGGACTACGGATACCTGGAACACATGGGCCTCGGCGTTCCGCGCAAGATCGTGCGAGGGATGCGCGAATTCAACGGATCCGAACCCGACTTCACGGTCGGAGACGAGAGCCTCGCCGTCGTCCTGCGGCGGACGCCGTGGTCCGCGTGAGCGACGTGGCCGAGCTGAAGGAACGGGAACTCAGCCTGAACCCAAGCGGCCTCGCGCGCTCACCCGGCGAACATGGCCAGCACCGGCACATACCGCATCTCAGCTCACCGTCTCACGTGGTACCCGTAGCTTCCGTCCGATGTTCGATTCCCTTCGCGGAGGTGGCCAGGTGCGCGCGGAGGACATTCTCGATGTCATGCAGGAGCAGTGCGACGCTCCCACCTGCCACCGTGGCCGTGGCGGGTTGGTCATCGAGGTAGCGCACCACCAGCTCTCGGATCAGAGCGGACGGGGTGGTCCCGCTGCTAACCGCTGCCTGACGCAGCTGCTCTATCCGGTCCAGCGGAATGCGCACGGAGTACACCTGGCTCGGGTCAGGCGAGGCGCGCTTCTTGCGTCGAGCGGTCGGAGACACTGCGTCCCCGGCCTGCTCAGCGTCTTCCGCGACCTCGCGCAGGATCCGTTCCCGATCAGTCTCAGTCATCGTCCTCCTCCCAATAGCGACGTCGTTGTACAGGCCCGGCTGGGTGGGCGGTTCCCACGAGCCAGTGCCCGTCGGGCGGGTGGGTCGTGGGAACCAGGTAGACGACCAGGACAGTTCCGTGGGAGTCGCCGCGCGGCGCAGGGCAGGACGGTGACAGGCCGATCACCTGGATGGATTCGCCGTTCCGACTCCGTCCGTCGCCGACGAGCGCTCTCGGGTCGAGCGCGGCCTCGGCGACCCACGATGGTTCGATGTCGATCTCGGTTGCGACTCCCTTCCGCTGCCGACGAACGAGATGCCGCTCCCGGTCGGGGAACACCTCGATGCTGTCGATGGGGAGCTCGTCGTACGGGATGCCGTCGTATCCGTCCGGCGTCGCGCCCACACCCCCAGCGTACTACACGTATTACGCCAACGCTCGCCCCCTGCCTGGTCGGCGGGATGCTGGTAGTGGGTGCTGCACTTCTGCCCGGTGACACGGTCCGGCTATCCGGGCGTCACCAACTCCATTCGATGACTGATCACAGACCAGGCAGGGAGTTGAGCCGCTGGGTGGCCTCGTCGGCGAACTCCCGGACGGCGGGTCTGATGTCGTCCAGGAGCGGCTGGAGGACGTCGAGCCTGGCTTGCATGCCCTCGTCGAGGTCGTAGTCGACGTTGTCCACCAGAAGGCCCTCATAGAGCTGGCTGATGGTGTGCTCGTCAAGCCCGGCATCCAGGAGGTCGGGCACGATCTCGGTCCAGACGGCGTGGTGCCAGGAGAACCTGACGATCTGTGCCGCTCGGTCACGATCGGCGGGGCTGCCGTCAGCCAGCTCCCGGACGAGGATGACCCACGGTTCTGTTCCGCCGCCGAGCTGCGTCAGAACCCTGTATGCCGTGTCCTCACGGGCGGTAAGCGTGCCTGCGGTGCGCTGCTGTTCTGCACGCACCCGGAAAGCTTCCGCAACCGGTGTCCGCTCCGCGAAATCCATGTGGGCGAGTAGCCGGCGCCATTCCATCGGCATCACTTGAGGCAGATCAGCGAGCACCCGTTCGATCAGGAGCTCCGCTACCTCAGCCGGAGCGACGATCGCTAGCGCGAGACCACCCATCGCAGTGTCGTACTGGACACCGGAGAGCATGTCGTGATCTGTTGCTGCCAGCGCCCTGCCAAGAACCGCGACGAGACGACGCCGGAGGTCCGGGTGGGCCACCGTCACCGCGACTTGGGTCCGAGGCGGGCGTAGCACCAGTCCGACCATGGACAGTACCCGGGGGAGCGCTGCGGCCGGGGCCGTCTCACCGAGGGCGGCCAACCGTTCGAGTCGATCGATGACCGGACGCCGACAGGACCTCGCGAGGTACCTCGCAAGCGCGTCCGCCAGAGCGGTCAGTTCCGTCGAGGCGGTAGCAGTGGGGAGCGAGGCTGCGACCGCATCCAGGATGACGGTCTCGCGATCTTCGGGAAGCTCGCCGACGATCGCGAGGCCCAGCACGCCAATCCGGGGCACCGTGACGTTGCCGAGAATCCACGCGAGAACCGCATCCGGCTCGGATTGCCATAGACCCGCGAGCAGGGCGTACTCGCCGACCAGCGGTCCCGCGGTCAGGCGGGTCAGGATCGCATCGGCCGTCGGGGCGCGGCGGCCGACCGCCGACGCGAACGATCCCAGGCAGTCGGGTCCGAACAGCCCCGACGGTGGCTCGTCGAGGCTCTCCAACAGCTCGATGGCCTCCTCGAACGGAAGCTGCTCACCGAGCTCTTCTGCCTCCCGCCGGCGCCGGTCGTCGAGATTGGTCGCGTCGGTGCCGCCTCGGGCGATGCGGTCGAGGTCTTCATGACTGACGTGGTTGGCGTTCCCGCCGAGTTC
>JBBJMF010000160.1:0-3865 GCA_037719575.1 Nocardioidaceae bacterium
GCCGTACCGCAGGTACCACCGCACCGCGACAGAGATCACCTCGCGAGGGAACCGGAAGCCAGCGAACGCCGGGGGCCGAAGGGGACGTCATCCGGACAGTCTTTCGCATCGCCTGAAAGCTCAACGCAACAGTGCCGTCCGGGGATCCCCACGCCCAGGCACCCAAGATGATGTGCCAGCCGAGGGAGAGACCCATGTGCGAGCCCAGAGCGCTTGTCGCCGTACTCGGGCGGTGTCCGAGGTGGGTGCTGCGACGCGAGTCGCGCGTCGAATCTCGCTGTCGACAGAATCTTTGGCGCACGTTGCATTCTCAGAGCCACCGCCGTACGATCCTGAGAAGACGCTCAAAATTTCTCAGGATCAAGGGACTCAAGGTGGCGAGCGATGTCACACACCGGCTACGAGGGCCCTGCCAACGAACGCACGGACCTCGTACGAGCACCCTCGATGATGCGCGCGATTGTGGGCGCCAGCATGAGGAGCAAGGTCGTCGTCCTCACCCTGGCCGCCGGGCTGGTGGTGCTGGGCGCCACCCAGGTACGTGACACGTCGGTTGACGTCCTGCCTGAGCTCTGGCCACCGCGGGTCGAAATTCAGACCGAGGCGCTGGGACTGTCCGCCGTCGAGGTGGAACAGCTCATCACGGTTCCGCTCGAGGCCGACCTGCTCAACGGCGTGGCGTTCCTCGACGAGCTCCGCTCGAGGTCGATGCCGGGCCTGTCCTCGATCGAGCTGATCTTCGAGCCGGGCACGGATCTGCTGGCGGCGCGCCAGGTTGTCCAGGAACAGATGACCCAGGCTCACGCGTTGCCGAATGTGTCCAGGCCCCCGGCAATGTTGCAACCGGTGTCGTCGACCAGTCGCGTGATGATGGCTGGACTGTCTTCGGACGATGTCTCGGTCATCGAGACGTCGGTGTTGGCGAGGTGGCAGATCCGGCCGCGGCTGATGGCGGTACCGGGTGTGGCCAACGTTTCGATCTGGGGACAGTCCGATCGCCAGCTACAGGTGCTCGTCGACCCGCAGCGACTTCGCGCTCGGCACGTCACTCTCCTCGACGTCATCTCGACAGCCGGCAACGCGTTGGCTGTCTCGCCGTTGACCTTCCTGGAGGCTTCGACTCCTGGGACCGGCGGGTTCATCGACACCCCCAACCAACGGCTCGGCATCCAGCACGTCCTGCCGATCGTGACCGCGGAGGACCTGTCGAGGGTCACGGTGGAAGGCAGCTCCGGCAGCGGCCTGCGGCTCGGTGACGTGTCGCAGGTCGTCGAGGATCACCAGCCGCTCATCGGCGACGCTGTAGTCAACGACGGCGCGGGACTCATGCTGGTGATCGAGAAGTTCCCCAACGCCGACACTCGCGAGGTGACTCGCGGTATCGAGGACGCGTTCGACGAGATGCGGCCGGGTCTCACCGGAATCGACATCGATACGAGCGTCTATCGACCGGCCAGCTACATCGAGTCCACCACGGACAACGTGACCATCGCGCTGATCATCGGGTTCCTGCTGTTGGCCCTTGTCCTCGGCGGCTTCCTCTACCACTGGCGGATGGCGCTGATCAGCCTGGTGACGGTTCCGACAGCGCTGCTTGCCGCCGGTCTCGTGCTGAACCTCCGAGGGGTCACCTTCAACTCCATGATGCTTGCGGGCCTGGCGATCGGTTTGTGTGTCATCGTCGACGACGCGATTGCCGACGTCGACAACATCATGCGCCGGCTCCGAGAGCAGCGCGCCGACGGTTCCACCGACCGGTCGACGTTCTCGGTCATCCAGGATGCGGCGGCGGAGGTACGCAGCTCGATCGCCTTTGCCACGTTGATCGCGCTGGTTGCCGCGCTGCCCTTGCTCTTCGTCGACGGGTTGCCAGGGAGGTTCCTCCAGCCCCTGGCGCTGTCGTACGCGTTGGCTGTCGCCATCTCCACGATCGTGGCACTTACCGTCACACCGGCGCTGGCTGTGATCCTGCTCGGCAAGGCAGGGGTGGAGCGCCGGGAGTCCCCGCTCCTTCGCTCACTGCACGGCAGGTACGCCGCGACTCTCGGCAGGGTCGTACACCGGCCGATGGCTGCCTACCTGGCGCTGGCGGCCACGCTGGTCGCCGGCGTGGCGGTGCTGCCCTTCGTCGGCACGTCTCTCGTGCCGCCATTCCGGGAGAGCCAGCTTCTGGTCAGCTGGAACGGAGCTCCCGGCACGTCGGGTCCGGAGATGGTACGGATCACCACCCTGGCCAGCCAGGAGCTCAGGTCCCTTTCGGGCGTCACCAACGTGGGTGCGCATATCGGTCGGGCGATCCTGTCGGACGAGATAGTCGACGTCGACTCCGGAGAGCTGTGGGTGACCCTGGACCCGGACGCCGACTACGAGGCGGCGGTTGACGCCGTACGTGAGGTGGTCGGGGGCTTCCCGGGAATCTCTGCGGACGTCCAAACGTACCTCGACGGACGGACTGACCAGTCGGTGACCGAGGATCCGGATGGGGACGTCGTCGTCCGAGTCTTCGGCACGGAAATGGACGTCCTGGCGGCCAAGGCTGCTGAGATCAAGCAGCTGCTCGGCGGAATCGACGGTGTCGTCAACGCGGACGTCCGGGAACCTGTTCGGCAGCCGTCTATCCAGGTCAAGGTCGACCTGGCCAGAGCTGAGACCCACGGCATCAAGCCCGGCGACGTACGGCGAGCGGCCGGCACGTACCTGAACGGTCTGGAGGTCGGCAGCCTCTACGCACAGCAGAAGGTCTTCGAGGTTGTGGTTCGTGGTGTACCGCAGGTGCGCAGCGGCCTGACCAGCGTTGAGGACCTCCTGGTCGACACCCCGGGGGGTGGCCATGTCCGACTCGGTGACGTGGCGAGTGTGTCGGTCGGACCGGAGCCGACGGTCATCGAACGGGTAGACGTCTCCCGGTTCATCGACGTCACGGCCGACGTCAGTGATCGAGACGAGTCTGCGGTGCTCGACCAGGTGCGCACGGACCTTCAGCAGGTCGACTTCCCCTTGGAGTACCGCGCGACGGTGCTCGGTGCCTCAACCGGTGAGCAGAGCTCTACCCAACGGCTGGTGGTTCTCGGCCTTGTCGCGCTGGTCGGCATCTTCCTGCTCCTGCAGGCGTGCTTCCGAAGCTGGCAGCTCGCGGCCTTGCTCATGGCGGCGTTGCCTGTTGCCCTGGTTGGGGGGGTGCTCGTGGCAGGGGCCGATGGCCGCGACCTGTCAGTCGGCGCTCTGGCCGGTTTCTTAGCGGTGCTGGCCATCGCGAGCCGCCAGGGAATCATGCTGATGAGACGGTACCAACAGCTGAAGGAACACGGTTCGGCAAGCGGTTCTGAGCTCGTGCTGCGTGGAGCACATGAACGACTGGGGCCGATGCTGATGACCGCTCTCGGGGTGGGACTCGTCGTGCTGCCCTTCGTGATCGGCGGCGACCGGCCAGGCTTTGAAGTCCTGCGGCCGCTCGCGCTCGTCGTCCTCGGAGGTCTGGTCACCTCCACACTCATGGTCCTCTTCGTCTTGCCCATGCTGTACCTGCGGTTCGCGGTCGACTCTGGCGACCTCCGGACGACCTCGCGGACAGGTTCACTGGTAGGTCGATGAGCCATGCACACAAAGGGGATCGCTTCTTGGGAGGCCTCAATGCGAAAGAACACTAAATGGTGGCTTCCGGCTGCTCTGGCAGCTGCCGTGCTGACTCTTACGTCGTGCTCGGGGCCGATCGAGGAAGAGGCCATAGGAGACGACAGCCTCGAGCCGGCGCAGGTCGAGCGGGTTGACGGAACGCGGGTGAGTCGCATTACGCTCACCGAACTCGCCGGCAAGCGGCTCGGCATCGAGACGACACAGGTTCGGGATGTTCCCCCGAGCAGCGGGC
>JBBJMF010000071.1:0-14532 GCA_037719575.1 Nocardioidaceae bacterium
TGACGCGCAGGGTGACCACGCCGCTGGTGTCGACCCGGTCGTGGCGGACCCGGTCTGAACCGCCCTGGGTTTCGTAGCGGGTCTGATTCCACGGGAGGGTGGAGTCATGCCAGCACCAAGGAAGTACCCGCCGGAGGTGCGGGAGCGGGCGATGCGGTTAGTCGTCGAGGCTCGCGAGCAGGACAAGGATCTGTCGTTGAACGCGGCGGTGCTGCGGATCGGCCCGCGGGTCGGGGTCAACCCGGACACGCTGCGCGGCTGGTGCAAGCAGGCCGACATCGATACCGGTCGCCGGCCGGGCACAACGACTGCCGACGGCGTCCGCATCAAGGATCTGGAGCGGGAGAACCGTGAGCTGAAGCGGGCGAACGAGATCCTGCTCGCGGCCTCGTCTTTCTTCGCGCGGGAGCTCGACCCGCGACTGCCGTGGTAGTCGAGTTCATCGACGACCACCGTGACCGGTTCGGGGTCGAGCCGATCTGCCGGGTGCTCACCGAGCACGGCGTGCCGATCGCCCCGAGCACCTACCGGGCGGTGAAGACCAGGCCGGCGTCACCCCGCTCGGTCAGCGACTCCGCGCTCATGATCGAGATCGAACGGGTCCACTTCGTGGTCGGTCGAGGTCTGTACGGGGCGCGGAAGGTATGGCGGCAGCTGCTCCGCGACGGGATCGTCGTCGGCCGGTGCCGGGTCGAGCGGTTGATGCGTGCTCACGGCCTGCGTGGGGTCGTGCGGGGTCGCACGTTCCGGACCACCCGACCGGACCCGGCAGCGGCCCGCCCGGCGGACCTGGTCGGTCGGGACTTCACCGCGACTGGGCCGAACCAGCTGTGGGTGGTCGACTTCACCTACGTGCCGACCTGGTCCGGGACCGCGTTCACCGCGTTCGTCACCGACGTGTTCTCCCGCCGCATCGTCGGCTGGCGGACCGCGTCGTCGATGCCGACCGCATTGCCGCTGGACGCGTTGGAGATGGCGATCTGGACCCGCTCGCGGACCGGCGCGACCGTCGACGGGGTGGTCCATCACAGCGATGCCGGCAGCCAGTACACGTCGATCCGATACGCCGAGCGGCTCGCCGACGCTGGTGCGCTGGCCTCGATCGGGACCGTCGGCGACAGCTACGACAATGCCCTGGCCGAGAGCGTGATCGGGCTCTACAAGACCGAACTGGTGCGCCACGAAGGGCCCTGGCGCAGCGTCGATGATCTCGAGCTGGGCACCTTGTCCTGGGTGCACTGGTTCAACGAGACCCGCCTGCACTCCTCGATCGGGGACGTTCCCCCGATCGAGTACGAGCAGGAGCACTACCGTCAGAACGACCCCGAGCAGCAGCCGCTTCCGGGACAACTCACCCGACACTGAACCCGGGGCGGTTCAGTGCGGCAGCGCGCGGTGCGGTCGGTGGTGGTTGTAGATCGCGGCGAAGGTGTCGAGGAGGGCTTGCAGCTCATCCACCGTGTTGGGCTGGGTCGGCTGGCCGGCCAGCCACTTCTTCATGGTCTGCTGGAAGCGTTCGACCTTGCCGCAGGTGGTCGGGTGGTTGGGTTGGGCGTTCTTCTGCACCACGTGCAGACGGCGCAGCTCGTGCTCGAACGCGTTGCGTCCGCCGCGTCCGCCGGAAAGCCGGGTGGTGTAGACCATGCCGTTGTCGGTGAGCGTGGAGGCCGGGATCCCGTGCCGGGACACCGCGGCGCGGAAGGTGGCCACCACGGCCGGGCCGCTGACCCGGCCGTGCGCGGTGATCGACAGCGCGTAGCGGGAGCAGTCATCGAGCCAGGTCAGGATCTCCACGTCGGCGCCGGGGCTGTGGTCAGGACGGGTGAGGCGGTAGTGGGTGAAGTCGGACTGCCAGGTCTCGTTCGGGAGCGCGGCGGCGAACCTGACGTAGGAGGACTTGGGTCGCTTCTTCGGTGCCGGGGTGACCAGCCCGGCCCTGGTCAGGTGGCGGCCGATCGTCGATCGCGAGACCTCGACCCGGTGGTGGTGGGCCAGGTGCCAGCCGATCGTGTCCGGGCCGGCGTCCAGCCCGGCCGCGGCCAGCCGCCGCCGCAGCCCGAGGATCAGCTCCACCACGGCCGGGTCGGTCGCGGTCGGTGAGGTCAGCGGTCGCCGCGAGCGGGGCTCGGACGCGGCCTCGCCGTCGGTCTCGTACCGGGCTTTGAGCTTGTACACCCAGGAGCGGTGCACGCCGTAACGGCGGGCCACCTCCGCCGGTGACTGACCGTCCACGAACAGCGCGGTGAGAACCAGGCGTGCCATCGACATGCCCGACCCTCGCCGGACCACGACTATCGCCTATGACTTGAGACACCTGTCGCCGATGTCCTGACCCACGACACTGCCAGGGGGACCGCGACAGTTCCATGATCATGACGGCTCTGTGACCTCGGAGCGTGCGTCAGGTCGACATGATCATGGGCAACACGTTCTGGCGGCTCCCGTTCCGTCACCGCTCGCGCAACTAGGATCACCTCCATGAACGACCGGCTGGTGTGGATCGACTGCGAGATGACCGGCCTCGATCTCAAGCGCGACGCGCTGATCGAGGTCGCCGTACTCGTCACGGATGGTCAGCTCAACGTGCTCGGCGACGGGGTCGACGTCGTCATCCGGCCCCCTGGATCCACCCTCGAGGGCATGGAGCAGATCGTCCGAGACATGCACGTCACGTCCGGGCTGCTCGACGAGCTCGACGGCGGGACCACGCTCGCGGCAGCGGAGCAGCAGGTGCTCGAGTACATCCGCGAGCACTTGCCCGCCGCCCGCAAGGCCCCGCTCGCCGGCAGCTCGGTCTTCGTCGATCGCGGGTTCCTCGCGCGGGACATGCCCGAGCTCGAGAGCCACATGCACTACCGCTGCGTCGACGTGTCGGGGATCAAGGAACTCGTCCGTCGCTGGTACCCCAGGGTGTATTACGCGAGCCCCGACAAGACCGGAGGACACCGAGCGCTCGCCGACATCCGGGAGTCGATCAAGGAGTTGCGCTACTACCGCCAGACGATCTTCGTCCCACCACCTGGGCCCGGTGCAGATGCCGCCCGCGCCGCCGCCGAGGCGGTCACCGAGGCGGCCACCGCGCCGCGGTAGGCGGCTATGCTGGTTCGGCTGTGCCTGCGGGTGCGGCACGTGGTGGGTGTAGCTCAGTTGGTAGAGCACCTGGTTGTGGTCCCGGTGGCCGCGGGTTCAAGTCCCGTCACTCACCCCCTTCGGAGGCGGCCTCCGACCTGCGCAGACGGGTCGCGGGCCGGCTCTTCGTCGCCCTGCACCCGGCAGCTGTCACCGCCCGGCATCTGGCGCTGCGGGCACGACGGTCGTACGCTCGGCGCGCGTGCCGCTCGATGCCCGGTCAGGTATGGGCACGTCGCGCCCCGCTGGCACCCCGAAGCCTGCGGGGCGCACCCGTAGCCCGAACGACCGGTCCGTCTTACCCTGCAGTCCGTGCGGCACCGAGCGCGACGCGCCGGGGGCGTCCGGGTCTGGGAGCGCTGCAGGACCGTCGTCGATCGGTACGGTCAGCAGGTGATCGACCAGCCGACCGCGGAACTCGTCGGACGCATCGAGACATTGCCGCACATTCGCGTCGAGGACGAGGCGCACCGGGCGCGCAACTGGCGGCGGGTCGGCCTCGCTCTCCTGTGGCTCGTCGTCGCCGCTGCCGTCACGGGCGTCCTTGGCGTACGGATGGGGACGAGCACCGCCTCGGCGGACGGCTGGACACTCGAGGTCGAGGCTCCGCAGGTCAGCCGCGGAGCTCTCGATGCGCCGATCACCATCAGTGTCTCGCGCGAGAGCGGGTTCGACGACAAGGTCACGCTCCGCCTGGACCGGATCCTCTTCGACCACCTCGACGTCAACCTGATCGCCCCCGCACCATCGGCTGAGACCGGATCGCTGGAGCAGGTGGAGTGGACCTTCGACCCACCGGACGGCGAGGTCATGACGGTCACGATCGACGCGCGCATGTCGCCGTCGGAGATGCCGGGCATCGACCGGCTCGGGTTCGCCGTCATCGAGCGCGGCGAGGTCGCGGTCGAAGTCCGTCCGCGTCTCGTCCTGCTCCCCTAACAGTCCAAGTTCCCAGCCAGGAGAGGAGATGCGGTGGAGATCGTCGTCCGGGCCGCCGTCATGTTCGCCATCGTCTGGCTCATCACGCGGGTCGTCGGCAAGCGCGAGCTGGGCCAGCTGAGCGCCTTCGAGCTCGTGCTGCTTGTCGCCATCGGTGATCTCATCCAGCAGTCCGTCACGCAGGAGGACTACTCACTCACCGGGGGCATCCTGGTGGTCGCAACGTTCGCGCTGCTCACGGTGACGCTGTCGTACGTGAGCTGGCGGTTCCCGCGCACGCGATCGCTCATCGACGGCTCGCCCACAGTTGTCCTCGACCACGGCCGACCGCGCGAGCGGGTGCTCCGGTACGAACGGCTGCCCATGGAGGAGTTGCTGGAGGCCGCGCGCGCGAACGGCATCCGAGATCTGGGCGAGATCCAGCTCGCGGTGCTGGAGACGAACGGGTCGTTCACGTTCTTCCGGCGCGACGACAGCGACGCCGACGACAGCGGTGCCGATGAAGCCCCCAGGAGTGGGGCGCCGACCTGACCGGATCGAGCCCCCTACGGCCTCGCCGGTCGTGGTCGGCTCCGATCAGCGACCCCTGCCGCCGCCGGCGTTCCCGCCGCCACCCTGGCTGCTGCCGCCGCCACCGCTGGTGCCGACCGCCGGTTCCACCGGCCGGACGAGGAAGGCCCCCGCGAGGATGAGGACGACCCCCAGGAGTGCGACGGCCCGAGCGCCGGTCAAACCCCGAGCCTGGTCGGCGCGCGAGTCCGGGCGAGCGCCGGCTGCGTCGATCGACGAGGTGCGTTCGAGTCGCGCGGTCTCCGCGAGGAGGAGGGTCAGGGCGATCACGACCACGCCTAACCCGATGATGACGAGCAGGAACCCGACGCGCTGGAAGGACGCCGCCTCCCGGTCGACGACGAAGTTCAGCCACAGAAGGATCGGTCCGGCGATGCCGGTGACGACGCCGAGCGCGATCAGGGCGAGCGATGCCTTGCCCGGAAGCAGCGGAACCCACTGCGGGCCGGACCCGGTGGCGGCTTCGCGGCTGACGGCGGCCGGGGCGGCGACGCCATGCGGGTCCTGGGCCTCGGTCGCAGCCGGCCGGGCGGTGGTTACGGCCGGGTAGGTCTGGGTCGGGTAGGTCTGGGTCGGGTTCTCGGACATGGGTGACCTCCAACTGGGAACGGCGCGCTGGCCGTCGTGCTGCTGGGAGCAGGGCACACGGCTGGCGGACGCGAGTCATCGCGTGATTTCGCGCCGGACCGCAGTAAAATCTAAGGTAACGGACTGCCCCGTGCGGCGGGTTGCCGGACAAGGGTCGAGCAGCAGTGTCCCCGGCACACGCGTCGATCTCATGCAGGCGCGCAGCCGGGCCAAGCACTTGGTGGTCAATCCTGGCTGGCTAGAGACGGCTCCCGCGGCCGCGCATAAAGGAGAGGGCGCCGAGGACGAGCAGGACGATGAGGATGATGATGATCCACTTCATCTGGCTACCGTAGGCCGTACATGCGCTTCCGACCAAGGCGCTACCATGATCGACCTTGCGCCGCTAGCTCAACTGGCAGAGCAGCAGACTCTTAATCTGCGGGTTCGGGGTTCGAGTCCCTGGCGGCGCACTCGTTCGACCAGCACTTTCGTCCTCGCGGCGGAAGTGCTGATCCACTTCCGGGGCCCCTGCCGTCACAGAGTCGTCACACTCGGGCGTCGAGCGCGCTGGGAGCAGCGCCGAAGCCGCCTCAGCGGCACGCCGGCCGACGCCCTCGAGCAGGTGCGAGTACGTGTCCGACGTGATCGAGATCGACGAGTGCCGCAGCCGCTTCGACACGATCGCGATGTCGACGCCGGCGGCGAGCAGCATGCTCGCGTGACCGTGCCGGGTCGCGGCGTGGAACCACACGTCCGCGGGCAGACCGGCCGCCTTGGCCAGCCGCTTGAAAGTGCGGGTCACCACGGCCGGGTCGTACGGGTCGCCGTCCTCCCGGGCGAACACGAGCCCATGGTCGGCGTACTCCGCTCCCCACCCGGTGCGCTCGACGTCCTGCTGCAGCCGGTGCGCCATGAGCGCGCCGACCGCTCGCGCGTCGAGGTCGACCCGCGCCTCGCTCGACCGGGTCTTCGGCAGGGAGAACCGCAGACCGCGGTGCGCGCGCCCGCACGAGGCGCACGGCTCGAGGTTGGCGACGTCCTGGGTGACCTGCTGGCGGACGTGCACGACGCAGCGCTCGAGGTCGACGTCGGACCAACGGAGTCCGAGCCATGGCGAGGCGTCGATGATCTCGAGCTGGCAACCCTTTCCTGGGCGCACTGGTTCAACCAGACCCGGCTGCACTCCTCGATCGGGGACGTCCCACCGATCGAGTACGAGCATGAGCACCACCGTCAGAACACCTCCCCGAGGCCGCCGCTACCGGGAGAACTCACCCGACACTGAACCCGGGGCGGTTCACGGCCGTTCTGGGCTATGTGGAGCGAGTCGAGCACACCGACGACGACTTTGTCGTGCTGACCGCGCCGGGCGGGGGCTGGTCCAGCCTGTCGTTGCAGCGAAGCGACGCCCCGCGGAGCAGGCCGAACCGCCTGCACTGGACCTGTACGGCGATGACCAGATGGCGGGGGTGCGGCGCCTGCTGGGACTCGGTGCGGGCCGGCCGGACTGGACCTATCCAGCGGACGCGGACTTCGTCGTCCTCACCGACCCGGACGGCAACGAGTTCTGCGTCGTGTCCGCTCCGGCTCGGGCCGGATAGTTCGGCGGCACCGCCAGGTACTCCAACCATCGTCTGCTGGCGCCGCCGGTTGGATCCTCCACAATGATCGTGACTTCCCGCCCAAACCCTGCGCCAGCAACCGCAAGGAGCTGAAGACGATGACCCGTAGGTCTCCCGGTAGCAGAGTCTCACGGGGTGATGTCGCCACCAGCCGGCGTGGACGGGGCGTCGGACGACGCGTTGTGCTGCTTCTTTCGGCCCTGCTGCTGGTGACGACGGTGCCGGCGGTGCCGGCGCTGGGTGTCGGCATGTCCTCCGCCGCGACATCGAGCTGGCAGCGCCAGAGCCCGGTGCCCACCGGACAGGCGCTCCAGGGCGTGGACATGCTCTCCGCCACCGAGGCGTGGGCGGTCGGCGCCAACGGCACGATCATCCACACGACTGACGGCGGTGTGACCTGGACCAGGCAGAAGAGCGGGACCACGGAGTCCCTCAACGCCGTGCGCTTCGTCGACTCGCTCCACGGCGTGGCGGTCGGAAACGTGGAGCTGTACACGACCGACGGCGGGGCCACCTGGCTGCGGAGCCCGAGCGCGCTGGGGTCCGTGTACCAGGTGGAGATGAAAGACACCCGGACCGGCTTCATCTCCAACGGCACCAGCTCCGTCTACAAGACCACCGACGGGGGCAAGACCTGGGTGCCGACCAGCTTCCCCTACGCAGTCGGCCGGATCCAGTTCTTCGACGCCTCGAACGGGGTCGCATCGGCCACCGGTGGCGTCCTGCACACGGCGAACGGCGGCCAGACCTGGACCTTCGTCTCCGGGCACGGCGGCTTCTTCGTAAGCCCGCAGGTGGGCTTCTCCGTGACCAACACGACCTCGGAGCGTACGACGGACGGCGGAGGAACCTGGCAGCAGCGGGGAACATTGCCGACCAACACCTGGCTGAACGAGATCTTCTTCAGTGATGCCCAGAACGGCTGGGGGGTCGGCGCCGAGTCCGACATCGTTCGCACCGCCGACGGCGGGGCCACGTGGACGAACGTGAAGGGTGGGGTGAACAGCTCCCAGCGCAACCCGAACAACCGGTACCCCTTGGAGGGGGTCAGCTTCGGCGACGCCCTGCACGGCATCGCAGTTGGCGTCTGCGGGTCCCTGCTCACGACGGGCGACGGCGGCGCCAGCTGGAAGTCGAGACTGAGCGGCACCTGCACGGTCTCGGGCCGGATGGCGTTCACCGACGCCGACCACCTGTGGACCGCGCAGTCGGACGGCGACATCCTGTACACCACCAACGGCGGCGGGCGGTGGACCCGTTCTGCCCTTCCGATCGGCGTGGGCGAGGTCGGCGACATCGACTTCGTCGACAACTCGAACGGGTGGTTGGCGGTTCGCGGCAACGTCGTGGGGGACCAGTTCGTCTTCCACTCGGCTGACGGCGGGCGGAACTGGACCCAGCAGGGCGCCCACAACGGCTCGACACTCTACGGCATCGACGCGCTGGACGCGCGGACCATCGTCGCGGTCGGCTACAACTGCTGCACGTCGTCGCGGGTCGAACGGTCCACCGACGGAGGGTCCACCTGGAGGGTGCTCCCGGCGGTACTGCCCTCCTACTTCGGACCCTGGCAGGCAGTGGACTTCCCCACCGCGACGACCGGATGGATCGTCGGCCGGGACGCTGCGCTGGTGAAGACCACCGACGCGGGTGCGACCTGGACTCAGCAGAACCCGTTGGGGCTCTACGGCCCCGGCGGTCCGTCGTTGCTTAACGTCTCCTTCGCGGACGCCAACAACGGCTGGGTGGTGGCCGCTGACGGCTTCAGCGGGTACCTGTTGCACACCACCGATGGCGGCCGGACCTGGTCGAAGCAGAGCCCTGGCATCCCGGGCGTTATCAACAACGTGTTCGCGGTGAGTCCGAGCATGGTGTGGATCGCCACCGCCCCCCGCGGTGCCAGCAACGACGGGTACGTCGCCCACAGCACCAACGGCGGCGGGACCTGGATCTCCGAGCTGCCGGCGCGGAACACCTCGTTCGACGGCATCGTCGCCGTCGGCGGCGGCGTCTGGGCCGCGGGCTTTGACTACACCGAGTCCACCGGCGCCATCTGGCATCGCGGGGGATGATCGCTTTGCCAGGTCGTACCCGTACTCGTCGGACATGGGCGATGGCGCTGCCAGCGCTCTTCCTGGCGATGGGGGCGTTGCCCAGGCGGCAGCGCCGCCAACGTCGGACGCCGACACCGGGCCGGTGCGGTTCGTCGCCCCCGACTGGGGACTCGGCAGCGGAACGTTGCCGCAGCACCTGGACACCGCCGACTACAACGGCGACGGCAACCTCGACGTGGCCGTCGTCAACCAGGGCCCGGCGCCGTTGTTCGGCATCGGCGTAGGGGTCTCCCTCGGCGACGGGCGGGGTCATCTTGTCGGCGCGATCACCACCGACCTTGGCTCGGAGCTGGGCGCGTGCGATCTGGCGACCGGCGACTGGAATAACGACGGCCTCGCCGACCTGGTGGTCCTGGGCTGCACGACCGGTGGTCCGTCCTCGCTCGTGGTCCTCACGTCCGACGGTGACGGGACGTTCACGAAGCGGCAGACGCCGGACAACACCGTCAAGGTCCAGATCGTCGCGGGTGACCTCAACGGCGACGGGTTCGACGACTTCGTCACCAGCCAGAACGGTGCTGCGCTGGTGAAGACGTACATCAGCAAGGGCGACGGCACGTTCAAGCCGCCGATCGTCAACACTCCTGACTTCGACAGCTACGACCTCGAGATCGCGTACGTTGACGGTGACACCGACCTCGACCTGATCGGCGCGGCCGGCGGCCCGGTCTGGACGATGCTCGGCAACGGCGACGGGACGTTCGGCGTCCAGATCTTCCAGTTCTCCAGCGTGCTCAGCGGCATCGAGCTTGCTGTCGCCGACTTCGACGGCGACGGGGCGACCGACGTCGCCGTGGTCGACGCGTCCGGCGGGCACGTGGGGTCGGCCTCGGTACCGGGACCGGGACGTTCGTGGGCGGCGACCAGATCGAGCTCGGCACCCGGCAGGCTGTGTGGGTGACGGCCGGCCTGATCGACCGCGACGGCAACACCGACATCGTGGCCGGGCTGGACAACGACTCGACCGCGTCAGCCCTGCTGCGCGGAAAGGGCGACGGCCACTTCCGCCAGGCCACGCACTGGATCGTCGGCACGAACGGGCTCGAGGTCGGCGACCTCGACGCCGACGGTCGTGACGACCTGGTGTCGTTCGTGGACGACCGGCTGTACGGGACGCTGTCGACGCGTCGGGGGTTCGAGTCGGCCAAGCTCACGCCCGGTCCGCTCTCGGAGGACTTGGTGGATCTTGACGGGGACGGTGACCTGGACAAGGTCACCGGGGCGACCGGCCTCATCTCGGGGAAGCTGAAGAGCGTGATCATCGCGCAGCTCGGCACGGGCGACGGCACGTTCGGGAAGCAGATCACGTCGAACGTCCGCGGCGAGACCGCAGCCTCGGGGATCGGCGACATCAACGAGGACGGGATTCCCGATGTCGTCGGCGGCTTCGACAATTTCCAGGCCAGCCCGAACAACCTGTTCTGGTCGATCGGCAGGGGCGACGGATCGTTCGGCAAGGCGACGCTGTCGGTCACGGGTGACTTCCACGCGGACATCCTCGGCGTCGGGCTGGCCGACGTGAACGGTGACACCCACCTTGACATCGTCACGCACAACTTAACCCAGCTTACCGTGAAGCTGGGCGTCGGCGACGGCACGTTCGGGGCACCGATCGCGTCCGGCGTCGGCGGCCCTGGCCAGCGCGAGGTGCTGCTGGCCGACGTCACCGGTGACGGGGACATCGACGCCGTAACGATCGTGAGGACCGGGAGCGAGGACTTCGGCTCGGGTGAGATCAGGCAGCAGCAAGGCCACGGGGACGGGACGTTCACCCTCGTGCAGACCGTCAGCGTCCAGTCGAACCTGAACAACGGCACGCTCGCCGATCTCAACAACGACACCCGTCCGGACGTCGTCACGGCGGGTACGCGTGGCTCCAACGGTGGCATCAACGCGATGTACGTGCTGCTGACGACGGCCGGCGGGCAGCTCGGAGCGCCGACGACCTATGCCGGTCCGGTCGGGCAGGTGCGCACCGCCGACCTGGATCTCAACGGCGATCCCGACATCGCGACCACAGGCAGCTCCAAGATCGACTTCTACCTCAACAACGGCAACGGCGTGTTCCCGGTGATCGACGACACGCTCGCCGGCGGTGGGCTCGGAACCTTGGGTGATCTTGATGGCGACGGTGACCCGGACATGCTCAGCGGCACGCCGCTCGGCGACTTCGCGGTGCACATCAACGCGAAGGCGTGAGGTTCCAGCGGTCATCGCTCCGTGAGGGCCAGCAGGCCGGCTAGGAGGACGAACGATCCGGCGAAGACGCAGCGGATCCAGGTAACCACCTGCGCCTCGTCCAGACCGAGCTCGGCGCCGAGATGCTCCCGGACGGTGCGGCGTGACCGGCAACCGCTGCCGGCTCTGCCTCGAGCACGCCGCCACCTGCGAGGCTGAGTCCGATCCGGCGGGCGCCGACGCGTGACCTGGCAACCGGACACCGCGCCCACCGAGCTCGACGCCCGCGCTGCGAGACCTCGCCAGCGCGGAACGCCTCGTCCTCGAGCGGCACTGGCTCGCCATGTCACGCCAGGCGATCGACAGCGACCGGCCCCGCGTCTCGCACGTCTTCCATGTTCTCGCGGTCGCCGCCACCGAGGAAGGCGACCGACGGGCGTCCGTGCTCGCGGCGATCGCTCACGACCTCGAGCCCGTCGAGGCGGCGAGCTCGTCGAGGACCTCGGCGCCTACCTCGATCAGGTCCGCACCGAGTGGATCATCGACGACGACGGACCGGCGAGCACGTGACCGGGTAGAGACAGTCACGCGAATGGATGATCTTGAACAGGGGGAGGGGGAGAGGAATCTCTGAGCCGCTTAGGCCGGCGGAGACCTCTCCGCCGGTATATCTCTCCCTGACCCATCGTGTCACGTGACCAAGGGGGCGCTGATGATCACCAAGCGCCGGTGCGACGCACGCGGGTGGACGAGCGCTTCCGGAGGGTGAATAATCCGTCCCCGCCCGCCAGGATTGCGGAACTCGAGAGGCGAACCTGGGGAGACCCGGCGAGCGGCGGCGGGCCGGATTCACGGAGAGGGCAGCGCGATGAGCGACGGACGGGTGGCACCGGAGACGAGGGGTGTCGCAGTGGAGCTACTTGCCATGGTTGATCTCGGCTCCGAGATCGAGGGCATGGAAGGGCGCCAGCTTCGGATGCGAATGGTGACCATCGAGCCTGGCGGCGTCTTCGGCCCGGTTCACGACCACAAGGGCAGACCGGGGACCGTCTACGTACTGCAAGGAACCATCACCGACCATCGAGATGGGATCGCCACGGACTACGGGCCAGGTCTGGGCTGGCCCGAGGACCGGAGCACCGTCCACTGGCTCGAGAACAGGGGGACGGTTCCGGCGGTGGAGATCTCGGTCGATGTCGTGAGGCAAGAGTAGATGGGCGGCCGAATCAGCAGCTCACAAGATCGCCTCGTCCGATTCGGGCTTCAAGGGCGGGGGCCACTCATCACCGAGCGCCGGGTGTCCCCGTGCCCGGGGCCTCCATCGCCGTGAGCCGGGCGCGCCCGGCGAGAACCGGCTCGTGCGCGGTGGTGACGAGGGCCAAGTGCAGGCTCCAGCTCGAGACAGGCGATGTCCTGCGAATGCGTAGCAACCGCACGCGGGGCCGCCGGCGAGGATCGCGTCGGCGACCGCTGACCGCTGCCGGTCCGCGTAAAGGTCGACGCCCGACGTATCCATCGCCGGGGTCGCGCCTTGCTGTCACACGGAAATCACAGACGGGCGGAGCGCCGTCGATCGGGCGTGGACTAGGCAGCACCGTCGGAGCGCGCTGACCTGCGGAAACAGCACCCGCGATCATGAGAGATCACCGCCCGACACGTCCCTGGCCTGACTCTTAATCTGCGGGTTCGGGGTTCGAGTCCCTGGCGGCGCACGAGCGACGAGCGGCCTGCTCGTCCGGGCCTGAGCTTCGAGCGGCCAGCCAGAACCGGTGCTGGATCGTGGTGACCTGCCCGGCACGGACAGTCGGCGTGGATCGCGCGTAGGCGCGGCCGTAGCAGGTCGACATCGAAGTCAGGGACCTCCCAGGGAGCTGAGCGGACGTACCCGACCAGCGCTGCGACGTCGGTGAACGCCGTGCGGCTCCGGTCCTCGTCGCCCGCGACGAGTACAAGTCCTTCCGCTTCAATCCGACACCGCGCCGTCGCGACGTCCCACGCCACCCTGCGGGCTGGGAGCCCGAGCAGATCCCGCAACGAGCTCACGTCGCCCCCACCGACCTGCTGCGTCAGGAACCACCCGCCCGGCCGGAGCACGCGGCGGACGTCACGCGGGTTGAACGACTCGTGGCGATTGAGCACGAGGTCGAACGAATGGTCGGCGAAGGCCTCGACGTCGACCGCCATGCCTTCAGCGACCAGGGCATCGAACGACCCGGCGGACGCCGGGTGGTCACCCGTCATACGTGGGATCGGGCCGCGACCCTCGCTCGAACCTCTGGGCGGCGCAGCGGTGGCACAGTCACCGGCGGCTGCTTGCGCGCCGGCAGCGAGGCCAGCAGTCGCATCGTGGTCGCCGAGACCTCGACGACCGCCGCCTCGAACGGCTCGCGGGTGCTGTCACTCACCTTCTGGATTCCGCTCACCTTGCGGACGTACTGCCGCGCGGCCGCTTCGATCTCCTCGGTCGTCGCGGATGGTTCGAGCCCGCGCAGCTCGGTGATGTTCCGGCACATGCAGCCGACGATACGCGGCACCGACGACGAGGTCTGGTCACCTTCTCCGGCCCGCGGTCGACTTCGGCAGCCCCGGCTGCGACCGCTCGTCCCCTCGGTTCCCGGCAACTGCCGAGACAAAGGTCCGCGCCTCCAGGAGGTAGGACAGACAGGTCGCCTCGTCGGGCGCAGGGATGCGGAGCCACTCCTTCATGGGCCGTCCTGGCCGCGGTGAGCAGACAAGACCCCGGCCGCTGTCGATGAGTTCGTCAACGCGTGACGACGGAAGCTTGACCACGACGTCGGCCGCGGTGGCGAAGGCGTAGAACTTTCCGGCCGTCTTGAGCCCAGGGGACCGCAGCATTCGTCCCTCCTCGTCGCCGGGGTGGAGCGCGAGTACGCGATGTCCCACGGCCGAGAAGACCTGGTCGACGGTGGGGCCTCCATCTCCCGGCATTTCAGGGCACCCTCTCGTCTGGCGCGGTCGGCACGGCCAGCTGGAGGAATGCCTCTCGACGTCGCTCCCGATGCTGGCGTTCCGGCTGCGATCCCGGTCCGTCGAGAGATTCGGCGAGCTCGCGGGCCGCCTCTGCGTACCGGCCCTCGCGGGCGAGCAGCTCGGCGCGAACCGCGTGCCAGCGGGGGCTCGTCGGCAGGTCGGCCAGCATGGCCAGCCCGGTCGCCGCATCGGCCGCTTCGGCTGCGGCAACCACCCGGCCGAGACCGGCGGCGGAACTCGGAGCGATCGACACGAGCAGGCCGTAGAGCCGCAGGATCTCGGTCCAGTCGGTGTCGTCATAGCTGGCGGCACGGGCATGCTCTGCCGCGATAGCAGCCTGGAGCTGGTACGCGTCCGCCTGCGCGCACGAGCGGCGCAACGATTCGTTCAGGAGTGCGATGCCGCGAGCGATGGCCGCA